>WVSO01000083.1 GCA_015689745.1 Rhodobacterales bacterium HKCCSP123 | reverse complement strand
CCCCACGCGTCCTTGGCGGCATGGGCGGCGTCAAGCGCCAGCTCGACAGCGGCGGTGTCTGCGTCGATATCCCCGGTGAAGACCGGGCGCTCTTCCAGGACGGTCACGCGCTCGGCCAGCGTGGCGATGCTGCCCGCTGCGCCCTCGATCCGCTCGGACAGGCCCGCGATCTGCTCCAGCACCGGTGAGAGGTCGACCTCGGGCATCGCGGGCATCTCGGGCATCTCGGCAGGCGCGGCGCTCGCGATCTCCGCGACCCGCGCCTGAAGCTCGGCCAGGGCCGCGCTCTGGTTTTCCAGCGCCGCTGCGATGGCCGCGGACTGATCGTCGGTGCCACCGCCCGAGGGCAGCAGGCCCATGTAGGCCGCGCCATAGCCGAGGCCCGCGGCGACCACGCCGCCCAGCAGAAGCGGCACGACCCCGCCGCGCCGCTCGGGCTCGGGGGGAGGGGCCGGAGGTACCGGTGGCGGCGTCGTCTCGGGCGCTGTCTCGGCGGCGACCTCCTCCGCGGCTTCCGGTGCCAGGGTCACCGTCTCGTCACCGTCGGTCGAGGCCGCATCGACATCGCCATCGGCGCTGTCGGCTTCGGTGCCGGAAATGCTGTCGTCGCCGGCCGTGCCGACCGTCTCGGCCTCGGCCGCGCCTGTTTCCGCGTCGGGACCCCCGCTGTCCGAAGTCGGCTCCGGCCCGGTCCCGGAGGGCGCGGCCTCTTCACCCGCAAGGCTTTCGGCAGCGTCCTTCAACCCCTCGTCGTTGCGCGCCATCGCCTCCTCTGCGGCGGTGGTGGCCGAATCGGTCGCAGACGCGATGCTGTCCTCGGCCGTGGTGCCGTCCGTGGGTGCGCGCTCCGCGCCACGGCCCGCGCCGCCCTGCCGATTGCGTGTGCTGCCTGAGCTTTTCGAGCTTCCCCGTGCCACCTGCGCCACCCCTCGTCTGTCAATTCATAAACTGTCAAGCCCACCTGACAGATGCGCCCGATCCAGCCTAGACCAGCGTGTCATGCCCCTCAAGCCGCGGCTAGGGAGAAATCAGCGCAGCCAGGGCGCGGATCATCGCAGGCGCGTCCGGGCTGCCGGCGATCCGGGCGCGCCCGGCCAGCCCCTCGGGCAACGCCTCGGCCACGGCGCGGCTCAGGGCGACGATCTCGGTGCGCGCCGCCGCACCGCCCGCCGCCTCGGCGAAAAGCGCCGCGCTTCGCGGCGAGAAGAGCGGCACGATGACCGGGCCCGGATGCGCCAGCGCGGTTGCCAGTTCCGAGCCCGGCTCCGTCGCCACCTGGTCGTAGATCGCCCGCGCTTCGGCCCTCAGCCCCGCCTCGAAGAGCCGCCCGGCCACGTCGCCGCGGGTGTGCATCCCGCTCAGGTGCAGAAGCCGCCCCTCGGGCCGCGCCTCGGCCATCAGCGCGACAAGCGCATCGGCATCGCCGCCCGCCGAGGTCGCCTTGAGCCCGATCTCGCGCGCGGCCTCGGCGGTTCGGTCGCCGACGCACCAGGCCGGCAGGCTGCAGTCCCCGGTCAGGGTGCCGAACACCTCCACCCCCGCCGCCGAGGTGAAGATCAGCGCCGTGACACCGTCGAGGTCGAGGCTCTCGACCACCGGCCTGATCTCCAGCATCGGGATGATCGCCACCTCCACCGGCCCGACCGCCGCGCGCAGCTCGTCCGCGAAGCGGTGGGCGGCGTCCTGCGGCCGGGTGATCAGCACGAGGGGGGCATCGGCATTGTCAGACATCGGGGCGAGTGTTACCTGCCTATCCTCGAGCCTGCAACGAGGCGCCCAATGCCCCGCCCCCTCACGATCCTCGGCCTGGAAAGCAGCTGCGACGACACCGGCGCGGCCATCCTGCGCGGCACCGGCGCGGGCGCTTCGATCCTGTCGAACGTGGTCGCCAGCCAGACCGAGTTGCACGCGGCCTTCGGCGGCGTCGTCCCCGAGATCGCCGCCCGCGCCCATGCCGAGAAGCTCGACCTCGTGACCGAGGAGGCGCTGGCGCAGGCCGGTGTCGCGCTTTCCGACATCGACGCCATCGCCGTCACCGCGGGCCCCGGCCTGATCGGCGGGGTTCTTTCGGGCGTCATGGCCGCCAAGGGGCTGGCCATGGGGCTGGGCAAGCCGCTGGTCGGCGTGAACCACCTCGCCGGTCACGCGCTGACGCCGGTATTGACCGACGCGATGCGCTTTCCCTACCTGATGCTTCTGGTCTCGGGCGGGCATTGCCAGTTCCTCCGCGTCGACGGGCCCGACGCGTTCCACCGCCTCGGCGGCACCATCGACGACGCCCCCGGTGAGGCCTTCGACAAGGTCGCGCGCCTTCTGGGCCTGCCCCAGCCCGGCGGCCCCTCGGTCGAGGCGGAGGCCGCGAGGGGGGATGCCACCCGCTTCGACCTGCCCCGCCCGCTCATGGACCGGCCCGGCTGCGACCTCAGCTTTTCGGGGCTGAAGACCGCCGTCCTGCGGGTGCGCGATGCGCTGGTCGCCGAACAGGGCGGGATGACGGAAACCGACCGCGCCGATCTCTGCGCCTCGTTCCAGATGGCCGTTGCCGATGTGCTGGCCGGGAAAACCGCCCGCGCGCTGGCCGATCAAGCCGGCCTCACCGGCTTCGCCGTCGCCGGCGGTGTCGCGGCGAACAGGATGCTGCGCGCCCGCCTCGAACAGGTCGCCGCCGAGGCCGGCCTGCCCTTCGTCGCCCCACCGCTCGCGCTCTGCACCGACAACGCCGCGATGATCGCCTTCGCCGGGCTGATGGCCTTCGAGGCCGGGCACCGCGACGATCTCACCCTCTCCGCCCGCCCGCGCTGGCCGCTCGATACCGCCGCCGCCCCGATGATCGGGTCGGGCAAGAAGGGCGCCAAGGCATGAGCGCGCCGCTCGACATCATCGGCGCGGGCGCCTTCGGCACGGCGCTGGCCATCACCTATGCGAAGGCCGGTCATCCCGTGACCCTCTGGGCGCGCGACGGTGCCGAGGCGATGCAGCATGCGCGCGAGAACACCCGCCGCCTGCCCGGCCACCGCTTCCCCGAGACGCTCCGCGTCACCGGCGATCTCTCGGATCTCACCGCCGACTGCGCGCTGCTCGCGCTGCCGACCCAAACCCTCGGCCCCTTCCTCGCCGAGACGCATCTCGCCGCGACCACCCTCGTCTCCTGCGCCAAGGGCATCGACCGGGCCACGGGCCTCGGCCCCACCGCGCTCATCGCAAGGCACGGCAAGGCCACCCCCGCGCAGCTCACCGGCCCCAGCTTCGCCGTCGACATCGCCGCCGGCCTGCCCACCGCCCTGACGCTCGCCTGCGCGGACGACGCCACCGGCGCGGCGCTGCAGGCGCGGCTTTCCACGACCGCCCTGCGGCTCTACCGCACCACCGACGTGATCGGTGCCGAACTGGGCGGCGCGCTGAAGAACGTGGTCGCCATCGCCGCGGGTGCGGTGATCGGCGCGGGCTTCGGCGACAGCGCGCGCGCCGCCCTCATGGCGCGCGGTCTTGCCGAGATGACGCGCATCGCCACCGCCGAAGGTGCGGAGGAGGCGACGCTCAGGGGCCTGTCCGGCCTGGGCGACCTGATCCTGACCTGCGGCTCCGAGAAATCGCGCAACTTCCGCTTCGGCATGGCCCTCGCCCGGGGCGAGACGCTGCCGGCCGACGTGACGGTCGAGGGGCTTCACACCGCCCGGCAGATCGCCGCGCGCGAGGACCTCGACACCCCCATTGCCACCGCCGTCGCGGCGCTGGCAGACGGGCGGGCCGACGTGGCCACCATCGCCGACATGCTGCTGAACCGCCCCCTCAAACCGGAGTAGGACCCATGCGCTACTGGCTCTTCAAATCCGAACCCTCGACATGGTCCTGGGACCAGCAGGTGTCCCGCGGCGACACGGGCGAGGAATGGGATGGCGTCCGCAACTACCAGGCGCGGAACTTCATGCGCGAGATGGCGGTCGGCGACCTTGGCTTCTTCTACCATTCCCAATCCGAGAAAGCCGTCGTCGGCATCGTCGAGGTCATCGCCGAGGCTCACCCCGACAGCTCCACCGACGACGACCGGTGGGAGTGCGTGGACATCAAGGCCGTGGAACCCCTGCCCAGTCCCGTCACGCTCGACCAGATCAAGGCGCGGGAGGACTTGTCCGCGATGGTTCTCGTGAAGAACTCGCGCCTGTCGGTCCAGCCGGTGACGGAGGACGAATGGCGAGCGGTCCGCGCCATGGGCGGATTGGACTGACACGGGCCGCGGGACCCGTGCTATCCTTACGGCGACGAGGCTTCGGGATGACGGACATGGGACTCCTATCGGTGATCGTGGCGGCTGCGGTCGCGTGGCTCTGGGGCGCGGCCTGGTACATGGCGCTTTCGACACCCTGGCTCAGGGCCGCGGGCGTGCCCTGCGACGAAGACGGAAAGCCGACCAACGCGGGCAGCCCGCTGCCCTTCGTTCTGTCGGCACTCGCCATGCTGCTGGTGGCGGGCATGATGCGGCACCTGCTGGCGATGTCGGGCCTGGCCGGCGCGATGCCCGCCGCTGTCACGGGGCTTGGCGTGGGCCTGTTCTTCATCGCGCCCTGGATCATGATCAACAACGCCTATGCCGGGCGGCCCGCGATGCTGACGGTGATCGATGGCGGCTATGCCGTGACCGGCGCGACGCTGATCGGCCTTGTCCTCGGCCTTTTCGCGGCCTGACCGACGAAAAAGGAGGGTCCCGACACGTCGCGGGACCCTCCACCACCCACGCGCTCTCTCGCTCCGCGTGTCTGTCGATGTCGGGCCCGTCCATCCTGGTCGGGCGTTGCGGATGTCATAGCCGCCAGGGCATGCGCCGGGCAACGAAATTGCCCGCGGCATTCAAGACGCATTCGACGAAAATGCGAACGGCCCGCGGGGGTCGCGGGCCGTTCGATCCGTCCGAAGGGCGTCAGGCCTCAGCCGTAGACGCTTTCCTTCCCGAAATGCTTGGTCAGCATGTAATAGACCACCGCGCGGTACTTGTTGCGCTCGGACTTGCCGTAGGTCTCGATCACGCTCGCGATCGCCGCGTCCAGCTCCGGCCCGTCCTTCAGGCCCAGCTTCTTCACCAGGAAGTTCTTCTTCACCGTTTCCAGCTCGTGCTCCTGGCTTCCGGCCACGGTCGAGGCATCGGCGTCGTAGATCGCCGGTCCGCAGCCGATCGTCACCTTGGTCAGCAGTGCCATGTCCGGCTCCATGCCGCACTTGTTCTTCAGATCATCGGCATATTGCGCGATCAGGTCATCCCGTTTGCCCATGTCACATGGTCTCCCATCAAAACTGTCCCGGCTTGCACCCTCTGGCCAAGCTTGCCGGAAACCCTACCCGAGGGTCGCCGCAGGTCAAAAGATTAATTGCAGCGCAAACGATCGGGCGAAATCAGGCCGTCAGGGCCGAGACATGCCCCTCGCGGATCACCTCGGGGTCGTAGGCCTTGCGCCCGAAGACCTCGCGCAGCATCGGCTCGAAATGCTCCAGCGGCAGGGTGTCGTAATCGGGGTCGAAGCTCGACTGGTCCCAACGCTCGCAGAATTCCGCGCAGCTGTCGAAACAGGGGTGGTCGCGGAACCGGTCGCGCGCGTTGCGGTCCCAGCCGTAGTGATGCGCGTAATAGAGCATCTGGAAGATGCCGTGATGCTCCACCACCCAGGCCACATCCCAGCGCACGAAGGGGCGGATCACCTCGGCCGACATGCGGTCGTGGTTCTGCGGCGCCAGCCCGTCGCCGATGTCATGGCACAGCGCCGCGACGATCCAGTCGAGGTCCGCCCCGTCCCGCTCGGCCCGCGTGGCCGATTGCAGCCCGTGTTCCAGCCGCGTGATGCGGTAGCCCTCGAGCGTGACATGCTCCTGCCGGCGCAGCTCGTCCAGCACCCGGTCGGCGGTCAGCCGAAGGAAGGGCTTTTCCAGCTCCTCCAGCAGCTCGTAATCCTCTTTCGTGCCGTCCTTCATCTGCGTGAAGGAAACCGTCCGTGCCATCGCCGCCCCTCCGAGGTTTTCCCGCGCAGTTTAGCGGGATTTTAACGATTCCCTGCAAGGGTAGCCGTCGATCGGCCGATCACGCGACGGGCCAAGGCCCGGTTGCACCGCAGGACCCGAGGTTTCGTTGCCGGGCTGAAGACAGCCCCCTCACAGGGCCAAGGGCCGGCAATCGACCGGACCCCGCGCAGCATGTCCATCGCATCCCGTGACGGGGGTGTCGGAACCTCGCACCACCCATGGTGGCGCCACCTATCCTGCCGCCGGGCCGCATCGCCCCGCACAAGGACCCAACGGCTTCAGCCCCCGGCCGCAACCGCCGCGCGAAGCTCGTCCAGCGAGTAGGCCCCCGGTTTCACCCCGTCCCGCGCCATGCGCGCGCCGATGCGCGTCAGCGCGGCATTGACGGGCGTGGGCACGCCATGCAGCCGCCCCAGAAGCGCGATCTCGCCGTTCAGGAGGTCCGTCTCCACGCTGCCCGCGCCGCGCAGCAGGCTTTGCACGGTCGAGCTGCCCACGCGTTCCACGCCGGGCAGGGCATCGACCGGGCGCGCCAGTTCCGCGCGCCGCGGGTCCTCCATCCCCACATCGTCCCACGCGATCCCCGCCGCGCGATAGACGGCTTCCGCCTCCTCGCGCACCGCGCGGCCCAGCTCTCCGGTATCCGCCGCAGAGCCCAGGGCCGCCTTCAGCACGTTCACCAGGTTCAAGAGCAACTTGCCGTATTTGCTCGCCATCACGTCCTTGCGCGGAAAACAGGCGATCCCGGCCCGGTCCAGCACCGCGGCCATGCCCTCGTCATCGGCATCCAGCCCGCCGGGATAGCGGCCCAGGTCGTAGATCCCCAGCTTCGGCTCGGTGAACACCGCGACCTCGCCCGGCGTCAGGTAAAGCGCGGGCATCATCACCGTGATGCCGTGGACGTTCGGGAACAGCCGCAGCGCCGCGCGTTCGTTCGCCACCCCGTTCTGCGCGCAGAAGATCGGCTGATCCCGCAGGCCTGCCTCGCGCAGCGCCATCAGCGCGGCCCCGGTATCCTGCCCCTTCATGCAGAGGATCACCGCATCATCCGCGCGCCAGTCCACCTCGCCCGGATGGGACACCACCGGCAGCGGCACGGTCTCGTCCCGCCCCGGCGCGCGCAGGCGCAGGCCCTTGTCGCGCACGGCGTCCAGCATCGCGCCGCGGGCGATGCCCACGACCTCGGTCCCCGATGCGAAAAGGGCCGCCGCGGTCACCCCTCCGACCGCGCCGACCCCGTAGACGATGATCCTGCCGGGCACGTCAGTACCGGTAATGCTCGGGCTTGAACGGCCCGTCGGCCGGAACCCCGATGTAATCGGCCTGCTCCTTGCTGAGCGGCGTCAGCTTCACGCCGATCTTCGCCAGGTGCAGCCGGGCGACCTTTTCATCCAGCACCTTGGGCAGGATGTAGACCTTGTTCTCGTAGGCCTCGGCGTTCGACCACAGCTCGATCTGCGCGAGCACCTGGTTGGTGAAACTGGCCGACATCACGAAGGACGGATGCCCGGTCGCGTTCCCGAGGTTCAGAAGACGCCCCTCGGACAGCAGGATCAGACGATTGCCCGAGGGCATCTCGATCATGTCCACCTGGTCCTTGATGTTCGTCCACTTGTGGTTGCGCAGCGCGGCGACCTGGATCTCGTTGTCGAAATGGCCGATGTTGCCGACGATGGCCATGTCCTTCATCTCGCGCATGTGCTCGATGCGGATCACGTCCTTGTTGCCGGTCGTGGTGATGAAGATGTCGGCGTCCAGATGCTCTTCGAGCAGGACAACCTCGTAGCCGTCCATCGCCGCCTGAAGCGCGCAGATCGGGTCGGCTTCCGTCACCTTCACCCGCGCACCCGCACCGCGCAGCGACGCCGCGCTGCCCTTGCCCACGTCGCCGTAACCGCAGACCACGGCGACCTTGCCCGCCATCATCGTGTCGGTCGCGCGGCGGATGCCGTCGACGAGCGATTCCTTGCAGCCGTACTTGTTGTCGAACTTCGACTTGGTCACGCTGTCATTCACGTTGATCGCCGGGAAGGGCAGGTGCCCGTCGCGCATCAGCTGGTAGAGGCGGTTCACGCCGGTCGTCGTCTCCTCGGAGACGCCGCGGATCTGCGCCTTGACCTTGGTGAACCAGCCAGGGCTTTCGGCCATGCGCTTCTTGATCTGCGCCTTGATGACCGCTTCTTCCTCGGATTGCGGGACAGGGATGATCTCTTCCCCCGCTTCCGCCCGCGCGCCGAGCAGGACGTAAAGCGTCGCGTCGCCGCCGTCGTCGAGGATCATGTTCGGCCCGTCCTCGAACAGGAAGGACTTGTCGAGGTAATCCCAGTGCTCTTCCAGCGTCTGGCCCTTGATCGCGAAGACCGGAACGCCCGCCCTGGCGATGGCGGCGGCCGCGTGGTCCTGCGTCGAGAAGATGTTGCAGGACGCCCAGCGGACATCGGCGCCGAGCGCCACCAGCGTCTCGATCAGAACGCCGGTCTGGATCGTCATGTGGAGCGAGCCCACGATCCGCGCGCCCTTCAGCGGCTGCGCGGCGCCATACTCCTCGCGGAGCGCCATCAGGCCCGGCATCTCCGTCTCGGCGATGTCCAGTTCCTTGCGGCCATACTCGGCCAGGGTGATGTCCTTGACGATGTAATCGGTCACTGGCGTCTGTCCTCGAAGTCTCGGTCACTGTCAGACGCGCAGATAGCACTCCCGCCGCGATGCGGCAATGGACGCACCGTGCCGGAGCCCGGACACTCCGTCCGTCGTCCCGTCCGGGCCGCCGGTCGCCCGGCCCCCGCGGGCCCTTGTCAGCCCTTGCCGCCCTTTGCCGGCGGGGTGCCCTTGGGCGGTGCGGGCTGCTTCACGTCGCCCGGGCCGAGGGTCGAGTTGTCGCTGTTCTTGCTCATCTGGTCCTCCACGAGCGTCGGATTGCCTGTGCACACTACACACGAAACCGCGGATTCGGGAAACCCCGCGGTCTGCGGGGGCTGGCGGTCGGCCCGCGCGATGCTATCACCCCCTCAGAACCGGAGGCCGCGCCCATGTCCAAACCGCCCCCCCGCGCCTGGCAAAGGATGCTGTCGGGCCGCAGGCTCGACCTGCTCGACCCGACGCCGGTCGACATCGAGATCGAGGATATCGCCCATGGCCTCGCCTTCGTGGCGCGCTGGAACGGGCAGACGCGGGGCGACTACGCCTACTCGGTCGCCGAGCATTCCCTGCTGGTCGAGGTGATCTGCGGTCGGCTGAAGCCCGACTGGCCCGCGAAATGGCGGCTGGCGGCGCTGCTGCACGACGCGCCCGAATACGTCATCGGCGACATGATCAGCCCGGTGAAGGCCGCCGTCGGCCCCGGCTATGGCGCGCTCGACGAGCGGCTGACCGCGGCGATCCACCTGCGCTTCGGCTTGCCCGCGATGCTGCCGAAACCGATCAAGACGCTCATCAAGCGCGCCGACCGCGTCTCGGCCTGGCTCGAGGCGACGCAGCTCGCCGGCTTCGCCACGGCCGAGGCCGACCGTTTCTTCGGCCGCCCCGATCCCGCGCTGACCGAGGGACTCGGCCTTGTCCTGCGCCCCCCGGTCGAGGCGCGCGACGCCTTCACCGCGCGCTTCGCCGCCTTGATGGCCGCCCTGTGATCACCGTCCGCCCCGCCCACCCGCTCGACGCGCGCGAGATGGCCGATATCCTGAACGAGATCATCGCGATCGGCGGCACGACCGCCATGAGCGGCCCGATCGACGCGGCGTATTTCGTGGCCCGCATGCGCAACGCGCCCGGGGCCTCGGCCTGGCATGTCGCCGAGACGGAGGAGGGCGAGATCCTCGGCTTCCAGTGGATCGCCCCCGGGAACGACCATCTTCCGCCGGACGCGGCAGAGATCGCCACCTTCGCCAGGCCGGGGCGGCAGGGCCTCGGGATCGGATCGAAGCTCTTCGAGGCGACGAAGGCGGCGGCGAAACGGATGGGTTATGCCTGGGTCAACGCCAATATCCGCGCCGACAACGCGGGCGGGCTGATCTACTACCAGTCCCGCGGCTTCGAGGATTACGGCCGGATCGAGGGCTACCGGATGGCCGACGGCACGGTGGTCGACAAGATCCTGAAGCGCCTCGATCTCTGAGGCGCTTCCCCGCGCCTACCGGAAGAAGCAGGTCGTTCCGGCCCAGACGATGCGCACCGCCTCGTCGTTCTCGGTCAGAAGCCCGTAGACCTCGCTGCGCGAGAACTCGGTGCCGAGCGACGTGATCGAGAAACTGACTTGCGGCAACTCGAGCCGTGGCTGGCCGGGGCGGATACCTCCGCCCGTGGGCAGATCGGGATCGGTGTTCACCCAGCCCACGAAATCGCCGTTCTGGAAGTTCAGGGTCAGCCCGTCCGCCCAGGCGGCCGCGGTGACCGGTCCCGCGCCGCACTCGGCGTTGGTCGAGACCTGCACCGGCCCCTCGCCCAGCAGGCGCGTCACCGTGTCCACGACGCCCACCTGCGCCCGGCCGAAGTCGATGCGCAGCCGGCTGATGGTCGGCTGGATGCCCCGCGAGTCGAGCGTCAGCGCCGGTTGTTCCGGTTCGCTGGGCGTCGAGACGCAGGCGGCCAGAAGGGCGCTCGCGGCAAGGGCGATCAGGGCAGGCAGGCGCATGGGTCTCTCCCGACTCAGGGGGGCGGTTCGGGCGCCCTCTTAACGCGGGCTGCGCTTGGCGAGAATACGCTGCAGCGTCCGGCGGTGCATGTTGAGCCGCCGCGCGGTTTCGCTGACGTTGCGGTCGCACAGCTCGTAGACCCGCTGGATATGCTCCCACCGCACCCGGTCGGCCGACATCGGGTTCTCGGGCGGCGGCGGCATCTCCTCTTCCTCGGCCAGGAGGGCGGCGGTGATGTCATTGGCGTCCGCGGGCTTCGACAGGTAATCGGTCGCGCCGATCTTGACGGCGGCCACCGCCGTGGCGATCGCGCCGTAGCCCGTCAGGACCACGATCCGCGCATCGGGCCGCTTGGCGCGCAGCGTTTCCACCACGTCGAGCCCGTTGCCATCCTCGAGCCGCAGGTCGACCACCGCGTAGGCGGGCGGCCGCGCCGTGGCGATGGCCTTGCCGGCCGCGACCGACAGGGCGGCCTCCACCTCGAAGCCGCGCTTCTCCATCGCGCGCTCGAGACGGCGCAGGAACGGTTCGTCGTCATCCACCAGAAGCAGCGATTTGTCCGGTCCGATGTCTCTGAGGCTGCGCTCCTGCGACATGCGGCGTCTCCCTTCGGTCGTTCAACGGTTGAACCTGTTTAACGGTATTCGCGTGTTGCGGTCAATTTGTCGCGCGACAGGCCCGTGTCCAGCCCTCAACCGCCTGCATTCAGGAAACATTCCGTGCGTTCGGCCATCTCCTGCGGGGTGGTCTCGCGGTTGAAGAACTCGACGAAACCGTGCCCGGGCAGGACGAGATAGGTGAAAGCCGAGTGGTCGACCAGGTAGTAGGGATCGTCGCCCTCGCGGTTGATCCGGTAGTAGACGCGATAGGCCCGCGCGGCGGCGTCCGTCTGCTCGGGGCTCCCGGTCAGGCCCAGCATGCGCGGGTGGATGTTCTCGGTGAAGGCGCGCACCACCTCGGGCGTGTCGCGCCCGGGGTCGACCGAGACGAAGACGGGCCGGACCGAGTAGCCGTCCGCCTCCAGGATATCCACCGCCTCGGCGTTCCTGACGGTGTCCAGCGGGCAGACATCCGGGCAGAAGGTATAGCCGAAATACAGCAACGTGGGCTCGGTGATCACATCCGCGTCAGTCACCGTCTCGCCGGTCTCTGAGACGAGGGTGAAGGGCCCGCCGATCTGCCCCGCACCCCCGGCCACGACACTGCCGCGGCACTGGCCGAACGGGTCGTCCGACGCGCTGCGCTGGGCCTGTCCGAAATAGACGGCGACACCTGCGCCGACGATCAGCACGCCGATCAGCGCGGCGGAGGCGATGGCATAAAGGCGGGTCATCGATACTCCCTTCCACTCCGGGCACGGGACGGCGTGCCTGTCGGTCCACGTTGATTACCCAAGCCGCGCGCCCTATCAATTCACGACTGCCCGCCTGTGACAGAAAGCCCACCCATCATGGCCAGCACCGCCGCAGATCCCGCCGTCGATCTCGTCCGCCAGGACGCCCGCAGCGATTGGGTCCGGCTGCGCACGCTTCTCGTGCTGCGCTGGCTGGCGATCCTGGGGCAGACCGTCACCGTGGTGAGCGCCTCCTTCTTCATCGGCCTTCGCGTCGAACTGGGCCTGTGCTTTCTCGCCATCGGGGCCTCGGTCATCTCGAACCTGATCGCGATGACGATCTTCCCGGAAAACCAGCGCCTCAGCGACCGCGACGCGATGCTGACGCTCTTGTTCGACCTGTCGCAGCTCAGTTTCCTGCTGTTCCTGACCGGTGGCCTGAACAACCCTTTCGCGCTGCTGATCCTCGCGCCGGTGACGATCTCGGCCACCGCGCTGACGATGCGTTCGACGACGATCCTGGGCGTGCTGGCCGTGCTGATGATCTCGCTCCTGGCGATGTTTCATGTCCCGCTGACGACCCAGACGGGCGAGGTGCTGAAACTGCCCGACATCTTCATCATCGGCTTCTGGCTCGCCATCACGATCGGCATCGTGTTCCTGTCGGCCTATGCCCGGCGCATCACCTCCGAGACGCACTCGATGAGCCAGGCGCTGCTGGCCACGCAGATGGCGCTGGCGCGCGAGCAGAAGCTGACCGACCTCGGCGGGGTGGTGGCCGCCGCCGCGCATGAGCTCGGCACGCCGCTGGCCACCATCAAGCTCGTCTCGACCGAGCTGGCCGAAGAGCTCGAGGGCCAGCCCGAGCTGGCCGAGGACGCGCGGCTGATCCGCGCGCAGGCCGATCGCTGCCGCGATATCCTCCGCTCGATGGGGCGCGCCGGGAAGGACGACCTCCACATGCGCTCCGCGCCCTTCGGCGCCGTGGTGCGCGAGGCCGCCGAACCGCATGCCGACCGCGGGGTCGAGGTGCTCTACGACTTCCTCGCCGACGATGGCGAGCCCGAGGGCCAGCCCGTGATCTGGCGCAAGCCCGAGGTGATCCACGGGTTGCGCAACCTCGTGCAGAACGCCGTCGACTTCGCCGAGGCGCGCATCTGGGTCGAGGGCGGCTGGGGCGCGGGGCAGATCCGCCTCCGCATCACCGACGACGGGCAGGGCTTTCCGCAGGATCTTCTGGGCCGTCTCGGCGACCCGTTCCTCAGCCGCCGCGCCCGCAGCCAGGGGCGCGAGCGTCCCGGCTACGAGGGGATGGGCCTCGGCCTGTTCATCGCCAAGACGCTGCTTGAACGCTCGGGGGCGCGCGTGACCTTCTTCAACGCCTCGGACCCGTTTCTCGTGGCCGAGGACAAGGCCGAGAAATCCGGCGCCGTGGTCGAGGTGATCTGGCCGCACGAGGTTCTCGGCCTGCTCGAGGACGAGGCCACCGGCCCCCTGGGCGAGAACCAGCCCATCGCGATCTGACCCCGGCGGCGGTGGCCGCGATCGTTCCGAGGGTCAATTTAACATCCTGTTAACCGTTTTCGCGGAAGGTCCTGTCGGGGGACAGTGAATGGATCTTCGGCGATGACCGATGTCATGACCATGGCGGTGTTCGCCGCGGTCAGCCTCCTCGGGGCGGGGCTGGCCATCCTCTTGAGCGGTCGCGTGACGGACCGGCGGCGCATGCAGGAGGGCCCGGCCCGGGGGCCGGTCTTCGCCGCCACGCCGCGCCGCTACGAGTTCCGCGAGGGGTACCTTCTCACCCCCGTCGACGAGAACGACGCCTTCCTGCCGCCCGACATCGACCGAAGCGCCGCCTTCGAGGCGCTGGCCCGCGCGCTGCGCGATCTCAGCCCCGAGATGCCCGGGAATTTCACCGCGCTCGCCCGTCGCGGCGAGACCTTCCTGGTGACGGCCCGGTTCGGGCAGGACCTGCTTGACGTGACCGGCCGTGCCGAGGGCGACCGCCTGATCGTCTCGATCGGTCCGACCGAAACCAGCGAGGGGCGCCTCGTTGTCGACACCGCCGCCTTCGAGGCGCTCCGCGACGAGACCGAGGATCTGCGCGCCGCCGTCGATGCCACCCGCATCCCGGTCTGGCGGCAGGATCGCGACGGCCGCGTGACCTGGGCCAACGCGCCCTACCACGCCCTCGTCGAACGCCTCGCGGATACCGCCGAGGCCAGGACCCGCTGGCCCATGCCTCCGCTGTTCGACAAGGCGCTGTCGCCACTGCCCGAAACCGGCACCGTGCGCCGCCTGCGCCTCGCGCGGGACGGGGTCGAGGGCGGCAGCACCCCCGGCGGTCCGGAGGACTCCGCGCTCTGGTTCGAGGTCGCTGCCGATCGCCAGGCCGATGGCGGGATCCTGGCCAGCGCCTTGCCCGTCGACCGCCTGGTCGCCGCCGAGGCGTCGTTGCGCAGCTTCGTGCAGACGCTGTCGAAGACCTTCGCGCATCTGCCGATCGGCCTTGCCGTCTTCGACAGGCGGCGCGAGCTGATGCTGTTCAATCCCGCCCTCGTCAGCTTGTCCATGCTCGAGCCGCAATTCCTGTCGCGCAGGCCCGGCCTCGTCGCCTTCCTCGATGCGCTGCGCGACCGGCAGCGCATGCCGGAGCCCAAGAACTACCGCAACTGGCGGGACGAGATCGCCCGGCTGGAACAGGATGCCGAGGCCGGCACCTACCAGGAGATGTGGAGCCTGCCCGACGGCCAGAGCTTCCGCGTGATCGGCCGTCCCCATCCCGATGGCGCGATCGCCTTCATATTCGAGGACATCACCGCCGAGGTCTCGCTGACGCGGAAGTTCCGCGGCGATCTCGACCTCTACCGCTCGGCGCTCGACGACCTGCCGCAGGCGCTTGCCGTGTTCTCGGGCGAGGGGCGGCTGGTGCTGGCCAACACGGCCTTCGCCGTGCTCTGGGGCCGCGATCCGGAGGCCGACGCCGGCGTCCTGTCGCTGGCCGAGGCCACAGGCCTCTGGCAGGCCGGTTGCGCGCCCAGCGGCGCCTGGCGCGACATCCGCGATTTCGCGGACCGCAGCATCGAGCGTGCGCCCTGGAGCGAAGAGGTGATCACGCAGGCGGGCAAACGCCTGATGCTGCGGGTCGCTCCCCTGAGCGGCGGGGGCATGTCGGTCTCCTTCCAGCCGCTTGCCGCAAGCCCGCGTCGCACCAGCGCCCTGCCGGCGCAGGGGGCGGCGCCGCGTTCGGCAGCGGTCCGGGGCCGCCGAAGCGGCAAGGGCTGATCCCGTCCGATCGCCTGCGCGATCCGTTGCAGGCCCGGACGATATGGCTACACTCGCCTCAGGATGAGCGCAGCACCCCCGACCCCGGTATCCATGCCCGTCGACCCCGACCTCGCCGCCCCGCCGCCGGGCTGGCGCGCGCAGGGTCATGTCCGGTTGCCGTCACCGGAGGCGACCGGGGCGCTGGCGATCCGACTGGCGTCCTGTCTGCGCCCCGGCGACACCCTGCTCCTCCAGGGCCAGCTTGGCGCCGGGAAAAGCCATTTCGCCCGTGCCGCGATCCGCGCGCTGATCGGGCCCGGCGGCGAAACCGCCGAGGTTCCCTCGCCCAGCTTCACGCTGGTGCAGGTCTACGACACCGCGGCGGGCGAGGTCTGGCATGCCGACCTCTACCGCCTCACCGACAGCCAGGAGGCCGCCGAACTCGGCCTCGACGCCGCGATGCACGAGGCGATCTGCCTTGTCGAATGGCCCGACCGGCTTGCGCCGGACTGGCCTGACACGGCTGTCTGCCTGCGCGTCGCCGCAGACCCGGCAGACCCCGCAGACCCCGACGCCCGCAGCCTCGCGCTGATCGCGCCAGGGGACAGCGCGCTTGCCGCGCGGCTCCTGCCCGTGCTGGGGGCCGCATGAGCGACCCGGCCGCGGCCATGCTCGCC
>WVSO01000082.1 GCA_015689745.1 Rhodobacterales bacterium HKCCSP123 | reverse complement strand
CGAGCTGCACCACCGCGCGCGCCACGTTGAGGCCGCCGCCGCCCGGATCGCGCCGCGGCTCGGCGCAGCGCAGCTTCTCGCCCGGAGACACGCGGGGCGTCGTCGTCTCGAGGTCCAGCGCGGGGTTCAGCGTGACGGTCAGAATGGCCATGCCGCGACTTAGTCAGGTTTCACGGCCCGGCTCAAGACCGCCCTCACCCCGCCTTGCGCAGCGCAAGGGGCGCCTCGGTTCCGTCCATCGCCTCCCACGTCAGGTCGCCCGCGTAGCGCCAGGCCATCCGCCCCGCCTCGTCCAGCGCGAAAAGATGGAGCCAGCGATTGTCGAAGAGCGCCCGCACGCCCGCGTGCCGCGCCAGGATGTCGGTCATCGCCTCGCGCGGGGCCTCGATGCAGACCGACAGGCGCAGGGGGTCATGGGCGTAGCCCTCGCCGTCATGCACCGACTGCCACGGCAGGCCCGCGCGCAAAAGCCCGCCGTTCCCCTCGACCACGCCGATCCCGCCGGTGACGTTGTGGATGAGCTTGTTGCCGCCCCCGAAGACCGAGGGCGCGACGGTCGAGCCGTAATATTGCAGGCTGATCCAGCTTGCCACGACGACCGGCGCGGTCAGGATCAGTTCCAGCACGCCGAAGCCCGTGTCCTCGCGCCAGTCGTAAGTGTGGAGAAAGGCGCGACCCTGAAGGCTCCGGCCCGCCGTGCGCCCGCGCGGGGCGGCGATGAAGGCCTTGCAGCCCGCCAGCGCCCATTCGGGGCGCACCTCGGCCCAGTCGCGCGACCGCCGATCAATCTCGTCCTCGCCCCCCGCGCGCGGCAGGCGCAGCGCCCGCTCGGCCCGCGTGATGCGCCCCGCTTCGGCGAGCCAGCGCCTGAGCTGCGACAGGTCCGCGGCATGGGCGGCGGCATCGACATCGGCCTCGTAGAGCTTGACCGCATCGGTCGTGGTGTCGTGCAGACCGGCCACGAAGAGCGTATCCTCGGGCACGGTGATGCCGCGCGCGGGCAGGCCCGCCCTGACCTCGGGATCGTTGAGCAACAGCGCCAGAAGCCGCGCGTTCACCTCGCCCGAATAGCCGCCGCAGGCTCCGCAATGGAGCGCCGAGGCATGCGGGTTGTTCACCACGTTCGCCCCGTGCCCCGCCAGCAGGATCACCCGTGCGAAGCCCTCCGTCAGCGACATCGCGCGCAGCACCGTCTCGGCTGCCCCCGTCCGCGCCGCAAGGTCCAGCGCCGGATCAAGCCGCGGCGCAGGCCCCTCGGGCAGCGCGCGCCCGTCCATCCCCAGCGCATCGCGCACCAGCTTGCCCGCGTAGACCGGCCCCATCGCCTCGACGAAGGCGAAGGAGGAGACGGCGGCCAGCTTGAACCGCCCCCAGGCGCGTTTCGCCCGCGCGGCGAAGCGCGCCTCGGCATCGGCTTGCACCTCGTCGGACCCGCCCGAACAGGTGCTGACCGAGGGGGTCAGCAACACCGGCAGGCGCAGCTCGTCCACATCCGAGGCGAAGCCGCGATGTTTCGTGGCCAAGCCGAAGAAGCCCGCGAAGCCCAGCGTCTCGATGCCGGGATCGACGCTTTCCAGCGCGCGGCGGAACACTTCCGAGCGCACGTCGATACAGAACGCCGCCTGTACCGCCGCGCGCCCCTCGCGCGCCGCGGGCGGCTCGTCGGCGAACAGCGCGGCAAGCTCGCGCTGCGCCGCGCGCTCCGCGGCCTCCTGCAGGATCTCGTCCACCACCATCGCGGGCGTTGCCGCAACCGGTGCCGCATGGGCCGCCCGCGCGCGGGCCCAATCGTCGGCGATCTCGTCCTCGTATTGGCGATAGAGCGCCTCTTCCCAGGTCAGCCGGATCGCCAGCATCTCGGCCATGACGGGATCAGCGCCGCCGCCCAGCTCCACCTGCCACAGCCGGTAGCGCGCGAATTGCGCCCAGCCGCCCATGCTCATCAGGAGCTGGTGGAAATAGGTCTCGAGCACCTCTGCCGTCAGCCCCAGCGTGACGGCGGCGCGCGCGATCGCGCCTTCCGCCGTTTCGGGCGCGTCGAAGACATGGGCGGCGAAGCCCCTCAGCCCGTGAATCTCGGGCGTCAGGTCATGGGTGGCGACCGCGCGCCACTCGGTCCAGGGCCCGCGCCGCCGGGGCGCGGCCCAGAGCGCCTGACCGGCGTCGAAATAGGACCCGGCCCAGCCGCCGATGCGTTCCGCGATCAGCCCCGGCCAGTCGAGCCGCGAGGCATCGGCGGCAAGATCGGCCACGGTCGGCAGCGCCTTCGGCGTGCGCGCGGGGTTTGCGGCGGCCTGCTTCAGCGCGGCAAGGTCGCGGGGGCGACCCTCGGCAGGGGCCGCCTCCAGCGCGGCAGCAAGATCGTCATCCGTGATCCGCCCATCGGCCAGCCGCGCGGCATACCAGTCCCGCGGCATGGTCACCGGCACGCCCGCGACCCGTGCGAGCCGCGCGCCGGTGGTGGCCAGCCGCTCGCCCGCCTGGCCGAGATAGGGGTTCACCGCCACCGAGGAGGCCAGCGGCCAGACCGGCGGGATCGCGCGGCCCGCCGTATCGGCCGCCGTCATCAGGTCGTCGGACGACAGGATATGTGTCTTGCTCATCGCGTTTCCCCCAACTCAGATCTTGTGCCGCAGCGCCCAGCCGCCCAGCAGCCGGTCCAGCACCGCGTTGGCGTAAAGCCCGTTCGACAGGTGCACCCGCAGCCCCGCCGCCGCCGGGTGATAGGCCCAGAGCGGGAACATCGCCTGCGCCACGGCGACCGCGCCGAAGCTGATCACCGCCAGCACGATCAGCGCCCATTCCAGCGGCCCCGGCGCGGGCGTCGCGGGCAATGTGCCCGACATCAGCCACTCCGACCCGCGTTGCAGCGCGAAATAGGCGACCGAGGCCGCGACCGACATCAGCGCCGTGCGCCGCGTCAGCGCGGCGGGGGCGGCATCGGCCAGCCCCTGCGCCAGCAGGTAGGCCACCCCGAAGATCAGGATCGCCCCCAGCGCCACCGCCTGCGGCGACTTGTTCTCGAAGCCGAAGCCGAGGCCGACAAGCCCGTAGATCGCCAGTGCCGCGACGAAAGCCTTGAGCACCGCCGCGCCGTTGGGAATGGCCACCGGGCCGGGCCTGCGGATCGCGGCCACGCCTTCGACGGCCTGACCGGCGGCAAGAAAGGCATGCGCCTTGTAGAGCGAATGGGCCACGACATGCAGCAGCGCCAGCGGGAAGAGCGCGAGGCCGCATTGCAGGATCATGAAGCCCATCTGCGCCACCGTCGACCACGCGAGCGAGGTCTTAACCGCCGGCTGCGTCAGCATCACCAGCCCGCCGAACAGCGCCGTGAAGCCCCCGATCATCACCAGCACCGCCAACACGCCCGGCGCCAGCAGCATCACGTCGGCGAAGCGGATCAGCAGGAAGCCGCCCGCGTTGATCACCCCCGCATGTAGCAGCGCCGAGACCGGCGTCGGCGTCTCCATCACCTCGGTCAGCCAGCCGTGCATCGGGAACTGCGCCGATTTCAGCAGCGCCGCCAGCGCAAGGAAGGCCGGGGCCCAGATCGCGCCCGCGGGCGCCACGCCCTCGCTTGCGGCGGCCAGGATCTCGGCGATATCGCCGGTGCCATAGCCCATCTGCAACAGCACCGCCGCCGTGATCAGCGCCAGATCGCCAAGCCGCGAGGACACCCATTTCTTCCGCGCCGCGCGCTGCGCGGGCACGCGTGCCGCGTAGAACAGCAGAAGCCGCTGGAGAAAGACGCTCGTCGCCACCCAGGCCAGCACGAAAAGCCACAGTTCCCCCGCCGTCACCAGCAGCATCACCGCCGCCAGCGTCGCGCAAAGCCAGCCGGTGAAGGCGCCCTGCCGGTCCTCGCCATCCATGTAGGTGGCCGCGTAGCGCAGCACGACCCAGCCCACGAAGGAGACGAGCAGCAGCATCACCGCCGACACCCCGTCGAGCCGCACCGCGATGGGCCCCGGCACCAGCGTGGCGGGCCCCGCGACAAGCAGCGCCAACCCCGAGAGGCCCGCCGCACCAAGCGCGCCGAGCGCGGCCCATTCGGCAAAGCGCGGCGCGGACCCGGGCCTACGCCCGGGCGTGGTGAAGGCGAAGGCCATGGCGACGACCATGATCACGGGCGCCAGCAGCGGCAGGGGCAGCATCTCCATCTCGCGGGTCTCCGGTCTTGGATTGCAGACAACGGGGACCGCGTATCAGGGAGAAACACCGATCAAAAATTCATATTTTGATGAAATGCTTCACTTATATCGAACGATTGACAGGTCCGAGCACCCACGGAGCCCGCTCGAGGGGCCGGGAGACGCGCACCCGGCCCCGACGCCAAGCCCTGTCAGAGCCAGAACTCATCGGCGATATCGGCGTTGAGCACGCCCAGTGATCCGCCCAGCAGCGTCAGGAAGGCATCGTCGGCCGCGCCATCGCCGTCGAGGTCCATCATCTGCGCATCCTTGACCCGCTGACCGTCCGTGAAGACGAGAGCATCGACCCCGACCTCGAAATCGGTGATCGTGTCGTCCCCCGAGTTCCTGGCGAAGATGAAGCTGTCGCCATCCGCGCCGCCGGTCAGCAGATCGTCGCCCCTGCCGCCCAGGATCTCGTCCGCGCCCTCGCCGCCGTCGAGCGAGTCATCGCCCCTTCCGCCGTCCAGGCTGTCCGCGCCGCGGTTGCCGAACAGCGCGTCATCGCCGCGCCCGCCGTCCAGGTCGTCGTCGCCGTCGCCGCCCCAAAGCGTGTCATCGCCGCGATCACCAGAGAGCACGTCATTTCCCGCTCCGCCGTCGAGGATGTCATCGCCCCTGTCGCCACCGGCGACATCGTCCCCGCCGCCGAGCGACAAGAGATCGTTCTTGCGCGAGCCGCCGACGCTGTCCGCGTCATTGCCGAGCCACTGGATCTCCCCGTCGATCTCGCCGAGACCGAAGGCATTGACCTTCCCCGCGATGGCGGTGGCGGGGATCGGCAGGTCGGTGGTGTGCAGCCCGAGATAGGCATCGCCCGACAGGATCGAGGACGCCACGAATTCGGCGCGCGCGGGATCGTTGACCGGCGGACGAAGATCGTAGGCCTCGTCGATGGTGAAGACGAAACCGGTGTCGGTGTTCTCCAGCGTGGCCGTCAGGATCTCGCCGGTGTTCGGATCAACGTCGAAGAGCTGCTGCACGAAGAAGGTCGGGCCGCCCTGCGGCAGGTTGTGGAAATGGAACGGCTGGGTTCCGGCGAAATTCTGTTGCAGGACGCTGCCCGTGGCAGGCGTGCCCGAGGCATACATCCCGTCCATGACCATCTCCATCTGGTAGATGGTCATGGTCTCGAGGTCGATCAGGACCCGCGCGTAGCCGGTCGAGGGATCCTCGGAATTCCAGGACACCGGCGTGGGATGCGTGTTGTCGAGCTCGACGGTGAGATAGGCAAGGTTGGTGCGGTCGATATCGGTCGTGGTGGATGCAGACATCTTCTTTTTCCCCTGTATGGACTGTTCGGGACGAGGGCCCAACACATGTCATCGGGACAGACCTACGAGATGGAAAGCGGCGAAACTGCGGCCTTGAGGCGGCAATCTGCGGTCGGCGGAGCGGCGGCGGCCTCTCGGTCCGATTTCGGCGGATCCCCGCCCGGAACAGGCGACAGCGCGGCAGGACCACGCGCCCCCATGCCCGGGAAATGTGCAGGTTCAGACTGACAGGGAATGATGCGGACGACGGACGGGGCGCCCGTCGACAGGCATCCCGCGACCGCGGCACGCGCCCAGCTCGCCCGAAGGGAGGTCGTTCACGGGAAGGGCGTGGCGCACCCGAGAAACGCCATACTGCCATCCGGCGCGTTCCAACGGCGTCCGAAACTGATGTTATTTCACAGGTACATAGGCTCTATCCAAGTGCAATGAAGTCCGTCATAGTCCGACACAATCCAAGTCTTGATGGGGGATGTCTCGGGGGATGTCATGACGCGTGCAGCCAGCAGAAGACCAGAAAAGGCGCTTACAGCGCGTTACGTCGAGACTGTCAGCGCCCCCGGCAAATACTTTGATGGGCAGGGCCTCTTCCTACGGGTTGCCAAGAACGGCGCGAAGCAGTGGGTGCAGCGCATCACCATCCGGGGCAAGCGCTGTGAACTGGGCCTCGGAAGCCCGCCGGCTGTGCCATTATCAGAGGCACGACGAGTGGCGCTTGAAAACCGCGGCAAGGCCATGCTGGGGGGCGACCCTTTGGCCGAAAAGCGGGCCGCTCGTGGGCGGATGACCTTTGCGGAAGCCGTCGAGCGCTACGCCGACGTGCGACTAAAGGAGATCCGAAACCCGAAGGATCGGAAGCGCTGGCGCACGCTTTTCGAGGTCTACGCCCTGCCCTCGTTCGGGCGCATCGACGTAGCGGACATCTCTGTGCAGGATGTTCTTCGCGTTCTCCAGCCAATCTGGCAGGACAAGACCGAGACCGCCAAACGGCTTCGAGCGCAGATCGAGAGCGTGCTGTCGTGGGCTACCGTCGCCGGCTATCGAACCGGCGATAACCCTGCTCGATGGAGCGGCAACCTGTCGGAGATCTTGCCCAAGCCCTCGAAGGTGGCGAAGTCCGCCAATCAGCCAGCGCTTGCCCTTGCTGACGTCTCTCGCTGGTGGACCTTTCTCGCCGAGCGCGAAGGTATGGCAGCAAGAGCGCTTCAGTTTCTTGCATTGACGGCTGCTCGTTCCGGCGAGGTTCGAGGCATGACATGGGATGAAGTCGACCTGTCGGCCGGTATCTGGTCTGTCCCATCATCACGGATGAAAAACGGCCGCGAGCATCGCGTGCCGCTCGCGCGTGATGCCATAGCCCTGCTCGACAACCTCCCCCGCATGAATAATAGCGCTCTGGTCTTCTTCGCTCCACGCGGCGGCAAGCTATCCGACATGAGCATTTCTGCCGTCATGCGGCGCATGCAGGAGGCGGAGGTCAAAGCGGGTGGTCAGGGTTTCATCGACCCTCGTTCAAAGCGCCCTGCGGTGCCTCATGGTCTGCGCTCGACGTTTCGCCAGTGGGCGGCCGAGACGGGATACCCCCGCGACATGGCGGAGATCGCGTTGGCGCACTGGATGGGGTCCGAGGTGGAGCGCGCTTATCAACGATCAGACATGCTGGAACGGCGGCGGGCCATGATGGCGGATTGGGCTGTGTTCCTGAGCAGAGATGCGACGGACGACAAGAACGTTCTGTCGATCGCACGAAAGGCCTGACTTGAAATGTCCAAGAACAAAGAAAGGCTACCAAAGGTTCGCAAAACGAAAGCCTCGAGACATAAGGCTGTCTCGGCAGGCATGTCGGAGCAAGAAGAACAGCAGGTAAGAAATCGACTGGAAGTGGTAATCTCTACAGAGATCAAGCACTGGACGAACTTGGAGGTCAAACCGGGCGATCCGGTACCCGTAGTGAGAAATGGTCAGCAGGTCGGAACACTTCGGCAAACCGTGTTGGGTTATGATCCTGCTCGAGCATTGCTGAACGCCGCTCTCGTTGACGATGAGATGGAAAAGAAGAAAGCGATTGAGGCATTTAGTCGAGTTGGTAAGGCGTCGAAGGCTCTTATTCGATCCCTTGAGGCCGTAAAATCGACCGGTTGGACGCCCTCGGACCCGAGCGCCTATCGCGTGCTATCCGACGCCTTATTGCCTGCCGATGGGACACTTGCGGAGCGGATCATCAGGCAGGTGGGAATTGGAACATCCGCCGAGA
This sequence comes from Rhodobacterales bacterium HKCCSP123, assembly GCA_015689745.1. Lineage (GTDB taxonomy): Bacteria > Pseudomonadota > Alphaproteobacteria > Rhodobacterales > Rhodobacteraceae > Roseicyclus. The sequence goes on along the minus strand of WVSO01000082.1, from coordinate 8,220 downwards.
TCGCAGCCCATGCTCTCATCAAGCTTGCCGACGGTCTGGAAGGACAACTGGCGAATCCTCCGGGAAAGCGTGGCGCAAAAAAGAACGCAGCGGCATATGCGGTTGCGAGAGAGTTGGCACGTTTATTCGCGAGAGTAACTGGAGAAAAGCCAACTTTTTCTGTGAGTAAAGGCGTACCAGCTGGTCAATACACCCCTGCCCTTAGGGCCGTCTTCGACGCTTTGGGGTGGGAAAAGACGGACCTTAAAGGCCCCGCAAATGATGCCGTCCAGTCAATCACAGACGCCGACTTGCAGCATGTAAAAAATCGCCCACTGTGGTCAATTCTTACACGTCCCGCACTGTAGCAATCACCCCTATCATCAGCGCTCCTTTCCATCAGAAGCCGAGGCATTCCCGCCGCGGCTAACACGGAAAGGACTGCAAATGGCACAGCGCATTCTGCGTCGCAGTGAGGTTGAAGATCGCACCGGGCTGTCTCGCTCCACCATCTATGCGTGGATCAGGCATGGCAAGTTCCCCCGGCCCGTGAAGTTGGGCGAGCGCATCGTCGCGTGGCGCGAGAGCGACATCGACCGTTGGCTTGAGAGCCGCGTTTCGGAGGGCGACTGATATGGCCACCGATACGCCTAGCGGGCGCCAGTCCCAGCCACACCACGAGACCGCTGACGACTACGACCGCGTCGTCGCAGTCCTGTCTGACCGCATCCGCGTCATCGCCTGCAAGGATGGCATCCAGTGGATCATCCAGCGCTGTGACGCTCAGAGGTCCGGCCAGCAGCGTTGGCGTGGCGTCAGCTACTGCACCGAAAGGGCATCGTTGCTCCGGATCAGCCGGACCCTTTGCGCCACCATTGACCCCACGGCACTGAGCCGCCTTAAGGCTTTACCCGAGCGGATCTCGGCAACGCCCTCGCCTGCCGTTGGGAAGATGGCTCGGCCTGAGCCGAACGGTTTCGCTCCGTGACAGGTCTCCCCGCCCCGACGGGGCCTCTGCTTCCTTCTGACGAAATGTTCAGACTGCAGCGAGCCGGGTTTAGTCTGGTTCCGCTCGGAGGCGGAGACCACGGCAAGGCTCCATTGCGAAAGTTCAAGGACACAGCCGCGCTGCCTCTCAAACAAGTGTTGGCCACGATGCATCGCGCGGGGTCCGCGTGCTACGGGGTTCGCCTAAATGGCCTAGCGGTCGTGGATATTGACACCAGCGACCCCGACCTCGCCTCGGCCATCGAAGCCCGCTTCGGCGTTTCTTCAGTTCATGTGCGCACCCCGCGCGGCATCCATCTTTATTATCGGTCCCATACCCAGAACCTACCGGACTTGCGCGCGGAGGGTCTGCCAATCGACATCAAGCGGGGCGGATCCGCCTACGTGATTGGACCGCGGTCCGTTCGCCCAGACGGCGGGCTATACGTGCCTCTGAAAGGCGAACTCGCGTCGACAACCTTAACGGCGCTGGACACCTCCGCGCCGCAACAACCTAAGGCCACGGCGTCCCTGACAATGCCGGCTGATCCGGCCGGACTGATCGCCGAGGGCAGTCGCCACGAAACGCTCATCAAGGTGGCCATCGAGAACGTCGGCTCGGTGGACAACTTCACCGAACTCCGCGACATCCTGATAAGGGTGCGAGACGAACGATTTCAAAACGCGGCGACGATGAAAGACAGCGAAGTGTTGAAGATCGCTGAGTGGGCTTGGAAATGCCGCTTGGAGAACCGCATCTACCGGGGTCGGGACAGCGCATTCAAGGTGGACCGCGCGGTCATCGATAGGTTGCGCTGTGAGGAAAACTCCTCAGATGCGATCGCACTCTACGTGACGTTGGTTGATCTCCACGGTCATGCACCGGGAAAAACCTTCGCCCTCGATGGCGATGCCATGAGGTTAGCAGACCTTACGGACCTTTCTCGGCGCAGGTTCCTTGCCGCGCGGCGCACTCTGGAAAGCATCGGCGCCCTCCAAACGGCCGGTCGCTACTGCCCCGGAAAGAAGTCTCAGAGATACAGTCTGGCACGTGTCCATGCGATGCGCGTCAACACCACGAGCCTTGAGCATAGCCCGGAAAAAGAAAAAAAACGGGGCTAATTTTTACATTTGTGGACCAGAACTGGTCGGCTCGCCGTCGTCAACGCGCTGGGAGGTCCGGCTGAGGTTCATTTCCGCCGTCGTCAACGTTTCCCCTCTCGAGAAGCATAGGCGAGGTCTGGCCGGGCCTTCTGGGCGTTGTGAAGCGCGTAGCTTCGCCGCCTAGCGGCCCAGCTGATAGCAGTCATTTGCCCTGCAAACCTGCGGCGTCACTCAGCGGCATGAAGGAGCGGCTCGATGCGAAGCTTGTTGCGAAGTGCAATCTTGTCCCAATGAAGAAGCAGCTGGAGCGCTTGGCGGGTGTCGGCCTCAAGAGCGACGATTTCTAGGAGTTTTTGGAGTGTCCGCTTTTGCGGCCCTCGCTTGGTTGAAGCAACATTGATGAAGTCGTTGAGCGTCGACTTCTTGATGCCTGTGGCTTCTTCAACTTCGCGGAGCGAGACTTCTAGAAAAAGCAGATCTCTGTGTAGAAGGGCTGCTGCAGATTGTGCTGCTTCAAGACGGGTGGCGGCCATGTTAATCTCCTGAGTGTCTATGATACGCACCTCGCCAGATAGGCATGTGCGAGTTTTTGACATTCAGGAGCAACTTGCTCGAGAATTGGAGCCAAAGGCACCTTCAACGTCGGTCATCCCATACAAGAAATCAATAAGAAATCTTCGGACCACGGTCTTTAAACCTATCTCCACATGCTTCGCACGAGCCTTTGGGCTGGGTTGCTCGGCCTTGCGCTGCCGACGACCGCCCGCTGCCAGATCGGTTCTTCCAGCATACCTTTGGTCGTAAGCTAGACATGCCGTATCACCCGATGTCCGAAAAGCGGCCGAAACACTTCCGAAAACCTGTGGGTGGGGATGCTATCAAAGAAAGGCCGGGGCGTCCGGCGCCTACAACAAGACGTAGGATCCTACCAACTTCGCAGGAGCGAATACATGTCCAACTACCGCCCGCCTCATACGCCTATTGATTTCTTCGGTGCTGACGCAAAAAGCGTCAGGCGCATGAGCCAAGAAAACCGTGCTAGCAAACGCGCATACCACGAAGAGAAGGCCCGCAACGCTGCATCCAAGCGCTAGGCGCAACTAGCCGAAGTCAATCGCAAAATGCTCCACAAAGGCGGGGCGTTTTTTTTGCTTTTGCTGTCCGAAGAACGTCCGGAAATCGCTGTCTCCTGTTTTATTAAGAGCGACAGCAAAGAAAGCTAGTGATTATTTCACACGCGCTCAGAGGCCCGGCTGGTCGCAGTCAGGGCGACGGTCGGGGTCTTCCGTCAGAGCAGCGGTTACGAGGGCTGGCCCGGTGTTTAGAACGGCGCTTGAGGGATCTGCGCCTGCCGGTCCTTCGGGAGCGGTCGTCCCGGTCGACTGCCGATCTGCCATACTTCAGAAGGCGATGGGCTTCGTCTGTGGCCTCTTAACGGGCTTCTGGGGTGGATGCGTCCCGGATGGCCAGTTAGGCCTCACGGGCCTTGTCACGGCGTTTCTGCCAATGCTGGTAAAACCTGTCGATCACACGTTGGGTGTCTTGGTCGGACCCCATGGCGCTACCTTCTCGGATTGCCGGGTGGATCGAACTTGGCAATCAGGGCTTCCTCAGCGCTCTTGCGCGGTCTGAAGATCGCTCCACCCAGTTCAACCTCGGGGACTTCGCCAACCAGCAACTGCACACGCGCTCGGGTATCTGCGAAGGGCGGCACGCCGTAACGGCCTCGGTAGTGAGGCTTGTGCTGCTTTGTCATCTGCTTCCTGTGGTTCTTTATTCGACTTTTCAATTTAATGGTTTCTCCCACATACTGAACTTTGCCATCTACGAAGAACACGTAGACGACGGCGTGTACGAAGTCCGGAACGTCGCCGAACTCCCATTCTGCGCCGGCCGAGAACCACTCAACCGGAACCAAGTCGATGTTGAGGTAGTTCTTCGTCCAAGAGACGACCTCTTCGATCATGCCGTAGGGTGCGGGGGTCTTTGTTGGTTTCATGATCTCGCAGCGACAATCGCAAGGTTAGTGTCAAACATCAGCTGGGCGGACGGCTATTTGAGGCGCCAAGAGTGCCAGCTGAGACAATTTCCCCATTCGATCAAGGGCCGCGAGCGAGCGTCGCGCAGATCTGCCGGTGTATCAATAGGTATGCAGCAACAGAAGTCGGGAACATAGATACCGAGTGGCCCCGGCAAGGTGGGCGGAAGCATGCGCTTCACGCGCTGAAAGGTCCGGCTGACGGCGATGGCGGGATCAGGCGGCCGCAATCCACCAAACAGGTGTAGATGAGCGCTGGCCGTGTCTCTGATGGGGCGAAGTTCTATTCCTCACCCAGCGGCGTATCGCTCGGCGACGGCGACGAGCCGGGCGTCGGGGCCGCTTGCCCCTGCGACCCGCGGAGCGACCTCATGCGGCGGCGCTCCATCATCCGCCGCTCGGCTTCCGTCTCCGGGTCCGGTTGGTGCCATTGATAGCGCGAAAGCGCGTTGATACCGTAGTTGGTGTTTTCCACACTGGAGGTTCTAGTGTCGCAGCTTTTTCGCTACAGCTTTCTCGCCATCCTTCTCGCTTTGTCCTCAACGGCTTTCGCACAGGGGTTTCTCGGAGGTCGTCAGGCGGCTGACTTCAGCGACCTTGAGATGGACATGAGTGTCTTACTTCCTTTGGCAGAACAGGGTGAGGCGGACGCACAAGTTCTCCTTGGTTTAATGTACGAGCAGGGCCAAGGAACTTCTCAGGACAACGAACAGGCCGTGCATTGGTATAGGCTTGCAGCAGAGCAAGGTAATGCACACGCACAATCCAGTCTTGGCTTCATGTACGCACACGGTCGTGGTGTCGAAAGGGATTTTGCAGAAGCAGCCCATTGGTATCGGCTTGCTGCTGAACAAGGCGATGCATTTGGGCAGTTTCACCTTGGAATGATGTACGGAATGGGTCGCGGGGTTCCACAGGACGACACCGAGTCAGTTCGTTGGCTTCAACCCGCTGCCGAGCAAGGCCATGCATGGGCTCAGTTCATGTATGCCGTCATGCGTGCCAACGGCTTGGGCATTGAGCAAGACATAGAGGATGCGGCCCATTGGTACCGTCTCGCGGCCGAACAAGGGCATGATGGAGCACAGTCCAATCTCGGGGCTTTGTATTCCAATGGCAGAGGGGTTCCACAAGACTATGCAGCGGCATTTCGTTGGAGATTTGCGGCAGCACTTCAAGGAAACCCGGTCGCACAGCGCGCGCTCGCTAGTCACTTCCTTGGAGGGCTGGGGGTGCCACAAGATTATCTCTTGGCACACATGTGGGCCAATATTGCGGCAGCGAATGGACATGAAGAGGCGGTTGAAGCACGGGAGGTGATATCAAACCTAATGACCGCTGAACAGATTGCCGCCGCGCAAGCCCGCGCCCGTGCCTGCATGTCGTCTGGCTATGAGGATTGCGACTAAGACGCGCTCAGAAGCCCGGCCGACGGCAATGCGCATCCCTTGCAGATTTTGACACCACCCAATAGCGTGGGTGTGGGTCAGCCGAGCCTTTGGTGCGGCACAGAAGCTGTTATCGCCTCAAGACACCGAGGATCGTCTGCGCCTCAACGTCGCTCGCTTTCGACACAGCTTGGAAAGTACACCTTCCGGTCAGATAGGACTAAGCGATCATTTACTTAGGAGCTGGAAGCGTCGACCGTTATTCTTCTGCGTGGAGAAGAAAACACCAAGAAACCGGAGATGAGCATGACACAAAATTATGTAAAACCCAAATCCATCTCACTAAAATCCCATCCAGAATTTTCTGAAAAATGGGTTCAATCTCTCATTGCCGACGACCCTTCGATTTTGGGGCTTGGTGATTTGGTATTGCGGGATCAGGAGCGCATTCAGCCTCGGGCTGGTCGGTTAGACTTGTTGCTACAGGATACAGATACAAAAAGACGGTATGAGGTCGAGTTGCAACTAGGAGCGACAGACGAAGCGCATATCATCCGGACGATTGAATATTGGGACATCGAACGAAAACGGTATCCGCAATATGATCATTGTGCAGTACTCGTTGCGGAGGACATCACAAGTAGGTTTTTGAATGTAATCTCGCTCTTTAACGGTACTGTACCGCTCATAGCCATCCAAATGCGAGCGATGCAGGTTGGCGAACATATAACGTTGGTCTTCTCAAAGGTGCTTGATGAATTGGCGCGAGGCCTTGTTGACGAGGACGAAGATGCTGAGGCAGCGCCGACAGACCGGGCTTTTTGGGAATCCAAGGCAGCTAAGGACACGGTAGTATTAGCCGATCGCCTACTGGAGGTGGCGCGCGAATTCGAACCTTCACTTGAGTTGAAATACAACAAGTTCTATATTGGACTTTCGAAAGATGGCCAGCCCTTCAATTTCGTTACTTTCCGCCCCAAGAAAAATAACATTAATCTTGAAATAAAAATACCAGAGTCCGAAGAAGTTGATGCACAGATCGAAAATGCGGACCTCGATACCCTTGAATATAGTAAGAGGTGGGGCATTTACAGACTGAGGCTAACCAAGGAAGACCTCTTAGAAAAGAAGGATGTACTTCGTGAACTAATGCGTGCAGCATATGAGCGCCGGGCTGGCTAATGTCCATCTGTCTGCACTCAAAACGACTTCAGCGCAACAAGGTCGCCACCTGCATCGTACGAAGAGTAATAGGAGTTCGAAAATGAAGAGCGTAGAAAGCGCGTGCGTCTGTCTTGGTACGATTGCTGGCGCGGTCGTCTTTTTCATAGTGGGTGCGTTAGGGTCGGGCGCAGCCGGTGCGACTTCCGGGTCAAGTGAATATATGCGAGGTGACATAGATTATTACTCGCTAGCGGATTTTTATAATTATACCCTGCATGACCTTCTTGGTATACGCCCTGATATGTGGGTAGCATCATTAATGTTCCTTCTTCTCTTTTGCGGTCTTGGTGCTTTAGCGGGTCGCTGTGTCTTTCGACTGCGCTATTAATTTGACTGCATGACGCCTAACTGGAAACCCGGTTGGCAACCGTCCATGCGTCAAGCAAGCTTCGTAACCGCATTATCCTAGAAGCAGTCCACTTGCACGATCAGTTCAATATGGTCGGTGGACGTTACATTTCCTTGAAGGCGCCTGATGGTTCCCGTGCGGTCCGCTCACCCCGACCAGTCCAGAACTTTAGTATCGTGCCGCTGCGGATAGTCGCGTCTACCGCTCTTTGCCACGGATCGCTCAACTCGATCATTTGACCTCTTTGAAATGTGCGTAGCATTGATAGGCAGCCGGGCGCCGATCAGCTTGAGTTCCTTGACCGTATCATCGACCCACTGACCGAAATTGGCTTCGTCGATCCGAAGAACTTCTACGTTGGCCCCCAGCAGAGAAGACGGCTCGTACATTTCAGAAGGCACTTTGAAAAGGACACAACCGTTACGACCTCGCGCCCCGTGAAGCGGACTGCACTGGACGCATGGTCACTCGGATGGGAGGCGTATCTGGATACCTTCTGCGCTTGTCAATGTACGGAGCGAAGGAGACATCGCCTTTGTGGAGCGCCACGACGGTTGCCACAGAAAACCATGAAACGGCCAAACCTTGGATGCGCAGCCTCGATGGCCCGGCTTTCAAACAGACCATCACTGATTTCGCCTTTAAATCAATCGTAAGCCAAGATCAGCGGATCTTCGCCCATGATCGGCGGCCCAGTGCCCGCTGTGTAGTGCACCGATATTTGGATAGACGCAGGATGCTCATTGGACTGATGCTTAGAATGATCTGATGGCGTACACCGATGGCGTGTTTCTCAGAACTAGGTTTTGTATCGTTCGCTTCATCTTGCGCAGCACTACGGCCTGAGGCTTCTCAAGGGAGAACCCTATGAAGCCATGGAGATTTTGAGATGTCCGTGGAATTCATCCAGTGCCCACAATGTGTTGAAACTATCCCATGTTTCTCAGACAGTCCGCAACATCGTTGCGTGCGATGTGGAACTATCGTGCAGCCCTCAAGCCGCCGGAAATGTTCCCAGAAATCCACCTCAAAGAAAAGGCATAAGGATGAGGTGATCTCGTCTGGGGAAACGGGCAAAGAAAGATGGGACAAAATCCGCCGCGAAGAGGCCGCCAGACTAAAAAAGCTTCGTGAGGCCGAGGCACCTTCAT
>WVSO01000081.1 GCA_015689745.1 Rhodobacterales bacterium HKCCSP123 | reverse complement strand
GGCCCGTCCTTGACCGCCCAGGTGCCGCCCGCCCGGCCCGCGTCGGCGAGCCGGGCCCGCATGTCGGCTGCGTCGCGGCGCACGGTATCTGGGGCTGCCTTTTCGGCGATGACCGCGCAGCGGATCGCGTCGATCTCCTCGAGCAGCGCCTTGGGCCCGGTGAGGGGCCGCGCCCGGGTGAGCGCCATGTGTTCCCATGTCCAGGCCTCGTCGCGCTGGTAGCTGCGGAAGGCGGTGATCGAGGTCGCCACCGGCCCCTGCCGCCCCGAGGGGCGCAGGCGCATGTCGACCTCGTAAAGCTTGCCCGCCGCGGTGGGCGCCGACAGCGCGGTGATCAGCGTCTTGGTCGCCTTGGCATACCATCCGCGCGGGTCGAGCGGGCGTCGGCCCTCGCTCATCTCGGCGTCTGCGGGGTCGTAGATGACCAGCAGGTCGAGGTCGGACCCCGCGCTCATCCGCCCCGAGCCGAGGCTGCCCATGCCCACCACCGCGCCGCCCCTGCCGGGCGCGGGCCCGTGCCGCCGCGCGATCTCGGCGCAGACGGCGGGCCAGAGCGCACCGATCACGCCATGGGCAAGGTCGGTATATTGCGCCTGCGCCTCCTCGGCGTCGATCAGGCCGCGAAGCTGGTGCACGCCGATGCGAAAATGCCAATCCTTCTGCCAGCGCCGCGCGAGGTCGAGTTGCTGCTCGTAATCGCGCCCCGAAAGCATCCCCGAAAGCTCCTGCGTCAGGCCGTCGGCACCCGGCCAGGGCGCGAAGAAGCGCCCGTCGAGAACCGCGTCGAGCACCCCGGAGTGGCGGCTGAGATACCGTGAGAGGCCCGGCGCCGTGGCGCAGATATCGACGATCAGATCGACCAGCGGAGGTTTCGCCTCGAACAGCGAGAAGAGCTGCACCCCGGCCGGCAACCCCTTGAGAAAGCCGTCGAAATTCGACAGCGCCTCGTCGGGCTTCGCGGCCGACTGGAAGCGGCGGAGAAGGTCGGGCTTCAACCGCTCGAAAATCTCCTGCCCCCGCACCGAACGCAGCGCCGGATAGCCCGGCCAGCGCGCCACGATCTCGGCCTGGGCGGGCGGGATCTCGGGTGCATGGGCGGTCTCGCCCTTCACGGGCTGGAAGAAATCGCCGGTCAGCTGCTCGACGCGGCGCAGCTTCTCGGCCAGCCGCGCGCGGAAGGCGCGGGTGTCGCCCTCGCCGCAGAGCCGCGCGAGGCGGTCGAACCCCTCGTCGGATTTCGGCAAGGCGTGGGTCTGCGCGTCGTCGATCATCTGGACACGGTGCTCGACCTCGCGGTGATGGGTGTAAAGCCCGGCCAGCTCGCCCGCGATGCCGGTCTCGATCCAGCCTGCCCGCGCCAGGGCGGCCAGGGCCTCGACCGTGCGTCGCGGCCGAAGCGAGGGGTCGCGCCCGCCTGCCACAAGCTGCCGGGTCTGGGCGAAGAACTCGATTTCCCGGATGCCGCCCGCCCCGAGCTTCAGGTTGTGACCTTCCAGTTTAAGGTCGCCGTGCAACCCCTTGTGATCGCGTATCCTTTGGCGCATGTCCATCGTGTCCTGCACCATCGCGAAATCGAGGTGTCGCCGCCAGACGAAGGGTTTCATCGTCTCGAGAAACCGCGCCCCCGCGGCGAGATCGCCCGCGGCGGGCCGCGCCTTGATATAGGCGGACCGCTCCCATGACCGCCCCTCGGCCTCGTAATAGCGTTCGGCCGCCGTCATCGAGATGCAGACCGGCGTGACGCTCGCATCTGGCCGCAGCCGCAGGTCGGTGCGGAAGACATAGCCCTCGGCGTTGGTGTCGCCGAGCGTCGCCGCAATCCGGCGCGTCGCGCGGATGAAACCGGCGCGCGCTTCCATTACGTCGGCCTCGTCGAAGCGGTCGTCGTCGAAGAGGCAGATCAGATCGATGTCGGAGGAATAATTCAGCTCCCCCGCCCCCATCTTGCCCATCGCCAGCGCGATCATCCCCGCGCCGTCGCGGCGGGCGTCCTCCTCGGTCTGGCCCGGCAGCTTGCCGCGCCGCGCCTCGGCCGCGACATGGGTCGCAAGTGCTGCGGCAAGGCAGGCATCGGCGATGCCGGTCCAGTGTTGCGTGACCTCGTGCAGCGGCCAGAGCCCGCCCAGATCGGCCAGCGCCACGATCAGCGCGGCGCGCCGCTTGATCCGCCTCAGCCCGGTGTCGAGGTCGCCGGGGGCGAGCGTGCCCGTCTCGGCGATCAGCTCGGCAACGGCATCCTCGGGCGGCGCGGAAAGCGCCTGCGAGAGCCAGCCTGCTTCCTTGCGGATCAGCCCGGCCAGGTAGGGCGAGGAGCCTGCCGCCCCCTCGATCAAGGGCCGCAGGTCCGCATCGACATCGTGGAGCGCAGCCCAGCCTTCGGCCCCACGGTCGGGGGAATGCGGGATCGGATGGCGGGTCAGGCGTGCGGCGAAACTCATGGGCGGAGTTAGGCCCTCGGCGGTCGCGGGGTCAACGGCTTGCGCAGCGGTCCGCACCCTGCAATGACGGCCGAAAGCGGAGGGATGCCGATGTCGAAAAGCCTCAAACGGGTCGAGCGCGCGCTGCAGGAGGCCGGGGTCGCGGTCGAGATCCTCGAGATGGCCGAGGGCACCCGCACGGCGGAGGAGGCCGCGCGCGCGGCGGGCTGCGCGCTGGACCAGATCGCGAAGTCGATCATCTTCCGCGCCGAGACCCATGGCGACGCGGTGCTTTTCGTGACGGCGGGCGGCAACCGGGTCGATGACGCGAAGGCCAGTGCGCTGGCGGGGGAACCCCTGGGCAAGGCCGATGCCGGGCTGATCCGGGCGCAGACGGGCTTCGCCATCGGCGGCGTCGCGCCCGTGGGCCACCTGAACCCGATCCGCGCCTGGTTCGACCCGCGCTTGCTGGAGTTCGAGGTGGTCTGGGCCGCCGCGGGCACGCCGCGCCATGTCTTCGCCATCGCGCCCGACGTGCTCTTGCGCCTCAGCGGGGCCGAACGGGCGCATTTCACGGCCTGAACAGCCCCGACCAGGACGCGTCAGATCACCGACAGCACCGAGCGCGCGGCGCGCAGGCCCGGCGGCTCTCCGCCACGCCCCAGCCGCTGCATGGTCAGCGCCATGGCATCCAGTTGCTCGAGGCGCGTCGCCTCGTCGTCGAGCAGCCGGTTCAGTGCCGCGGCGACCGGCGCGGGCTTGCAGGCCTCGCCCAGGAACTCGGGCACGGCGCGCGTGTCCGAGACGAGATTGACCAGCGTCACCGTATCGACCCGCAGCATCGAGGCGACCATCTTGCGGCTGAGCCAGCTCATGTCATAGGCGATCACCATCGGAGTCTCCGAGGCCGCAAGCTCGAGACTGACCGTGCCCGAGGCCGCGAGCGCCACGTCGGCGACGGCGAAGGCTGCGCGTTTCTCGGCGGCGAAGGCCCCGGTCGCCTGCCCGCGCGGGTCGAGGAGGATGGGCTTGCCCGGCCATCCCACAACCTTGTCGCCAAGATACCCCGCCACCGCGGGGGCGGCGGGAAGGATCACCTGCGCATCGGGGTGCCGCGCCAGCACCGGGCGCAGGGCCTCGCCGAACACGGGGGCGAGGCGCTCGATCTCGGAGCGGCGCGAGCCGGGCAGGACCAGCACCTTGGGCCCCGCACCCAACCCGTGCTTGTCGCGAAACGCCGCGATCTCGGCCTCGGAGGCCTGCGGCTCGGTGACGACGGGGTGGCCCACGAAATCGCAGGACATGCCCTCGGCCCGCATGTAGGGCGGCTCGAAGGGCAGCAGGGCGAGGACATGGTCGATGCTTTTCGCCATCTTCCGCGCGCGCTTGGGCCGCCAGGCCCAGACCGTCGGCGCAACGTAATGGACGGTGGGCTGGTGCGGGGCCGCGGCCTTGACCTTGGAGGCCACGCGCAGCGAGAACTCGGGAATATCGATGGTGATCAGCGCGTCGGGCTTCATCTCCAGCACCGCCTGCGCCGTGTCGGTGACGCGCCGCGCGAGACGGCGGTAATTGGCCAGGATCTCGGTCAGGCCGATGACCGACAGCTCTTCCATCGGGAAAAGTGTCTGCAGCCCCTCGGCCTGCATCATCGGACCACCGATGCCGTGGAATTCGACCGGTTCTTCTACAAGATGTTTCAGCCCGGCCATCAGCGCCGCCCCCAGCCGGTCGCCCGAGGGTTCGCCCGCGACAAGGAACAGGCGCGGCGTCATGGCACGGCCCAGAGGTTCAGACCATGCGCGTCGCAGGCCGCCCGCACGGCGGCGGGGTCGAGCAACAGGACATGACCCGCCTGCAGCTCGATCCCGGAAAGCCCCGCGGCGGCGGCCCGCGCCACCGTCTCGGGGCCGATCGCGGGCATGTCGACGCGCAGATCCTGTCCGGGCTTCGCGCGCTTGACCAGCACGCCGCCCGATCCGGGTGCGGTCGCGGCGACGAAATCGAGCATGGCATCCGTGCCCTGCAACGTCTCGATCCCCAGAATTTGCCCCTGGGCCGCCACGGCGGCCTGTCCCACGTCGAGCGGCCCCAGCGCGGCGAGAACGGCGCGGGCGCGGGCGGCGTCACCGTCGGGCCTGGCCGCGCCCGCGATTGCGCCAGCCGGGGCGAGCAGATCGGGGCGCAGGTCATCCGCCCCAAGGATGGTGAATCCCTCCGCCTCGAAGATCGCCACGATATCGCGCAGCAGCGCATCGTCGCCCTGCCCCATGGCGGTGGTCAGGCGCGGCAGCAAGGCCTCGGTCACGGCATCGAGCGCGGCGGCGTCGAAGCCCACGCGGCGCATGCCCCCGGCAAAGCAGATCTCGGCGACGCCCGCGTCGTGAAGATCGGAGAAGAGGCCGCCCAGTCGTTCGAGACGCGCGACGATATCGGCCCCCCCGGTCCCTCCGGGCATGCCCTGAAGCCGGACGGTCAGCGCGGGGCCCGCCTCGGCCAGGAGACCGGGAAGCACGCCGTCCCCCGCGATGATCGCCCGCGCCACCATACGCCTAGCCCGGCGTCAGGAAGGACCGGTCGCTGTCGCCCAGCACGAACTCGACGATGTCGCGCACGTAGGGCGATTCCCCCGCGGCATCCTCGAGCAGGCGGCGCGCGCGGTCCTGGAAGGCGCCGTCGCCCTGGGCGAGCGCCTGGAAGGCGGCACGGAGCGCCATGATGTCCTCGCGCGCGACACCGCGACGTTTCAGCCCCACGAGGTTCAAGCCATCGAGGCCGCCACGCGGCCCTTGCACGAGGCCATAGGGGATCACGTCATTGGTCACCATTGTGACCGCGCCGATGATCGCCCCCTTGCCGATGCGCACCCACTGGTGCACGCCCGAAAGTCCGCCGATGATGACATCGTCGCCCACGATGCAATGCCCCGCCAGCGCGGAGTTGTTGACCATGATGACCCGGTCGCCCACCTGTGCGTCATGGGCGACATGGGCACCGGCCATGAACAGGCCGTCATCGCCCACGCGGGTGGTGCCGCCGCCACCCTCGGTGCCGGTGTTCATGGTCACACCTTCGCGGATGCGATTGCGGCGGCCCACGATCAGCCGACTTTTCTCGCCCGCGTATTTCAGGTCCTGCGGCACGTCGCCGATGTTTGCGAAGGGAAAGATCGTGCTGCCCTCGCCGATCTCGGTCCAGCCGGTGACGACGACATGGGATTTCAGCGTCACGCCCTCGGCCAGGGTCACGTCGGGCCCGACGACGCAGAACGGTCCGACCGAACAGCCGGGACCGATGGTGGCCCCCTCCTCGACCACCGCCGACGGGTGGATGCGGGCCGTGGCGTCGATGCTCATCCGGCGCTCCCCGCACCCGCGCCGAGGTCCATCATCGCGGTGAACTCGGCCTCGGCGGCCATTTCGCCCTCGACGATGGCGCGGCCACCGAATTTCCAGACCTTGCCGCCCGGCTTGCCGCGCAGCGTGGTGACATGCAGCTCGAGCACGTCGCCCGGCACCACCTTGCGGCGGAACTTCACCCCGTCGATCCCCATGAAGTAGATCAGCATCTTCTTGTCCACGAGACCGGCCGAAACACCCACCATCACCGCGGCGGCCTGCGCCATGGCCTCGATGATCGTCACACCGGGCATGATCGGCGTTCCGGGGAAATGGCCCTGGAAATGCGGTTCGTTCATGGTGACGTTCTTGATGCCGACGGCGGACTGGAACGGCACGATGTCGCGCACCTTGTCGACCAGAAGGAACGGGTAGCGGTGTGGGATGATCCGCTGGATCAGGTCGATGTCGGCGGTTGTCGGGGTATCGGCGGTCATGGGTCCTCTGCCGTCGGGGGCCTTTCGCGTCTGGTAGCAACTCGGCCCCGCGGCGGCAAGCGCGGCGGCACGCGGCCCGGGGCGGCGCGTCGTCCTAGGGCCGCTGGCGCGGCAGGCTGGCGGTTCCGTCCAGGTCGATGATCGGCTCGTCCGGCCCGTCCCCGATCTCGGCGTCGATCAGGGCGATGGCCGCGTCGGTGATATCGGCACCCTCGACCGACAGGAGCACGGCGCGGTTGTCCATCATGACCGCCGCGCCCCGCTCGCGCATGAGGACGATCAGAACCGGAAAAACCTGTTCGAAGAACAGCGCCTGCGCCGCTTCGGCCTGCGATTGCAGGGCGCGGCTCTTGGCCTCCTGGGCGGCGCGGATGCCCTCGACACGGGTGTCGAATTCCTCGGCGAGCGGACGAAAGGCCTCGGCGGACATCGTGGCGCGCTGCTCGGTCAGGCGCAGTTCCTCTTCGGTCAGCTGCGCCTCGATGCGGCGGTTCTCGGCGGAGAGCGCGGCACCCGCGGTCTCCACCTCGCGCTGGATCCGCTGGCCGTAAAGCGATTGCGACAGCAACCGCTCCTGGTTCAGCACCACGATCGGCAGGGTCGCAAGGCCCAGTCCCGGCGCCTCGCCCTGGGTCTCGAGCCTGGGGGCATCGGTCGGCAGCGTGGCCTCCTGCGCGGCCACCGGCACCCCCGTCAGGGACAGCGCCAGCATAGCCGCCGCCGCGCCCCGGATCGGAAGGGAACCGATGCCGCGTCTCAGGCCCATGCCCGAGACCTCAGAACCGCGCCTCGATCGAGAGGTCGAATTCCCGCGTCACGTCATAGCTCTCGAAGGCGAGCGGATGCGAGAAGTTGAAGCGCAGCGGCCCGATCGCGGTGTCCCAGAAGATCGAGAAGCCGATCGTCTGGCGCCAGTAGAGACCGTCGTCCACCAGATCCGCACCATCCATGCCGTTGGTGCCGCCGTCCCGATTGTCCAGACCCCAGACCGAGCCGATGTCGTAGAACACGCCGCCGGAGATGCCGTATTCGTCCGGCAGGCCGAGCGGGAAGGCCGCTTCGAACCGGGCGACCGCCATGAAGTTGCCGCCAAGCGCGTCCTGGTTGCCGGCCACGAGGTCCCGCGGGCCAAGACCGTTGGGCTCGAAGCCCCGCATCTGGCGGCTGCTCAGGAAGAAGCGGTCGGTGCTTCGCGTGTTGCCGCTCAGGGCCTCGATCACGCCGGCCTCGAAGCTGGCCCGGAGCGTAACCTCCTCGCGCAGGACCTGCTGTTCGGCGATCCCGAGGAAGGTCGCCCGCAGGTATTCGGCGTCGCCGCCGAGGCCTGCGTATTCCGCGCCGAACTGCAGACGCACGCCCCGGGTCGGATCGATGCCGGTGTCCCGCGTGTCATACGCATACTGCAGGCCGACGAAGCTGGCGAGCCGGTCACCCGCGTCCGCGGCGATGATCGGCGACGTTCCGACGGGGCTCACATCCGAGATCTCGTTCTGCTCGATCCCGAAGTAGACGTTCATCCGTCCGAATTCGCTGACCGGGAAACCGAGACCGACCCGCAGCCCCACGTCGAGCGTGTTGTAGTCGCGGTTCTGTGCCGTGGTCTCGGCGTAGAAGGCGCGCAGGTTCAGGCTCAGGTCACGGGCCATGAAGTGCGGCTCGGTGAAGTTGAAGTCGAAGGCGCGGCTTCCATCGGTCGTGTTGAACGAGAAGCTCAACGCCTGACCCCGACCGAGGAAGTTGCTCTCCGAGAAGTTCACGGCAAGCCCGACACCCGAGTCGGTCGAGAAGCTGGCCGAGAAGCCCAGCGACCCGGTGGGCTGTTCCTCGACATCGACATCCACGATGACTTGGTCCTCGGAGGTGCCGGGGCGCCCATCGACCTCGACATTCGTGAAGAAGCCGGTCGCGCGCAGCCGTTCGGCCGTCTGCCGGATGGCGCGCGGGTCGAAGGGGTCGCCTTCGACGGTCGTGAACTGGCGGCGGATCACGCGGTCGAGCGTGGTCGCGTTGCCCTCGATGTCGATGCGCTCGACGAAGACGCGCTCGCCGCGGCTGATGACGAATTCCACGTCCAGCGTGCGGGCGGCATCGTTGCGGGTGATCACGGGCTCGATGCGGATGAAGCGCAGACCCTGCTGGGTGGCGAGGTTCTCGAGCCGGGTGATCGTGTTGTCTATCAGCCGAGGGCTGTAGGTCTGGCCGGGCCGGATGCGGATGGCGGCCTGGTAGGCGGCCGCATCGACGCCGGGCACCTCGGACCGCGCGCTGAGGGCCCCGAGGTTGAAGCTCTGGCCTTCGCGGATGTTGAAGGTCACGAAATAGGCGTCGCGTCCGCGCGCCAGTTCCGGCGTCACGCTGAGGATCTGGAAATCGACGTAGCCGCGATCCTGGTAGAAATCGGTCAGCAGCTGGCGGTCCAGCGCGATGCGCTCGGCGATGAAGGTGTCGCGGCGGATGATCGCCCGGAACAGGCCCGCCTGCGTGCTTTCGAGGGCGCGGCGCAGGCGCCGGTCGGAATAGGCCCGGTTGCCGACGAAAGAGATCCGCTCGGTCTCGACGACGCGGCCCTCGGCGACTTCGAACACGAGATCGACGCGGTTGTCGCTGCGGCGGATGATGCGGGGCGTCACCGTCGCGGTCAGGCGGCCCGACGCGCGATAGGCCTCGGCGATGGCATTGGCGTCCTGTTCGGCCACCGAGGGAGAATAGGTGCGCCGCGGGGTGGACTGCAGGTTCGGCAGAAGGTCCTCGTCGTCGAGGCGCTGATTCCCCTCGATCGAGATGCGGTTGATGGTCGGGTACTCGCGCACCTGGATCACCAGCGTGTTGCCGCGCGTGTCGACCGTCACCTCCTCGAACAGGCCCGTATTCTGGATGCGCTGCACCGCATCGTTGACCTGGGCGCCGGATACCACGGCACCCGGCGTGATTCCCGCATAGGTCAGAATGGCGGATTCGCTGATGCGGTCATTGCCCTGAACGATGAAACTGGTGAACCGGAAGGTCTGCGCCTGGGCCGTCGAGGCGACCCCCAGCACCAGCACCAGGCTGGCCACCAGCATCATGGAAACAAAGCCAAATCCCGGGGTGGACCGTGGGTTCCGCAACAGCCAGGCGAAACGTGCGCGTTGACGCAAAGGCATCGAATCCAACCCCGTGTTCTTGAGCAGTCCCTTCCTGCCTAACGGAGGGCCAAGGGGTTGTCAAAACGATCACAAGGGGTTGAGGGTCTTAGGTGAACAGTGCCACATTTTCGCCATATTCGCGCGCGGCGAAGGACCGGTGGTTCCGGACGTGAAATGGCTCAGTGGACGGTGGCGTAGCCGAACATGGCGCCTGCCAGGAACAGGGCCGTCATGATCAGGAGCGGCGCGAACAGGCGGTCGACGTTCAACTGAACAAACACCGAAACGCCGCGGGTGTTTTCCATGATCGTTTTCATCTCTCGCTCCATGCCCGGGGTCCGTCACGGACCGCTGCTGCATCATGGATGCCCGGGCAATGTGGCGAGACTTCGGCCCGGCTTGGGCGGGTTTTGGGTATTTGACCGGCCCGCCCCGCCCCGCCTGCGGGCGATCAGGGGCAGAAGATGTCGTTGGTCAGCGCGAACAGCATCAGCGACAGAAGAAGCGTCAGACCGATGGTCATGAAGATGCGCAGCGCCTTGTCCGAGGGCGGTTTGCCCGAGACGGCCTCGTAGGCGTGGAAGACGAGATGCCCGCCGTCCAGCACGGGAATCGGGAACAGGTTCAGGAGACCCACCGCCGTCGACAGGACAGCGACGAACCAGATGAAGTTGTCGATACCCTGGCTGGCCGCGGCCCCCGAGGTCTCGGCGATGCCGATCGGCCCCTGCAGGTTGCAGGACGAGATCGCGCCCGTGATCATGTGCCACAGGCCCGACAGCGAGCTGCGCACGACGAAGACCGTCTGTTCCGCCCCGTAGACGAGGGCCGCGCTGGGCCCCACGGTCTCGCGGACCGGCTCGAAGCTGAGGCCGCCGGTGATCCCGATCAGCCAGCGCGTCTCGAAGCCCCCTTCGGGCAGCGGCAGGTCGGTGCGCCGCGGAGACAGCGTCACGTCCATCGTCTCGCCGTCGCGCCAGATCGTCAGCGTGAGCGGCGTGCCCTCGGCGGCGGCCACGGCCTCGCGGAGCTGCCGGAAGGCGAAGATGTCCTGCCCGTCGACGGCCCGGATCACGTCGCCCTCCTCGAGCCCGGCGGCGATGGCGGCGGACTGGGGCGCGACCGATTGCACCAGCGGGATCAGGGGAAAGGCCGCCTCGGTCTCGATCACGGCGCCGTCACGCTCGACGGTGTAGGTGACGGTGGGCTGCGGCGGCAGGTCCTCGGCGACCTCGAAGATCTCGGTGAACTCGGTCACCTCCTGCCCCTCCAGCGCGAGGATGCGGTCGCCGGCCTCGAGCTGCCGGAAATCGGCGGGTAGCGGCGCCTGCGCGCCGACCAGCGGTTCGTCCACGGTCCGGCCCGTGAGGGCGAGGACGAGGCCGAAGATCAGGATCGACAGGATGAAGTTGAAGACCGGCCCCGCCGCAACCGTGGCCGAGCGCGCCCAGAGCGGCGCGCCATGCATCGAGCGGCGGCGTTCCTCCACGTCGAGCGCGTCGATGGCGGCTGCATCCTTGCCCGAGGCCGCGTCGGAATCGCCCAGGAATTTCACGTAGCCGCCGAAGGGCAGCGCGGCGATCTGCCAGCGCGTGCCGCGCCTGTCCGTGCGGCTGACAAGGACCGGGCCGAACCCGATCGAGAACACCTCTGCATGGATGCCCGACCAGCGGCCGACGATGTAATGCCCGTACTCATGGATCGCCACGATGATCGACAGCGCCGCCACGAAAGCGAAAAGCGTGAAGGCGATGTTTCCGAACTGGGGGATGAACTCCATGACTTACGCGCGCTCCATCTGCTCGATCTGGGTCCAGGCCGTCTGTCGGGCCATGTGGTCTGTATGTAGGACGTCCTCAAGGTCGGACATGGGCGAAGTAAGGCAAAGCTGCGACGATATCGCGGAAAGCGTGCGATCGACGACCTCCGACATCTCCATGAAGCCGATACGGCCCGCGATGAAGGCGTCGAGCGCGATCTCCTTGGCGGCGTTGAAGACCGCGCCGCTGCGCCCGCCCGTCTCCATCACCTCGCGCGCGATCCTGAGGGCCGGATAGCGCGTCAGGTCGGGGGCGTAGAACTCGAGCGTCGCGATCTGCGCCAGGTCGATGCGCGCCACCGGCAGGTCGCGCCGTTCGGGCCAGTGCAGCGCATAGCCGATGGCATGGCGCATGTCGGGCGCGCCCAGGTGCGCCATGAGCGCCCCGTCGCGGAAGCCCACAAGGGCGTGAACGATGCTTTGCGGGTGGATCACGGCCTCGATCCGGTCGGGGCCGACGCCGAAGAACTCCTTCGTCTCGATCAACTCCATGCCCTTGTTGAACATCGAGGCCGAGTCGATCGTGATGCGCTGGCCCATCGCCCAGTTGGGATGCGCACCGGCATCGGCAACGGTCGCCTTCGGCAGCGCCTCGAGCGGCCAGTCGCGCAGGCCGCCCCCCGATGCCGTGATGATGATCTTCTCGACCGCTTCCATCTCCTCTCCGACGAGGCCCTGGAAGACGGCCGAATGCTCGCTGTCGACGGGCAGGATCGTGGCGCCATGCGCCCGTGCCTCGGCCAGCAGAAGCGGACCCGCAGTCACAAGGCTTTCCTTGTTGGCCAGCGCCAGCGTGCTGCCATGGCGCAGCGCGCGGAACCCCGGCGCAAGCCCCGCCGCGCCGACGATGGCCGACATGACCCAGTCGGCGGGCCGGTCGGCGGCCTCGACCAGGGCGCCCTGCCCCGCCGCGGCCTCGATCCCCGTCCCCTCGAGCGCCGCGCGAAGGTCGCCAAGCCTGTCGTCATAGGCGGTGACCGCCACCTCGGCCTTCAGCCGGACCGCGTCGGCTGCCAGCTGCGCGATGTTGCCGCCGCCGGTCAGCGCGACAACGCGATAGGCGCCCGGGTCGCGCGCGATCAGGTCGACGGTGTTCTGCCCGATGGAGCCTGTCGCCCCGAAGATGCTGACGCTGCGCATGGCCCCGCCCTACCCTAGACCGGCGGCGGCGGAAAGGCTGTCAGGCTCTCCACGATCACCAGCAGGAAGGCCGCGCCGAGTAGCCCGTCGAACCGGTCGTAGACGCCGCCATGACCGGGCAGAAGGTTGGAGCTGTCCTTCACCCCCATGCGCCGCTTCACCGCCGATTCCGCGATGTCGCCCATCTGGCTCGCCATCGAGAGCGCGACGGAAATGCCGATCAATTCCACCCCCGACCCTGTCTTCGCCATGAAGATCCAGCCGATGACCGCGGCTCCGATCCATCCGGCAATCGTGCCCGACCAGGTCTTTTTCGGGCTGACCTGCGGCCAGAACTTCGGCCCGCCGATGATGCGGCCGGCGAAATATCCCAGGATGTCGGTCACCGCGACCAGCAGCACCAGCCACAGCATCCAGGTCAGGCCGAAACCGTCACGGTGCAGGATCAGGCCGAAGCCCGAGAGCAGGATCATCGCCGTCATGACCACGAAGAGCGTGCGGTTGCGCTCGAGCACGGCGATGCCGGCGATCGGCACGGCAAGCACCATCGGCAGCGCGAAGCCCACCGGCAGGAGCTTGGTGGCAAGGATCGCCGCCCCCGCCAGCCCCCCGAGGATCAGCGCGCGCCGCGCGCCGCCGCCCAGCATCCGCGCCAGTTCCCAGACCAGCGTGCCGGTGATGACGAGGACCAGCAGCGTGAACCACCAGCCTCCCGCCCAGACGGCGGCAAGCCCGACGCAGGCGATCACGAAGCCGGTCGCCACCCGCGTGGCGAGGTCCGAGAAGCTGCCCTGCGCCAGCGCCAAACCGGGCCCCTCAGATGGCGGGCACCGCGCCGAAGCGGCGCTCGCGCAGGCCGTAGCGGGACAGGACGTCGGCGAAGACCTCTGGCGTGAAATCGGGCCAGAGCGTGTCGATGAACTCGTACTCGGCATAGGCCGATTGCCACAGCAGGAAGTTCGAGATGCGCGCCTCTCCGCTCGTGCGGATCACGAGATCGGGATCCGGCAGCACATGGGTGTCGAGATAGCGCGGAAAGGTCTCGTCGGAGATCGACCGCGGATCGAGCTTGCCCATCTCGACATCATGGGCGAGCCGCCGGGCAGCGCGCGCCACCTCGTCCCGTCCCCCGTAATTCAACGCGATGGTCAGGTTCGTGCCGGTGTTCCGTGCGGTCAGAAGCTCGAGGTTGTCCATCAGGTCGACGAGGGCCGGCTCAAGCCGGACACGGTCGCCGATGAAGCGGACGCGGACGTT
Source organism: Rhodobacterales bacterium HKCCSP123 (assembly GCA_015689745.1). Lineage (GTDB taxonomy): Bacteria > Pseudomonadota > Alphaproteobacteria > Rhodobacterales > Rhodobacteraceae > Roseicyclus. Next base: position 2,362 of record WVSO01000081.1, on the reverse strand, counting down.
CTCTTCGTGAAGCGAGCGGGTCTCGCGCCGGATGTAGCGCTTGAACAGCTTCATCAGCCCGGCGACCTCGGTCTGTGTCCGTTTCCAGTTCTCGGTCGAAAAGGCAAAGATCGTCAGGTACTTGACGCCAAGGTCGGGACAGGCCCTCACGATCTCCTTGACGCGGCGCGCGCCGGCATGGTGGCCGATCAGGCGCGGACGGCCGCGGTTCTGAGCCCAGCGGCCGTTGCCGTCCATGATGATGGCCACGTGATGCGGCCGCGCTTGGGAAGACGTCATGAGGGAATATCCTTCGTTACAATCGCCTGTCCGATCCTACCCGGTTCGGAGCGCATCGGCATCCGCTCGGGCGAATAGCCCTCATATCCGGACGTACAGCCCCGCACACCCAGGCAGGTGGGTGGGCAGGCCGCCCGACCGGTGTCAAACCTGCATGATTTCACCCTGCTTGGTCTCGAGCGCGCTGTCGACCTTGGCGATATGCGCGTCGGTGATCTCCTGCACCTCGGCTTCCCAGAGCTTGACGTCGTCTTCCGACATGCCCGCGGCCTTGGCCTTCTTGATCTGGTCCATGCCGTCGCGGCGCACGTTGCGGATCGCGACGCGGGCATGCTCGGCATATTGCGCGGCGACCTTGGTCAGCTCGCGGCGGCGTTCCTCGTTCAGCTCGGGGATCGGCAGCATGATGATCGTGCCGTTGAGCTGCGGGTTGATGCCCAGCCCGCTTTCGCGGATCGCCTTTTCGACCTTGCCGACAAGGCTCTTGTCCCAGACGTTGATCGTGACCATCCGCGGCTCGGGCACGTTCACGGTGCCCACCTGGTTGATCGGCGTCATCGAGCCATAGGCATCGACCTGCACCGGGTCGAGCATCGAGGCGGAGGCGCGGCCGGTCCTGAGCGAGGCGAACTCCGTCCTGAGCGCGGCGATCGCCCCGTCCATGCGTCGTGCCAAATCATCGGTGTCGATGTCGATCTCGTCCTCGGCCATGCCCCGTCTCTCCGTCAGGTTCACTTTCTCAAAGCGGTTCTAAGGCCTCAGGCGACCTTTGTATAGGTGCCCTGCCCCGCCAGGATGCCCCGGAATCCGCCCGGCTCGTCCAGGCTGAAGACGATGATCGGCAGGTCGTTCTCGCGCGCGAGCGCAATGGCCGAGGCATCCATCACGCCAAGGTGCTGGGCCAGGACCTCGTCATAGGTGACCGTTTCGTAGCGCTTGGCGTCGGGGTATTTCTTGGGGTCCTTGTCGTAGACCCCATCGACCTTGGTGCCTTTGAAGATCGCCTCGCAGTTCATCTCGTTCGCGCGCAGCGTGGCCGCGGTGTCGGTCGTGAAATACGGGTTTCCGGTGCCCGCCGCGAAGATGCACACGCGCTTCTTCTCGAGGTGGCGGACGGCGCGGCGGCGGATGTACGGCTCGGCCACCTCGTTCATGGTGATGGCCGAAATGACGCGGGTGAAGACGCCCATGCCTTCCAGCGCCGATTGCATCGCCAGCGCGTTCATCACGGTCGCCAGCATCCCCATGTAGTCGGCGGTGGTGCGCTCCATCCCCTGCGCGCTGCCCTGCAGGCCGCGGAAGATGTTGCCGCCGCCGATCACCATGCAGATCTCGACGCCGAGATCGTGGACCGACTTCACCTCGCGCGCGATGCGCTCCACGGTGGGCGGGTGCAGGCCGAACCCCTGGTCGCCCATCAACGCCTCGCCCGAGATCTTCAGCATGACGCGGCTGTAGAGCGGCTCGACCGATGGGGCGGTATCGTCCGGCATGGGGGTCTTCCTTTGGCTGGCACGTGGGATCGCGGCATTGCGCGGGGCGCACCATGGTCTAAAACCGGGGCGGGTTCAACGCCCCATCGGAGCGTCGGACCCGGGCCCGTACCAGCGGGATGATGAAGAGCGCGCCGCGCGCGTCATAGGGTAGCCCGTTGATTTCACTCGATACCATATCGCGGGAACTCCCCGTCCTGATCGCCGGCCCGACCGCCTCGGGAAAATCGGCGCTGGCGCTCGAGATCGCCGCGGCGCAGGGCGGCGTGATCGTCAACGCAGACGCCCTGCAGGTCTACGAGGGCTGGCGCATCCTGACCGCGCGGCCCTCGCCCGGGGACGAGGCGACAGCGCCCCACCACCTCTACGGGCATGTCCCCTTCGAGGCCGAGTATTCCGTCGGCGACTGGCTGCGCGCGCTGCGCCCGCTCCTGTCGGGCGACGCCCGCCCGATCATCGTCGGCGGCACCGGCCTCTACTTCCGTGCGCTGACCGAAGGGCTGGCCGAGGTTCCCGCCGTCCCGCCCGAGGTCCGGGCCGAGGCCGACGCGATGCCCGCCGCGGCCCTGCTGGACGCGCTCGACCGGGCC
>WVSO01000080.1 GCA_015689745.1 Rhodobacterales bacterium HKCCSP123 | reverse complement strand
CAGAGCCTCCGCTCGTCACACGGCCCGCATGTCCCAAATCATCTGACGACGGACAGACAAAGCACCTCCCGAGCCGAGCGAGGAGCTACCCGCAGCGCCCTACGGTATCGAGGATGCTCTAGAGGAGCTTTTCCTCGAACGTGAGGACATCGAAAAGCACCTCGCAACGTGGCGCAGCAAGAAAAATCTGATCCTTACCGGTGCTCCTGGCGTGGGCAAATCCTTCATCGCACGACGGCTTGCTTATGCGCTGATAGGCTTTAAGGACGATCGCAAAGTTCAAACCGTCCAGTTCCACCAGTCGTACAGTTACGAAGACTTCGTGCAAGGCTACAGACCCAATGGCAATCAGGGCTTCGAGCGGAGGAACGGGACCTTTTACGAGTTTCGCGATAGAGCGGTGAACGACCGTGATGGCACCTACGTTTTCATCATAGACGAGATCAACCGCGGTAATCTCTCGAAGATCTTTGGCGAGCTGATGCTATTGATCGAGCCGGATAAGCGCGACGCAACATGGAAGACCCGCTTGGCATATGCGGCCGATGGGGATGAAGATTTCTATGTGCCGGACAACCTCTACATCCTTGGCATGATGAATACGGCGGATCGCTCGTTGTCTCTTGTCGACTACGCGCTTCGCCGACGCTTTGCCTTTGTCGCAATGGAACCGCTCTACGGAGCTGCTAAGTTCCGCGCGCACCTCGAAGCGCATGGCATACCCGAGGGTGTCATCAATCGTATCGTCAACGGTATGGGCGAACTGAACCAAGCCATCGAGACAGACCGCACAAACCTCGGTCCGGGCTTTCGGATTGGGCATAGCTTTTTCACGCCGAGCCGCACTGTGGATGATCCGGAAGCATGGTATCGTCGCATCGTCGAGACGGAGATTCATCCGCTCCTCGAGGAATATTGGTTTGATGCTCCTGAGACGGCCGACCAGTGGCGCGACCAGTTGTTGAGGTGATCGGGTGACCATCCCCGTTCGCAATATCTACTATCTCCTGCTCTATGCTTGGGGTCACTTTAAGAGCGGCGGCGTCCGAGACGTCGGCGTTGACGAAAGTCCAGACCTTCCGAACCTCCTCGGTAAGGTCTTGAACGATGGAACGCATCGGCTTCTGCGGCGCGGGCTCGACCGCGGCTACATCGAGGTTACTGAAGAAACGCGTTCGCCCCGCGGAAAACTCCGGCTCGATGTCATGACCAAGCAGCAGACTATGCTCCGTGGCTTCGCGGTCTGCGATATGGACGAGCTCACACCTGACGTCCTCCACAATCAGGTTCTGAAGGCAAGTCTGCTGTCGCTTGCCGCCTGTGCGGACGTTGAACAAGCCCTAAGACACGAACTTCTTATTTCAGCACGTCGGATGGCGGGCGTCTCCCCGATCCGTCTCTCTGCGGACCTTTTTCATCGCGTTCAGCTTTCGCGAAACACCTCGCAGTATGGATTTCTGATGCGCGTCTGCGAGCTGGTGTTCCACGCACTCTTGCCAGACGAGCAGGGGGGCGGCTCAAAGTTCCAGAGCATCCTGGAAGACGAGACACGCATGTCCGCACTCTTCGAGGATTTCCTGCGAAACTTCTACAGATCTGAGCTGTCGGGCTACTCCGTGGCTTCAGAAATCATGCCTTGGCTTGCAGAGGCGGACAATGAGGCTGATCTCGCATACTTGCCAATTATGAAGACCGACATCACGCTCAGATCGGGCCCCCGGACGATCGTGGCCGACGCGAAATACTACAAGGAGGTGCTGGCGGGAGGTCGCTATGATCCGAAGGTGCGCTCTGCGCATCTATACCAGTTGTCTACGTATCTCGCCCATGTGTGCGAGAAAGAGCCTGGCCAGAGCTTGTCAGGTCTCCTCATCTATCCGACGACCGGACAGTCGCTGCGCCTTCAATATCGCCTTCTTGGAACACCGGTAACCGTTGCGACGGTCGACCTAAATGCCGAGTGGCCGGATATCCATGCGGAGCTTGTCGAGCTGATCGACCCTTCAGACGAACACGTTCTCGAAGCAGTGGGGCTTGGATAGTGCGGATGCCAAACTCTGCTTTCTCAAGGCTATCCGAGTACATTTCAGCGAAGATGCGGATGTCCCACATCTATCAGCCCGTGATGATCCGCGAGCTCCTCTTGCAGGGCGGGGCGGCCAGTGTTGAAGAAATCGCCACCGCCCTACTCGCGCATGATCCATCCCAGATCGAGTATTACGCTCTGCGTACCAAGAACATGGTTGGCAAGGTCTTGACCAAGAACGGGATCACCGCGGTCAAACGGTCTGGACGCAGCATAACAGGCTACGAGCTCAAGGACGCGAAAGATCTAAGCCCAAAAGAACGAGAGCTTCTGATCGAAGCATGTGATGTGGCAATCGCCGCGTTCTTGAATCGTCGGGGCGATCGCATTTGGTCGCACCGAAGCATGTCTGTGGGCTACATCTCAGGAACACTTAGGTATGACGTGCTCAAGCGCGCCAAGTTCCGCTGTGAGCTGTGCGGTATTTCGGCTGAGGACAAAGCCCTCGAGGTCGACCACATTGTCCCACGCAATCATGGCGGAACAGATGATGAGGCCAACCTGCAGGCCCTCTGCTACTCCTGCAATGCTATGAAGCGCGACCGGGATGATGCAGACTTTCGTGGGGTCGCCGACAAGTACGAGGATCGGAAGGAAGGATGCGTCTTCTGTGAGCTTCCACCCGATCGTATTCTCTCAGAGAACGAGCTGGCATTCGTGATCAGAGATGCCTTTCCTGTGACCGAAGGCCACTCGCTGATTATCCCAAAACGCCACGTGGCTGATTACTTCGATCTGTTTCGGCCGGAGGTGAACGCGATCCAGTCGTTACTACACACGACGCGACTTGACCTGTTGGGTCAGGATCCGAAGATTGCCGGTTTCAACATGGGGGTAAACTCTGGCGCAGCTGCGGGTCAGACCGTGTTTCACTGCCATGTACACCTCTTTCCTAGGAGGACGGGGGATGTCCCCGAACCACGAGGCGGTGTCCGCGGCGCGGTGCCCGGGAAACAATCTTATTGATGGATGCGGGAGGGCGCGGAGCTTGTGAAGACGGATTACTATGTCGGCTGGGATGTCGGTGGTTGGAACTGCGACAAGAATCCAAACAGCCGGGATGCCATTGTTATCCTAGACGCCAACGGCGCAGCCACCGGCAGCAGCTGGCGCGGAAATCTGACGAAATATATCAACGCAGCCGCCAAGACGCATGAGTTCTTGGACCAGTTGTTTGCGATCTGCGGCCGTCGAGATTTCGACCCAAGAGACCATCGCGTAGTGCTTGCTATCGATGCTCCTCTTGGGTTCCCCGAAGCCTTTCAGAGGCTTCTATCTTTGAACGCCGTTTCCGCTGAAATTGGCACTTCTGCGAGCAATGAGTACTTGTTTCGCACGACTGAGCGCCGCCTTGTTGATGAAGGTGTCCAGCCCCTTTCAGCAATCAAGGACATGATCGGCAGCCAAGCGACGAAAGCAATGCATGTGATTGGAAAGTTCGCGCCGAGCTCGCCTGAGGTCGGCGTATGGTCCGACGGCGGACTTCTGACAGTGATCGAAACGTACCCAGCCCTATGTCGCACACGTCTTGGTCAAGACAGGCCCAATTCGTCCGGACGGGAAGCAGACATCGCCGATGCTGAGATCTGCGCTCGGGTTGCTCTGGCCTTCGGGCAGAACCGTGCAAGTCTAGAGGCTCCTGTACCCGGGCTTCCCATGAGCGAAGGCTGGATTTGGGCTCCGCGAAAGCAATAGGCGTCCTGTTTCTTGCCCGACTTCAGGTAGCCGAAGTGCTCCGCGCGGTTGAGTTTGGCGTTTGTCTTATTCCTACGTGCGCCTTGATCGGCCAAAGCTAGGCTGAGCATAGCGAATTCAGCCGTCTTCCGCGCTGCCACCACCCAAGCTTTCGTAGGGTGTTTCGGCGGTAGGGACGGAAAGCGGAAAGTCGCCGCAGATGCAACTCTCATGGGGCACTACAGCAGAGCCGTCATTCGGAGGTCAGACCACAGACTCTCGTTATGAACAAGGTAACCCCGGAGGGAGCAGTAAGTCAGTATCGGCCCAACTTGGTACCGCGCGTATGGCGAGCCTGTTCGTCTTGGGATACAGTCAAAACGGGTCAGACTTGACGCAAACGAATTCGGTTGGTGCGGAACCCATGGAAGAAAAAAAGAAGTAGTCACTGAATTGATGGAAGGCGGTGAAGCAACCGGCATCGAAGAAAAACGTTTGGATCCAAACCAAGAAGTAGTTCAAATCGAAGTGAACGGCCCTAAGGCTGCTAGCCCTCTGGTAAATCTGCTTCACCCTACCATCCAGATTTATGTCTTGTTCTCAAGTCGAAGCCTTGCTCCTTCGCCAGTTTTAACTTCCCCAGATACCCATCCGTGCAGTGGAAATTCTGGATCGCAAAGATAGGCCAGCTCGACTGGTAGCTCCGACGCTGATGATACTTTTTCAAGAGCACAGCTTAATTCATCAACTGATATCTTCACTCCTGCTCTATCAGCATCACCGCAAATAAGTAGAAACACTCTCGATATGGTGGCGTTAACGCCTGACGTCGCAAATAACCCCAAAGAGTCATACTCTTCGTTCTCATCAAGCAAGTCTTTAAAGATAACATCGGTTTTCTGTTGATACCAAATTAGCAACTTGTCCGCATCAGTGCCTTCGATATTGCACTCAGAAGTCGCGAGTGGCTCTCTAAGTACAACAACGCATTTCACCATGCTTCTTTTGTATCCAAACAGCTCTCCCTCGAGCGCATACTGGAAAATCTCGTACTCAGCTGGTCGGCGTTCACCGTTCGCTTGAATGATCTCAACATTTAACGTTGGCGGTACTGCCCAAGCACCATCGATTGCTGTCATTCCAATCGGATACTCTGAAAGCTCAAAATCGCGCTGTCTGGGCACGAGGTGTACTCTTGAGTATATATCCGATGATCCAGGCGCTTGAGTCTGTTTGTCATATCTGAGTTTCCATGAGTGCGCGGCAGCGATAAGTGCGGAAAACTCAACATGGAAAGTTCTACCTTTCCGCCTCGCAGCAAAAGACCTCGCATTCTGCTCCAGGAGTTCCTCAATCGTCGGCTTTGACGGAACATAGGTTACTGAAGGAGTAGTTGGTGTAAGCGCATCTATCCTACGTTGAAACCACTTGGAGCAAGACTCAAAAGTTCTTTTATAGTTTTTACTGAGGCGAAACGTGGATTCTAGACTAAGAAAGTCGGTAGTATTCAGCTGTGAGACTACGTGATGAACGTTTTCCTGGCCCACGAACCTCTCGGCGCGCTTCACGCTATTATTGATCGCAATATCAAATAGCTGCCCGATGTATTCCTTTGCATTTGTAGCGGGCCAGCTTCCCGTCGCTGAGGAAACACCTATTGCAATAACCGGTCCGAAATCGGCTTTGCCTGCTAGCAAAGGTTCAACTGGTAGGTTTTCGCAGAGTCCGCCATCGACATAGGCTTGCGATAATTCTTTGTCAGATTTGAAGTTGGCAAAAACAAATGGGATCTTGCAGGATGATGTGAGGGCGTCAGCAATGCTGTAATTGCACAGCTCGTCAATGTCCTGATTGAAGTATTCTGCTCGTCTAGTTATTTGCGAAGCGGCGCCGATATAAATTGGCAATTGAATGTCTCTGATGGGTGTTTCTGGAGAAATACCAAGCTCTTTCAGCGCAATCTCGATGATCTTTTTGAGGTACCCGTCTTCGATAAAGGAATATCCTCTTGCGATTGTTAACAGTTGATCACCTTTGTCGAGCCAACCGTCTCCAGATAGCTTCTCTATACCGGGCGCAGTTCTAACACTGTTCAAAATCGTCTCGAACAGAGAAGAGTCCAAACTGGAAATCCGCACGCCTTGTGCCACGAGGGTCGCAACAATTGACCCAGCAGACGTTCCGGCGACTCGGGTAATTTCAATGTCTCGGTGCAATGAAATCTCCTGAACTGCCTCTGCTGCTGCCAGAAGATCGACTATCTTCGCTCCACCTCCTTGGAAGGAGACTTGAATTTTTTCTGTCATGTAAGTCTACTATACTTGTCAACCTCTGTTCCGAATAACGGTAGTAAGGTCGAAGGTCCTTGCCAAGGCTTTTGACGTTACAGTCTAGCGCCTTGCATGAACTGGTCCTTCAGTCGCTTGCGCCCCCACATCGCCGTAACAGCTTGGGGACTCCAGCAGGCTTGATCAGCCGCAACTTCGGCAATGTAGACGTTCACCCAAGAACGCTCAACGGGGCGCCGTCCGCGGTCAGGACCGAGACCCTTCGTCAGATCATGCAACTGCAGTGAATGGCGACTCTGGCGGGGCGTACCGCTTCGTGCTGAACGTTCAGCCAACGGCAGCTTTGGGCTGACACCTGCGGAGTCGCGACACCGAGTGCAAGGGGCAGGAAGCAGTCGTTCGCTGCACGGCAGAAAGCCGCAGTTTAGCGGGAGGAAGGACAATCCCAAGCGCTCAATTACGAGCTGAGTTTTCAAATGACAGATGAGGTCGCCTTCAACACCGCTCCACCAAATCGATCAGGCGCAGATAACGATAGTCGGACATCAATGATGGTTCGGTTTCGGCGATCAGGGCAAGAATCTTCGGTAGCTCATACGGCAGGCGCGATAGCACGTTGGGTGTAACCCGGTGGATCAGATCAAGTGTTTCAGTTGGGAAACGGGTAGTGATCGGTTTCTCTTTATTGACCTCACGGGTGAAGCGATAAAACGGATGGTCATCGGTCTCGATTGGAACCAAGAATTTCTTTACAGCTTCATAGACCACTGGAAAACTATCGCCTGTGTCGTCAAGCAGGCCGATCCAAGCTCTAACCGATCCAGAGGTCCGATACTGTCGCTCTCTGGGCCAGTCCTCATTGACCAAGGGAACCACGTATTTGGTCCAACCATCGTCGTTTCCCTGTCCCACACGTCCTAGCCAGAAAGTGAACCGATTGCGGGAATCGTCGGACATTGCCCGGAGAACATACTTCATCTCGGCCTTGGTAAGTCCGCCTGGTTCATCGGGATGAAACACCCGCATGAAACCCAACCACTGAGCGGCCACTTTTGAGAGGTCACGGTCCCATGAGAATTCTTCGACCCATGGAAACAGGTCGAGCATCAGGGGCTTAATGATTTCGGCCAGTGGTGGCCAGGGCACACGCCCACTGTGAAGGAAGCCATTCCATGCTGGCTCCGAGGCCGGGTGATCATACGCCAACAGGGGGATGAGGCGCTCTTGGGTCCAATCCGGATCAATGTACATCAGCCAGTTGAGCTTGCTTGTCGCTATCGACACGGCGTGATCGGAGCCTTCGCCTGGTGCTGCGAATAGTCGTTCCAAGCGGCTCTTGATGTGATCAGGAACTAAGGAACCAGCTTCCTGCTGCTCTCCGGGTACAGCGTGGAACAACGCCTCAGCGCACATTCCCATTGGGCCGTTGATTGCATGGCCATGTGTGCGTCTTGACCGTTCGACAACCTCTCCACCTAGGTGGACTTCACCAAGGCCGCTCTCTGCTGCATCCACTCCACCGCTCAGGATGCCATCAATTATGTGATCAAAAACGATCCAGGCAAGAACGTCGTCGAACTCCAGCATCCCAACTAGGTTCTTTTCCAGCCATCGGGCCAATGTATGACGGAGTTCCACGACGCTTGGGTGCGGGAGGCGAGCAATGCGATGCAGAAAGACCCTTCTGAGCCGGGGTGAGACATCTGAGGGCAATTCGTTAATCATTGCTGACCAGAATGCCTGTGGGAAGTCACCGGCTTTCCCGGCAATGGCTAGGGCGGAAAGGGCTTTCCGGGGATTTGCCCGTACCAAGCCCGTAAAGGGTCGACGCTCGGTGAAACTGCCAAAGTCGCGCTTCAGGTCTTCTTTTGCCCTAGCGACGACCTCGTTGACTGGGATGTCGATCACAGCGTCGGGAGCTTCATCAGTTCCTACCCAGCCCACATGCGAGCCCGACATCATCACGGTCGAAGTTGCCCAACCATCATGCCAATCTGGAATGCTCGCGATGATTTCCGCCAACTTCGTCGCCGGAGCATCAGGTAGATCGCAGCCATTCAACTGAAGGTAACGCCCATATCTGGCTGCAATTCGATCACGAAACGAGGGGTATTCTTCTTCTGACCAGTGGCCCATCTTGTCGGGGCCAGCCAAGATGCGTTCTGCAATTACTTCCTTGCTCTCATCCGTGAACTCATCCCACCGATCTACCAGGGCGAAGAGAAGTTCGCGCACCACGTCGGTGTCCCAGAACGCGGTCTGATCGAACATGGAGATGATCTCGGCGGCGTCGTTCGCATCGAACAGCTCAGGCTTCGACAGCGCATAAAGCTTCAGCTTCCGAAAGAAGTACTCGTCACCTTCGTCCCAGAGCATCGCATGGGCCATCGCCCGTTGAGGCGCGAGTGCCACGATCCGGTCGAAGAGTTCAATCAACAGAAGAAATTGTTCAGCAGAATCATGGTAATGCTCACCACCGTCCGTTTCCCGGTCCGGGTAGCATGTCGGCGTGGTGAAGTAGGACACACCAAGTTCGGACAATATCCCAGCCGCTGTGGTGAGTTGGTTTTCCAGAAGGTGAAAAACAGCGGGTAGGGCCTCATCCGGCACCACGAGGTCCTCGTTGTGTCGCTCAAAATACTTGATCTCGAACCGAGCGATCTCCTCGATACCAAGTTCACCCCACTCCAATGTGGGCGGTTTGTTTTCATGCAGGCCCATTGGGCGTTTGATGTTCAAGCATGGTTGGGCCGCTTGATGAAAGTCGCGCAGGACGCTGGGGACCCAACCCTCTTCGGCGATGCGTTTCTTCAGGTCGTACCAGCGCCCGTTCCACCGACGGTTCCGAGGATCACGGTGGTGCTCTAATATCAGGTTCCAGATTTGCCGGCAGTTACTGTCAGCGCCTTTCGCTTGGTCGAGGTTCCAAGCAATGTGATCGATGAGGCGAGGATGCAGGCCAATTTGACGAGCCGCCCACCAGGCGATCACTGGCGCTTGGAATGACTTTCCGATCCAGCGGGCGAGATGCCACAACCGGGTTGGCATTGCCTCATGGCCCTCTAGCTGGCGACCTCCGAGGCGGTGAAAATCGGGCGGGTTTTCGTCGCCACTCCGCCATTCGAGCAGGTTATCGTTTCTGGTTCCCCGTCTGAAATCCTCATCACTGATCGGACCAAGATCATCATCGAGGCCATATGCCTTCACGGGATCGAACTCTTCGGCATCTTTTCCGTATCCGCTGCACTTCTTGGCATTGCGAACGAATGCATCGAGGACGCAAACCCACTCCGGGTGTGGTGATGGTTCGGCGTCGGCAAATGCCTTGGCTCCTGGAACGGAACGTATGACATGGGCGACCTGCCCACGCTCGTGCGGTGCTATCTCCTTCGGGTCACGTTCCGCAGAAGCGACGACCCGGCTCCGCCACGCACGTGGGTCGTCAGCCCGGTCAGCCCAGGCTTCCATGGTGTGCCATAGGTGGCTATGGTCTTGATAGGCGATGGCAGTTACGCCCCGATCTCGCCACTTGGCTTCAATTCCCTCCGGCTCCCCTTTGTCGAAGGCATAAAGGCGCGTTCGGTCGAACTGACCATCATGGTTGAGCCCTTGAAGGAGGTACTTCACGGGCGGGTCTTCGGCCTGATACCCAACAAGAACGACGGTATATCGTTCCAGAAGGCCGCTGATGAACTTCGTGGCCCATGCCTCGGACAGATAGGCTCTGCCGAAATCTGCACTGCTCAGTACGTAGGGGTGTTGGGTCGCGTCTGGTGCAACAAGTCGCCCGTGTAGATAGGTGATACCATCAATTGGTGATCCGAATGTCAGATCAGGGAACGCCGGGGGACTATAGACAGGGATGCTGCCCGCTTCGTCGCCAAGTTCGAACAGGTGATCGAAGTTCGTCGTCACGATCTGAGGAACGCCACTCTGGTTCGAAGATATCCGTTTTAACAGGCTGTGTTCATGACCGATGGTTGCTGCTGTTGATGGGAGCAGCAACCGCTCTGTTACCAGTGCGTTGACCTCATCCCGACCATACTCCTGGTGCAGACGGTTGAATATCTGGTCTAGAGGAACATTGGCTGCTGTCGGATCGGTTCGCCAGGGGGCGAATGCCTTCATGATCTCCGAGCCTTCCGGTGGATCGAAGAAGTCGATCACGTGCTCCGTAAGCCCAAGAAATGTTGGCATCCCCGAATTTAATGACACTCCGGCACCACAGAGGAAGACGACACGACCGGCGTCGCAACGCTCCAGGAGGAGATCGGGAATCGAAGGGCCGTCAGAAAAAAATCGCATGTTGGAGATTTAATGATGGTAGCCAGCTCTGCCAGCAATGGCATTGTGAAGTTTCTGCACAGTGGAACTTGCTCAGTCTATGGCGTTCCGCAGAACAAAAAAACTTCGCGAATGGAAGATCTCATATCTGCCGCACCGCGGCGTACTCGGCAATGGCTAATGTCCGCAAAGGGCCGGATCCCGCCATTCGAGTTTCATTAATCGGCTTGGCATAAGTGCGCCCCGGAAGCGGGTGTTCTGCCCGACCGAGTCAACATGAACGGAGGTCGTCCATCATATCCGCTCAGCGTGCGAAGGTCACCGTACTGGCCGTCTGTATCGTTTCATATCTTAGTAGGCCCAAGCGGTGCTCTGGGGCCGCTTATTGCTGCACCATGCCCACGACGCGAAACATGCTTGATTTGCTTTCATCCACACGTAGGAAACTAAGCCCTGAAGCTGCGTGGACCGCCTTCAGAACGCCTCGTCCCGGATGACCATGGCTATTGGTCCCGACGGCCGCAATAGCGAAGGTTAGGTCGGAGAATGCCGGAAGAATGGCGGCGTCGAAACTAAGGTCGGACCCGTGGTGTGGAAGCATGAATTGCCCGATCATTGGTGCATAGCGAGCGTAGAATTGGAGGAACTTTTTTCGTCGCTTGGCAACTGAAAGGTCGAAATCCCCGGTCGAAAGCCAGCCAGGCTGCACCACGCGCCTCAGAAGATTACCCTGGCGCGCTGTACATCGAACCTTCCACACTGGCGCGCCCGCCGGGCCGGCATAAAGCGCCATCGAATGAAGGTTGTGCGACACCCAGACCGCGTCGTAGCACTTCCGGAGCTTCTTTCGCCCTGATTTATCACGCGCGGCGTTCGCGTAGGCTTGCGCTGTGAGGCTGCTGCCGAATTCATTAATCAGGGCGGCTTCGAAAGAGGCTAGCTTTGCAGCGGATGGCTTGAAAGCAAAGGGAGACAGCACCCAGTTTAGCTGCCCGAGAGTTCCTGAGATCGGCGCGACCCCACCCTTTGGGACTCGGATGATCTCTACGCTGCCTGATGAACCCGAAGGCGCGACAAGCTGCGTGCTCCTCGTCCAACTGGACTTCAGTCGCCTACGCTCCCCATCACGAACGATCTCTCCGCCGCCAGAGGGGTCGATGGCGTCGGGACCGTCTGGTCCTTCGTCGTCTTCACTGTGCCCATCGATGTAGGTAATCCGCTGAACGCCGCGCGCGCCAAACCACTCGCTCGGACTCGCGACAAGGTCGATAAACGTACCTGACAATGAGCCACGCCCAGCTGCTGCTGCCAGATGCAGCGCCCATTCGACGTCGCCGAGATACGGCAAAATGACTTCGTCAACGCCGTCCGCTGCTAACAACAGCTTGTCGACCCCCACGACGTGGTCACCGTCGAGGTGAGATAAGAACAGCATCTCCAGGCGGGTGCCGGCGATCGTCTGAATTTGCTCGTTGAGAATATCCTGCTGGTTGGATCCGCAATCGTAAGCCCAGGCAAACAAAGGCTCGCCAACCAAGGGATTGATGTTCAGAGGAAAGCCATGTTCGACAAGACAGCCGGCGTGGAAGCCACCCTGGCCGACTGGAAACTGCACTTCAACAAAGTCGATTCTGGACATTTCGCGAAGTTAGCCCGACCGAGAAAACCGGTACAAGGCCCAGACAGTCAAGCCTGGCACGCTGGGCCGATGACAAGGCTCATTCTTTCGCTGAATCTCGCGCTGACTGGCCGCAACCTAACGATGACGTCAATCCTTCAAAAGCCGCTAGGGGCCCCCAGCGGCGGCCGAAGTTCCCAGCTGCTCCACAGCTGCCCTGCGCCGCCGTAAGTTCGCTCCGAGTTTATCATAAATGTACTTGGGTCAGCCTTTGGGAATAATGCGGTGCTTATCATTCATTACTTCCGGCCAAGCAGGCCAACACTACCGACCTGCACGATCAGAGTATGCCGCGCCGATTGACGAGCTATTGGGCTGAAGGTCATTCAATCGCGCTTAGGATCCACGCAGGTAGGACGACCTCGTTGTTTGCTTGCAGGACACGCTGAGTGTCACCGAGCAGGGAGCCATTCAGACCCCGGACTACGGCTTGATCCGTCTCAACAAAATAGAGGTTGCTGTAGAAGTCTCGCATTAAGGCGATTGGGTTCTCTCCCGCCTGTCTGCGCCAGATAAAACGGCACCCAACGGAACGAAGATCCGGTTCGGCGATGTAGAATAGTCGCTCGCCTTCATCGATGAGAACTAGGCGGTCGTAGCTCTCATCCGAAAGCCGCCCGATCATGAAAATGACACGCAAAGCTGCTGCCGCAGTAACATCACCTGGATAGTGAAGGACGTCGAGTTGAAGGTCGCGACCCTCGAGGTCGGCCGCGATGATAATGCCCTCGAGATCATTGGATCCATTCAGGTGGTCATCAGTGTTTGCGGCCTCGATTGAAAGGGGCTGGAGGTAAGCCTCATTCGAGGCAAATTGGGGCCAACGCGAGCAATCAGTGGCTTGCGATACTGATGGGGCCAGAAAACAGGCCAACATAACCAAGTGGGGGGTGTGTTTCATACGACGCCTCCAATCCACGGCTTTTTGCAGGCGGAACGCAACAAGCGCCGGTCCGCAACTTGGATGAGCTGTTTGAGGTGATCAAACATCGTTAATCCGCTGAGATCACATTCCACATCGCGAGCATCTCACGCATCACTCGTTTGTCCGTATCAGACACCACGTAGTCATCGTAGAACTGCTGTCCGTTGAATCGGATCACCGCACGGTCGGCTTCTGCGATCCTTTGAGCGATGGAAATTGCGTCCGGACCGGTGATGCTGCCGAACTCCCAAATCTCTGTGTCGTTATCTCGGAACCAGCGTGGGACGGGTAGGCGGCTGGTCTCGCCATCGACATTGAGCGAAGCGCCCTGTACGAAGAGCCAGCCATCACGCGACGTGTAGTTGATGAACAGCTCGAGGCTTTGCCGTCCTGACGCCGTCTCTATCAAGTACAGCGTGACGTAATCCCTAATGTCCTGGAAGCGAGGAGACGATGGGTGTCGTGCCCATGACGAACCGTCGAACTCTGCGACGGTCCGGATTAGTCTGCCTTCGAGTTGGCGCGCGGTTCGCTCGAGCTGTTCTCGAGCGGCCAGAATGGCGGCCTCGTAACGTTGGATTCTTTCCTGGTATCGTGCTTCCTCCGGGTTCACCCGGGCGAGCGCCCGGTAGGCCGTGAGGTTCTGCTCAGCTCGTGCAGCGGGAATCGGCGTCACATATTCATTCAACGCAGTCTCGAGAGCATCTCTGGCAGCGCTTGCAGATGGGGCGAAGTCCTCATCGGCAGCAATCTCGGCCGCGAGGGCTGCCATGTCGCTGTCGTCGCCCTGGGCACGTGCCAAGTACTCTTCCAGCTGTCCGTCAGCGGTGGGTGGACCGCCGGGATCCGATGTGGCGATGCCGAGCTGCGTAAGTGCCGCGGCACGAGAACGTACTTCTTCTAGGTTTACCCCATCGAGAAAATCCGCGAATGCGAGACAGAGCTCGATCTCTCGAGCGAAGCCAGAACTCTCAACCTCTCCCCATCCGATCATTGTCGAAGCGGCGTTGAGGTAGGCGTCCACGTCGCGAGCAAGGAAGGCGTCCCGGCAAGCAGTGCGCGCGTCCTCGAACTCAGCCGGAGATGGATCGGCTATCGCAGATGCAGCCAGAAAGCAGAGTGCGGCAGACGACAGAAGTCCAATGCGATTCATTTGTAGCCTTTGGTTGAGAATCCATTTCCCATGCAAGCCAATGACTTGCAGCCCGTCAACCGATGCTGCTCTCCTCGGCTACGATCAGCACACCGATCAACGAATGCCGTTCTGAGCCACGTTGTATTGAGGTGGAGATGCATGGTGATCATTTGACCTCGAAATCACTGCATATCCGGAAGGCGACCGACCTCCTTTGTGCGATAGGCTGTTCGATGATCTCCGAGTTCTTGCGCTGCGCCCTTGCCCCTGGTTAGGCTAGTGCCAGTAGCCAATGGAGCCCGTTGGTTCGATTCCGAAACGCGGAATCATGTTTATATTTCAATGGCTTGATAACAAAAGAAAAACCTTATGGGGGTATATTTGGGGGTGTTGTTGTTCAAGAGTCTTGGGATTAAATGTATAAAAACAAATATTTAGACTTCTAACGTGAGTGCGCCCCCGGCACCACTTTTCAAAGCAAAATCAATGCATTAAGCATCGCACAGTTTTCACTTCGTGCGTTACACACTCATCGCACAGTTTTCACGTGCGTTGATGAAGCGATTTACGGACTGGAAAGCTGTGTTGAACACAGTGTTTGGAATCAATGTGTTGGCCACAGCAAGTGGAACACAGCGTTTGCCCCACAGTGTTTTGGACCACACTCGAAGACAGCGTTTTCTAGCGTGGTTCGACCACAACGCTTCTGAGCTATTCAACTGGTCAACGGAATAAGCAAAACGTCCAGCACAGCTGCCGTTGTCGCTCCTATCCCTGCGTCCACAAGAAATGAGCGTATCTGCGATCCAGACAGATGTTGCCCCCGAGCTGCCTTCCCCGCGATGATCGCTGAACTTACCAATGCCGATGTGGCAAGTCCTTCGCTTATCTCGTCGACAAGTCCATCCCCTTGAAGTTCAGCGAGCCTGTCGTAGACATCGCGTGTCAGCTCTTCGTTCGAAAACCCAGAGCTTTCGATGCCAGGCATTTTCGCAGCGACTTCTTCAGTCACCCTGATTTCGATCTCAGGGTATCGTGCCAAGTGCTCCAGTACTTGGGCTTCGGATGCCACAGCTTTAAGCTGGACCTCACCGATGGAGTTTCCATCAACAACGAACTCAACGTCACCGCCCGGATGGTTCGTGAATTCCTTCACCTTGGCTTTGACTTGATCCCAGTCACCGTTCTCCGCCTGAACGAACAATAGCTCGTGGTAGATGCCCTTCACATTCGATGCTACGCCCCGCAGCTGGTCTTGAGACAGCGACTTTAGGTACTCTGAAAGCTCTTCAGCTGACGCTGCCTCAAGCGACCGAGTGGAGCGGCGTAGTGCCTGTAGCACCAGCTCCTCTTCTAACGCCCACTCGCGCGAAGCATCTTCAATTAGACGTTGGAATGTGACCGCGATGACGACCGAAGCAAGCCTTGAATTCCGGTCTGCCGTTTTGGGCGAGCTAGTTTCTGGGCGCGACGGAGCAGTTTTCGATGATGGCGACGCAGCTTCCATCGCGGCAACAGGGCTAGGGTTTCGTCGAAAGATCGGCATGGCTTTCCTGTTTCTGTAGAATTCTCAGTACGGCTCAAGTGGTCTTCAATCAGCGAACAGAGCGGCAACAACCCTTCATGAGCATAGACCCGCAGTTCGTCCTTGGTGGGCGCAGTTGCGTCATCGGCTAGAAAAGAAGCGATAGGACCGGCAAGGCGGAGGCTCGCAAACAAAGCTCGCACTTCGAACTCCAGCATCTTTTCTGGTTTCCTAGGTCGCCCGAACACAGCTCGAGAAAGGAAGAATACGGCGACAAGACCAAGGACAGCACCAATCGCAGGCAGGATAATTGCGCCCGCTACAGCGCCCTGTCCGGCATCAGCACTCATGGGACAGACTGGGGTGATTGAGTAGTGGAGGATTT
>WVSO01000008.1 GCA_015689745.1 Rhodobacterales bacterium HKCCSP123 | reverse complement strand
GGCGGCCGCCGCGGGGGTCTCGGCGGGGGCCGAGGCCGGGGCGGGGGCGGCAGCCGCACCGGCGCCGCCGATGACGGCGAGCTTGCCATTCGCCTGAACCGTGGTGCCTTCGGGGGCGAGGATCTCGCTCAGGGTGCCGGAGGCAGGCGCGGGCACTTCGACCGAGACCTTGTCGGTCTCGAGTTCGCAGAGCATCTCGTCCTGCTGGACGGACTCGCCGACCTTCTTGAACCAGGTGGCGACGGTGGCCTCGGTCACGCTCTCGCCGAGCGTGGGGACCATGACGTCGACCGCGTCACCGCCGGCCTTGGGGGCTTCGGCGGGCTCGGCGGGCGCTTCGGGTTTGGCGGGGGCGGCGCCCGCGCCTTCGGTCAGCGTGGCCAGCAGCGCATCGACGCCGACGGTCTCGCCCTCGGCTGCGACGATGTCGCCGAGCGTGCCTGCGGCGGGCGAGGGGACCTCGACCGTGACCTTGTCGGTTTCCAGCTCGCAGAGCATTTCATCGACGGCCACGGCATCGCCCGGCTTCTTGAACCAGGTCGCCACGGTCGCTTCGGTGACGCTTTCGCCCAGGGTGGGGACGCGGACTTCAATGGACATCTTTGTTACCCTTCGATGGTCAGCGCATCGTTCACGAGCGCGTTCTGTTGTGCCTTGTGCTGGCTGGCGAGGCCCGTCGCGGGCGAGGCCGAGGCGGCGCGGCCCGCGTAGCGGGGCCGGGTGTGCTTGGCGCCGATGCGGCTGAGCACCCATTCGAGGTTCGGTTCGACGAAGCTCCAGCCACCCTGGTTCTTCGGCTCTTCCTGGCACCAGACGATCTCGGCGCCCTTGAAGCGCTCGAGCTCCTTCATCAGGGCAAGGGCCGGGAACGGATAGAACTGTTCGAGGCGCAGGAGGTAGACATCGTCGATGCCGCGGGCATCGCGTTCCTCGAGCAGGTCGAAGTAGACCTTGCCCGAGGAGATCACGACGCGGCGGATCTTGTCGTCGGCGGCCAGTTGCGTGTCGGAATGGCCCTTCTCGGCATCATCCCAGAGCACGCGGTGGAAGCTGGAACCGGTGGTGAAATCCTCGGCATCCGAGATCGCGAGCTTGTGGCGCAGCAGCGATTTCGGCGTCATCAGCACCAGCGGCTTGCGGAAGCTGCGGTGGATCTGGCGGCGCAGGATGTGGAAGTAGTTGGCCGGCGTCGTGCAGTTGGCGACGATCCAGTTATCCTCGGCGCACATCTGCAGGAAGCGTTCGAGACGGGCCGAGGAATGTTCCGGGCCCTGGCCCTCGAAGCCGTGGGGCAGGAGCATGACGAGGCCCGACATGCGCAGCCACTTGCGTTCGCCCGACGAGATGAACTGGTCGAACATGATCTGCGCGCCGTTGGCGAAATCGCCGAACTGCGCTTCCCACATCACGAGCGCGTTGGGCTCGGCGAGGGAGTAGCCGTATTCGAACCCGAGCACCGCGTATTCGGAGAGCATCGAGTCGATGACCTCGTAGCGCGACTGCCCCTCGCGGATGTGGTTGAGGGGGTAGTAGCGGTCCTCGGTCTCCTGGTCGATGAGGCCGGAATGGCGCTGGGAGAAGGTGCCGCGCGTGCTGTCCTGACCGGCGAGGCGGACGGGGTAGCCCTCGGTCAGGAGGGAGCCGAAGGCGAGCGCCTCGGCGGTGGCCCAGTCGAAGCCCTGGCCGGTCTGGAACATCTGGGCCTTGGTCTCGAGCAGGCGGCCCACGGTCTTGTGGAGGTTGAAGCCCTCGGGCGCGGTGGTCAGCGCGCGGCCGATCTCGGCCATGGTCTCGGGTTTGATGGCGGTCTCGCCGCGCTGGTATTCCTCGCCCTCGCGGTTGAGGTGCGACCAGCGGCCGTCGAGCCAGTCGGCCTTGTTGGGCTTGTATTCCTTGCCGGCCTCGAACTCGTCGTTGAGGCGGGACTGGAAGGCGGCCTTGGCATCCTCGATCTCGCCCTCGGGGATCAGCCCGTCCTGGACCAGCCGCTCGGTATAGAGCTGGAGCGTGGTCTTGTGGCGCTTGATGCGGTTGTACATCGCCGGGTTGGTGAACATGGGCTCGTCGCCCTCGTTGTGACCGAAGCGGCGGTAGCAGAAGATGTCGATCACCACGTCGCGGCCGAACTTCTGGCGGAACTCGGTGGCGACCTTGGCGGCGTGGACCACGGCCTCGGGGTCGTCGCCGTTGACGTGGAAGATCGGCGCCTCGACCATCAGGGCGATGTCGGTGGGGTAGGGGCTGGAGCGGCTGAAATGCGGCGCGGTGGTGAAGCCGATCTGGTTGTTCACCACGATATGCATGGTGCCGCCGGTACGGTGGCCGCGCAGGCCCGACAGGCCGAAGCCCTCGGCCACGACGCCCTGGCCGGCGAAGGCCGCGTCGCCGTGCAGCAGGATCGCCATGACCTGCCGCCGCTCGGTGTCGTTCATCTGGTCCTGCTTGGCGCGGACCTTGCCCAGAACCACGGGGTTCACCGCCTCGAGGTGCGAGGGGTTGGCGGTGAGCGAGAGGTGGACGGTGTTGCCGTCGAACTCGCGGTCGGAGGAGGCGCCGAGGTGGTATTTCACGTCGCCCGAGCCGTCGACATCCTCGGGCTTGAAGCTGCCGCCCTGGAATTCGTTGAAGATCGCGCGGTAGGGCTTGCCCATCACGTTGGCCAGAACCGAGAGGCGGCCGCGGTGCGGCATGCCGATCACGATCTCCTTCAGACCCAGCGCGCCGCCGCGCTTGATGATCTGCTCCATCGCGGGGATCAGCGCCTCGCCGCCGTCGAGGCCGAAACGCTTGGTGCCCATGTATTTCACATGGAGGAACTTCTCGAAGCCCTCGGCCTCCACCAGCTTGTTCAGGATCGCCTTGCGCCCCTCGCGGGTGAAGTGGATTTCCTTGCCGTAACCCTCGATCCGCTCCTTCAGCCAGCTGGCCTGTTCGGGGTCGGAGATGTGCATGTATTGCAGCGCGAAGGTGCCGCAGTAGGTGCGCTTCACGATCTCGACGATCTGGCGCATCGAGGCCATCTGGAGGCCGAGCACGTTGTCGATGAAGATCGGGCGGTCCATGTCGGCCTCGGTGAAGCCGTAGGAGCGCGGGTCGAGCTCGGGGTGCGGGGTCTGGTCGCGCATCCCCAGCGGGTCGAGGTCGGCCACGAGATGCCCGCGGATGCGGTAGGCGCGGATCAGCATGAGCGCGCGGATGGAGTCGAGCACGGCGCGCTGGACCTGCGCATCGGTGATCTCGACGCCCTTCTCGGCGGCCTTGTCGCGGATCTTCTTGCCGGCGGCCTTGGCCTCCTCGGGGGCAGGCATCGCCCATTCGCCGGTCAGCGCGGCGGTCAGGTCGTCGCTGGGCTGGGGCGGCCAGTCGCGGCGTGCCCAGGAGGGGCCCTGCGCCTCGGCCTTCGCATCCTGCGCGGCATCGCCGAGGGCGGCGAAGAAGTCGCGCCATGCCTCGTCCACGGCACCCGGGTCGTTGGCGTATTGCGCGTAGAGCTGTTCGAGATAGGCCGCGTTGTGGCCCTGCATGAAGCTCGACGCGTGGAACTGATCGTTGGGGCTTTGATCGGTCATGGTTTCATTCCTCGGGGCGCGGGGATGGCTCGGGTTCGTGGCGAGATCCGCAGGTCATTGCGGGGCGGTCTCGAGTCGTTCGTAGCGGTAGGTGTCGGTCAGGTCCGAGAGGGCTGCCGGAACGCGGGCCCAGACCTGGTACTCGGAATAGGTGATGTCATCGCGGGCATTGAAGACCGTGCCCTGGAACAACGTGATTTCCCGGCCGAGCAGGGGTGTGACCTGTGCCCCGCCGAATTGCTGCCAATGGGTCGCGATGTCGTCCGTGGCGGGGCCTGCAAACAGGCAGGTGAGATGTTCGAGCCCGTTGTCGGGCTGCGGGTTCACGCCGATCATCAGGAGCGCGCCGTTGCCTTCGAAGACCTGCAGGATGCCGCCCGACACCGCATTGGCAAGGCCCGCACCGACCTGCGGCAGGATCGACTGCATGTCCGCCACCGGCATGTCGGAGTTGAAGCTCGGCCCGAGGCTACCCGCAAGCTGCGCGACCTGCTCGGGCGTGGGGTCCGTGACCTCGCTCCAGCCTGCGCCGGAGAGGTATGCAAGCTTTTGCGGTCCGGTGGTCATCGGGTCGCTGCACAGCTCGACGGTGGACGTCAGGGTTTGCCCTGACGCCATCATCGGCAGCCCGAGAAGGGCCAGGTATGCGGCGACCCGAACCACCATCAGCCGATGGCCTTCAGCACGGCCTCGCCGAGGCCCGCGGGGCTGTCGGCGACCACGATGCCGGCGGATTTCATCGCCTCGATCTTGCTTTCCGCGTCGCCCTTGCCACCGGCGACGATGGCGCCCGCGTGGCCCATGCGGCGGCCCGGAGGGGCGGTGCGGCCCGCGATGAAACCGGCGGTCGGCTTCCAGCGGCCGCGCTTCTTCTCGTCGGCGAGGAACTGGGCGGCCTCTTCCTCGGCGGAGCCGCCAATCTCGCCGATCATGATGATCGACTGCGTCTCGGGGTCGGCGAGGAACATCTCGAGGACGTCGATATGTTCGGTGCCCTTGATCGGGTCGCCGCCAATGCCGACGGCGGAGGACTGGCCGAGGCCCACGTCCGAGGTCTGCTTGACCGCTTCATAGGTCAGCGTGCCCGAGCGGGACACGACGCCGACCGAGCCGCGGCGGAAGATGGAGCCGGGCATGATGCCGATCTTGCAGGCGTCGGGGGTCATCACGCCGGGGCAGTTCGGCCCGATCAGGCGGGATTTCGACCCTTCGAGCGCGCGCTTGACGCGCATCATGTCAAGCACCGGGATGCCCTCGGTGATGCAGACGATCAGCTCCATCTCGGCGTCGATCGCCTCGAGGATCGAGTCGGCCGCGAAGGGCGGGGGGACGTAGATCGCCGTGGCGTTCGCGTCGGTGGCATGTTTCGCCTCGTGCACGCTGTCGAAGACCGGCAGGTCGAGATGGGTCATGCCGCCTTTGCCGGGCGTGACGCCGCCGACCATCTTGGTGCCGTAGGCGATGGCCTGTTCGGAGTGGAAGGTGCCCTGGGAGCCGGTGAAGCCCTGGCAGATCACCTTGGTGTTTTCGTCGACGAGAACGGCCATGTCTGTCCCTTTGTCGTTATTGGAAGAAGGTTGCGCCGGTCACCGGGGCGCTGGGGGCCCGCCGGATCGGCGAAGAGGTCACGGGATGCGCGCCGAGGCGGTCGGCAGGCGGAAGGGTGAAGGCGGGGGCGCGGGGGGCGGTCATTGCGCCGCCTCGGGCTTGAGCCGCTCGACATTCATGAAGGTTTCAAGCCCGGCGTCGGTCTCGCGCGTGCCGACATGGACGACGGCCGCGACGCGCGGGTTGAGCTGGCGCCCTTCGATGAAGGCGGTGCCATGGACCGGCGAATGGGTGATGGGCAGCGGGATCGCGGTGCCGAAGACCGGCGGCCGTTCCATCAGCGCGACAAGCGCCTCGGTCGCGGGGGCGGTGTGGTTGCCGGGAAAGGACACCTCGCAGCGGCGGTCGGTGCCGGGGGTGACGGCAAGGTCGGTCGGCTGCAGGGTGATGTCGTAGAATTCGAGCCGGAAGGGCAGGCCCTGGCCACCCTCGGCGGCCACGAAGGCGCGCATCCGCCCCTCGGCTTCCTCGGGCGTGAGGCCGCGGACGGTGCAGGTGTCGGCGAAGGCACCGATGGCGAGATCGGCGGTCGCGGGCGGCGCCCCGGCGCTGGCGGCCCGGGCGATCATCAGCATGACGAAGAGACCTGCGCCGATCAGGTGAAGGGCGGACCACATCGTGCGTCTCATGCCGCGGATCCATGTCCCGGAGTGCGTGGCGGCGGTGCGCCCTGGCCGGCCCCGGCCTGACGCTGCCGGGCCGGGGCGCCCCGGCGCGGTTTCGGGCCGGTGGGAGAGGCCCGCAGGCGCAGGATGCCGCTGGCCGCGGCTGCCGGCAGTCGGCAGGGCGACCCCGTGCGCGGCCAGAACGGGGAGGTGGCGCGCCAGCCTGTGCTGGAACGCCCTGGCCCCGGTCCTGTCGATGCCGGCATGGATCTGGATCATGCGCATGC
This sequence comes from Rhodobacterales bacterium HKCCSP123, assembly GCA_015689745.1. GTDB lineage: Bacteria > Pseudomonadota > Alphaproteobacteria > Rhodobacterales > Rhodobacteraceae > Roseicyclus. Next base: position 70,679 of record WVSO01000008.1, on the reverse strand, counting down.
GGGTCGTGTCCCGGTCAGCCCTTGACCGCCTTGACGATCTTCTCCGCCGCGTCCGAGAGGTTGTCGGCGGCGATGACGTTCAGGCCGGAGGCGTTGATGATCTCCTTGCCCTTCTCGACGTTGGTGCCTTCGAGGCGGACGACGAGGGGGACCTGGAGGCCCACTTCCTTGACCGCGGCGACCACGCCCTCGGCGATGATGTCACAGCGCATGATGCCGCCGAAGATGTTCACCAGGATGCCCTTCACGTTGGCGTCCGAGGTGATGATCTTGAAGGCTTCCGTCACCTTTTCCTTGGTGGCCGAGCCGCCCACGTCGAGGAAGTTGGCGGGTTCCGAGCCGTAGAGCTTGATGATGTCCATCGTCGCCATGGCAAGGCCCGCGCCGTTGACCATGCAGCCGATCTCGCCATCGAGCGCGATGTAGTTCAGGTCGTACTTGGAGGCGGCCAGTTCCTTGGGGTCTTCCTCGGTCTCGTCGCGCAGCGCCGCGATGTCGGCATGGCGGTAGACCGCGTTGCCGTCGAAGCCGAGCTTGGCGTCGAGCACCTTGAGCGTGCCCTCGTCGGTGACGATCAGCGGGTTGATCTCGAGCATCTCCATGTCCTTCTCGACGAAGGCCTTGTAGAGGAGACCCATCAGCGCCACGCATTCCTTGACCTGCTTGCCGATCAGGCCCAGCGAGAAGGCGATGCGGCGGCCGTGGAAGGGCTGGTAGCCGGTGGCCGGATCGACGGAGAAGGACAGGATCTTCTCGGGGGTGGAGGCGGCGACTTCCTCGATGTCCATGCCGCCTTCGGTCGAACAGACGAAGGAGACGCGGCTGGTCTGACGATCGACGAGCAGGGCGAGATACAGCTCGCGCTCGATGCCCGAGCCATCCTCGATGTAGATGCGGTTGACCTGCTTGCCCGCCGGGCCGGTCTGATGCGTCACGAGCGTGCGGCCCAGCATCTTCTTGGCTTCGTCGGCGGCTTCCTCGACGGAGCGGGCGAGACGAACGCCGCCCTTCTCGCCGGCGTCGGCTTCCTTGAAGGAACCCTTGCCGCGGCCGCCGGCGTGGATCTGCGCCTTCACGACCCAGAGCGGCCCGTCGAGCTCGCCTGCCGCGGTCTTGGCTTCCTCGGCCTTCAGAACCACGCGGCCGTCGCTGACCGGTGCGCCGTACTGGCGAAGAAGTGCCTTCGCCTGGTATTCATGAATGTTCATGAAACTGTCCCGTCGTTGCTGGTGTTTCACTGGGGATAAGCACAACCGACAGGTGCAATAAAACGGCAATCTGCCGCAGCACAGGGCTTTTGGCGAAAAAAGCGACATTTGTGATCACAGCCAGAAATGCTGTGATCACAAGTTTACGATGATTTCGGTATGCCGTCGTATGCCGCGGCGACTCACCTTGCGGCGCGTTCCGCGATCTGGAGCATCAGGCGGGTCGCAACGGCCATGTCCTGAACGGAAATGTATTCCAGCGGCCCGTGAAGGTTCTGTTGGCCGGTGAAGAGATTGGGGCAGGGCACGCCCATCTCGGTCAGGCGCGAGCCGTCGGTCCCGCCGCGGATGACGGTCTCGACCGGCGCCACCCCGATCTCGCGCAGCGCGTCGCGGGCGAGGTCGACGGGGGTCATGTCATCCTCGAGCCAGTAGCGCATGTTGCGGTACTGGGGCGTGATCTCGACCTCGATCTTCGCGCGCGGCTCGGTGGCCGCGATGGCGGCGGCGACCTGCCGGACAAGGGCACCCTTGGCCTCGAGCCCGTCGCGCTCGAAATCGCGCAGGATGAGGCGCAGGACCATGCGGTCGGCGCTGCCCTTCATGTCGACGGCATGGATGAACCCCGTCCGGTCGGCGGTGGTTTCGGGCGTCATGGTGGCCTGCGGCAGGGTTTCGACGATGCGGGAGGCGAGGTGGATCGCGTTCACCAGCTTGCCGGTCGCCTCGCCGGGGTGGATCGAGACACCGGTGACGGTGACGACCGCGAAATCGGCGGAAAAGGTCTCGTAGACAATCTCGCCCAGGTCGCCGCCGTCGAAGGTATAGGCGAAATCGACGCCGAGGTCTTTCGGCAGGTCGGCGTGGACGCCGCGGCCGATTTCCTCGTCGGGGGTGAAGGCGATGCGGATGGTGGGGCGCGGGAGGTCGGGGTTTTCCAGGAGGTGCCTTGCCGCGGTCATGATCACGGCGATGCCCGACTTGTCGTCGGCGCCCAGAAGCGTGGTGCCGGAAGCGGTGACGATGTCATGGCCGAGTTTCCCGGCGAGGTAGGGGAAATCCTCGGGCGTCAGGACGAGGTCCGGGTTGTCGGGGAAGGTGATCGCGCCGCCGTTGTAGCCGCGGATGACGCGGGGCTTCACACCGGTGGCGTTGAACTGGGGCGCGGTGTCGACATGGGCGAGAAAGCCGATGGTCGGGCCGTCGGTGTTGCCGGGGATGGTGGCCAGCACGGTGCCGTAGGGGGTTTTCACCACGTCGGCCGCGCCGATCTCGGTCAGCTCGGCGACCATGAGGTCGAGCATGTCGTGCTGGATCGCGGTCGAGGGGCTGGCGGGGCTGTCGATGTCGGACTGGCTGTCGATGGCAGCATAGCGCATGAGGCGCTGTTCAAGCTCGGCGTCGAAATCGCGCATGGGGGTCTCCGGTGCAGTGCGGTGCGATGAGGCGTCGGGCGGTGCGGGATGTCAACCGGGCGGCGGAAACCTGCAGGTTTCCGGTTTCGTTTTCCTGCAGGAAAACGCGGCGCTTACGCCCGGAACAGGGCCTGCCCGCGGGGCAGGCGGTCTGGTTGACGGACGGGGGCCAGGCCTGCGGCGCTGGCCATCCGGTGAAGGGCCGTTTCGGTCAGGTGCCACGGGGGCCGGTCGGGGTGGGTGACCACGCCGTCAGGCTGGCGGACCGGCCCGGCCTGCCCCTCGGGGGCGAGGAAGACGGTGAAGAGAAACACCCGCGGGGCGGGCCAGCGCGCGGCGATGCGCGCCAAAGCCTGCGCGGTCTGGTCGGGGGGGAGATGGGTGAAGACGCCCCAGGCGATCAGGTAATCGACATGGGCGGGAAGGCCGGGGAAGGCGAACTCGGCATCCTCGACGAGGTGGTCCTCGGGCAGCCGGTCGGGGTCGGGCAGCTCGGCCTCGCGGCCGCGCAGCATCAGGGCGCGGCTTGCGTCGGTGGCGTGGTACTGGCCTGGGGCGAGGTAGGGCACGGCCTTGCAGCCAAGGCGCAGGGAGCCCGCGCCGATGTCGAGGAGGAGGTGGTGGGGCTGCATCCCCTGGGCCTGCAGGAGCGCCAGTTGCAGGCGCCCGGTTTCGTCCCAGCGGCCGCCGACGATGTCGCGGTGGCGGCCCTCGGCCAGCGCGCGGTCGTAGAAGCCGGGGGCAAGGTAGGGGGAGGGGGCGCGCGTCATGCGATGCGGCGGCCCCGGATGGTCGGGGCCGCCGCCGGGATCATCAGGCGAGGCTTTCGTCGATCTGCTTGCAGGCGTCGACGAGGCCCTTCACCGCGTTGACCGAGTTGTCGAACATCGCCTGTTCGTCCTTGGTCAGCTTGATGTCGACGATGCGCTCGATGCCGCCCGCGCCGATCACGGTCGGAACGCCGACATACATGCCCTTGAGGCCGAACTGGCCTTCGCACCATGCGGCGCAGGGCAGGACGCGCTTCTGGTCCTTGAGATAGGCCTCGGCCATCTCGATGGCGCTTGTCGCCGGCGCGTAGAAAGCCGAGCCGGTCTTCAGGAGGCCCACGATCTCGGCGCCGCCGTCGCGGGTGCGCTGCACGATCGCGTCGAGCTTCTCCTGCGTGGTCCAGCCCATCGCCACCAGGTCCGGAAGCGGGATGCCGGCGACGGTGGAGTAGCGGACCGAGGGGACCATCGTGTCGCCGTGGCCGCCGAGGACGAAGGCGGTGACGTCCTTCATCGAGACGTCGAATTCCTCGGCGAGGAAGTGGCGGAAGCGCGCGCTGTCCAGAACGCCGGCCATGCCGCAGACCTTGTGCGCGGGCAGGCCCGAGAATTGCTGCAGCGCCCAGACCATCGCGTCGAGCGGGTTGGTGATGCAGATCACGAAGGCGTCGGGCGCGTTGTCGCGGATGCCTTCGCCCACGGCCTTCATGACCTTGAGGTTGATGCCCAGGAGGTCGTCGCGGCTCATGCCCGGCTTGCGGGGCACACCGGCGGTCACGATGCAGACATCGGCGCCTGCGATGTCGGCGTAATCATTCGTGCCCTTGAGCTTGGCGTCGAACTTCTCCGACGGGCCGGACTCGGCGATGTCGAGCGCCTTGCCCTGCGGAACGCCTTCGGCGATGTCGAACAGCACCACGTCGCCCAGTTCCTTGAGTGCCGCGAGATGCGCGAGCGTGCCGCCGATCTGTCCGGCGCCGATGAGCGCGATCTTGGGTCTGGCCATGAGATTGATCTCCAAGTCCCTCGTTGATATCGGCGCTTGGCGTAGCCGCGAGATTTCGCCCGCGCAAGACTGCCGCGGCGCGGCGGAAAGCCCCATAGGCCGGGGCAGGACGGTCAAGCCGCTGAAACCCTTGGGAAAGGAGTGCCCGTGCTGGAAGGATGGGTGATCACGCTCGCCGCGGCGGGGGCGCTTCTGGCGGGGATTTCCAAGGGCGGTTTCGGCGGGTCGCTGGGCTTTGCCAGCTCCGCGATTCTCGCGGTGGTGGTGGAGCCGGGGGTGGCGCTCGCCCTGATGCTGCCGGTTCTCATGGCGATCGACCTTGCCGCGGTGCGGGCCTATTGGGGCCGCTGGCACGCGCCCGGCGCGCGGGCGATCCTGACCGGGGCGGTGCCGGGGCTGGCCATCGGGGCGGCGCTGTTCTTCGTGGTCTCGAGCGACGCGATCCGGGTGCTGATCGGGCTGATCGCGGTGGCGTTTCCGCTGTTCCGGCTGGCGATGGCGCGGGGGCTGATCGCCAACCGGCCCAAGGTCTTCGACCGCCGCAAGGGGTGGCTGGCGGGAATGGGCGTGGGCTTTGCCAGTTTCGTGGCCCATGCGGGCGGGCCGCCCTTTGCGGTCTTCATGCTGGGGCAGGAGGGCGTGGACAAGACGCGCTACCACGCGACATCGGTGATGGTGTTCTGGGTGGTGAACGCGCTCAAGGCGGTGATCTATGCCATGATCGGGCTGTTCACCTGGCAGACGCTGGGCTGGAGCCTTGCGCTCATCCCTTTCGCGCTGGTCGGCACCTATGTCGGGGTCTGGGCGCACAAGGTCATTCCCGAACGCGCGTTCTTTGCCGTCACTTACACGGCGCTGGCCCTGACGGGCCTCAAGCTGCTGCATGACGGGCTGCTGTGAGCCGCGTCAGAGCGGGGCGCCCCGCGGGGCGGGCGGCAGCGTTTCGAAATAGTCGCCCGAGGCGATCAGGCAGGTGGTGCCGTCCGCCGAGGTGATGGTGATGGTCCAGCTGCCGGTTTCGTCGGAGGCGAAGACCTCGACGATGCGGTTGCGGGGGGCGAGGCCGATCGAGCGGACCCGTTCGCCGTAGCGGTTGCCGAGCTGCGCGACGATCTGGTCGCGCGCGCCGCAGATCATCGTGTGGGTGCCCTGTGCCATGGCGGGGCCTGACGCGAGAGCGGCCAGAAGCGCGGTTGCCAGTCGAACGTGACCCATGTCGGTGCCTTTCGTGCAGGGCGCGGGGACGGATGGTGACGGCCCCGTGCCGGTCTCGATCCATCCGCGCGCCCGGCACCATCCCGTGAGTCGGCACGTCCCGAGGATGGTTGCGCCTGAAAGGTTAATTCGGGATGAATCGGCGCCCGAATTGGCGTTTTGTTTCGTTCCGGGTGCCCCTTGCGCAATTTTTTTGCTGCGCCGCGGCATCCTGTGTCTTGCATCGCGGGCCGACCTGTGGTCCCTCACGGGGCCAAACCCGCCGCCATGAAGGACAAGGCCGATGGACCTGCGTGCCCGCCCCTACCGTTCCGTTCTCTACATTCCCGGCTCGCGCGACCGCGCGCTGGAGAAGGCGAAGACCCTGCCGGTCGATGCCATCATCTTCGACCTCGAGGATGCGGTGGCCGCCGATGAAAAGGTCAACGCCCGCGCGCTGCTGGCCACGCGGCTGGCCGAGGGCGGCTATGGGGGGCGCGCGCAGATCGTGCGGATCAACGGGATGGACAGCGCCTGGGGCGCGGAGGACCTGGCGGCGATTGCGGCCATCGGGCCGCAGGCGATCCTGTTGCCCAAGGTCGCCTCGGCCGCCGATGTCGCGGCGGTTGCCGCGCAGCTTGACGCCATACCGGCGGCGCGGGACACCGCGATCTGGGCGATGATGGAGACGCCCGAGGGCATCCTGAACGCCGCCGAGATTGCGCGCGCGCCGCGCATGGCGGGCTTCGTGATGGGCACCAACGATCTTGCCAAGGAGCTGGGCTGCCGCACGCGGGGCGCGATGCACATGGCGTTGCAGCATTGCCTGCTGGCGGCGCGGGCGGCGGGGATCGTCTGTGTCGACGGGGTCTACAACGCCTTCAAGGACGAGGAGGGGCTTGCCGCCGAATGCGCCGAGGGGCGCGATTTCGGCTTTGACGGCAAGACGCTGATCCACCCCGCGCAGGTCGCCATCGCCAACGCGGCCTTTGCGCCCTCGGAGGACGAGATTGCCCTCGCCCGCCGCCAGATCGCCGCCTATGAAGAGGCGATGGCGCAGGGGCAGGGCGTTGCCGTGGTGGACGGCAAGATCGTCGAGAACCTGCATGTGGACACGGCGCGCGCGACGCTCGCCAAGGCAGAGGCAATCGCCGAAAGGGAGGCCGCGTGATGGGTTTCATTCTTCTGATCCTGGGGATCGTGCTGTTCGTGGGGGCGCATTGGTTCAAGCGCCTGTCGCCCGACAGCCGCGCCGCGATGGGCGAGGCGAAGGGCAAGGGCATCATGGCCGTGGTCATGCTGGCCGGTCTGATCCTGCTGATCATCGGCTACCGCAACGCGGGCTTCGTGAATGTCTGGGCGCCGCCCGCCTTCATGACGCATATCACCAACCTTCTGGTGCTGATCGGCTTCTGGTTCTTTGCCTTGTCCGTGATCCCCGGCACGATGTCGGCGCGGGTGCGCCACAAGCAGCTGACGGGCGTGAAGGCCTGGGCGGTGGGGCATCTGCTGGTCAATGGCGATCTCGCCTCGATCATCCTCTTCGGGTCGATGCTGGCCTGGGCGGTGGTGTCGGTCATCCTGATCAACAGGGCGCAGCCGACATGGGAGCGCCCGGCGAATGCCAGCGTGAAGAATGACGGAATCGCCTTCGTGGTGGCGCTGGTGCTTTATGGCATCGTCGCCGCGATCCACACCTGGCTTGGCTATTACCCTTTCCCGATGGGCTGACATGAAGATCTATCGCCTGCTGACCGAGGACGACACCTCGGCCTTCTGCCACAAGGTTTCGGAGGCGCTGTCGAAGGGCTGGGAGCTGCATGGCGACCCGGTGATGTCCTTCGACGCCGCGCGCGGCGTGATGCGCTGCGGGCAGGCCGTGGTGAAGGAGATCCACGGCACCTACCAGCCGGACATGAAACTCGGAGAGCAGTGAGATGCCAAAGGACGCACGCGCCGCGACCAAGACCAACCCGGGCCGCTTCTTCGAGGATTACCGCGTCGGCCAGGTGATCGAACATGCCGTTCCGCGCACGGTCTCGGGGGGCGAGCGGGCGCTCTATCACGCGCTCTACCCGGCGCGGCACGCGGTCTATTCCTCGGATGAATTCGCGCGGGCCTGCGGGCTGCGCGAAAGCCCGATGGACGACATGATCACCTTTCATACGGTCTTCGGGAAGTCGGTGCCGGATGTCTCGCTGAACGCGGTGGCCAACCTTGGCTATGCCGAGGGGCGGTTTCACCAGCCGGTCTGGCAGGGCGACACGCTGCGGGCGCGGTCCGAGGTGATCGGGCTGAAGCAGAATTCCAGCGGGAAGACCGGCGTGGTCTATGTCCGCACCGAGGGGCGCAACCAGCATGGCACGGTGGTGCTGGATTACGTTCGCTGGGTGATGGTGCGCAAGAACGACGTTGATGCGCCCGCGCCCGAGACGGTGGTGCCGGAGCTGGCGGGCGCGGTCGATCCGTCCGCGTTGATCCTGCCGGAGGGCCTGGAGTTCTCGCAGTACGATTTCACGCTGGCCGGTGAGCGGCATCGCCTCGGCGATTACGCCGTGGGCGAGGTCATCGACCATGTCGATGGTGTGACCATCGAGGAAGCCGAGCACATGATGGCCACGCGGCTGTGGCAGAACACCTCGAAGACGCATTTCGACGTGACCCCGCGCGCCGACCGGCGGCGGCTGATCTACGGCGGGCACGTCATGTCGATGGCGCGCGCGCTCAGCTTCAACGGCCTGGCCAACGCGCAGATGATCGTCGCGATCAACGGCGGAAGCCACGCGAACCCCTGTTTCGCGGGCGATACGGTGCGGGCCTGGTCCGAGGTGCTGGACGTGGCCGAGACCGCCGCGCCCGGCGTCGGTGCGATCCGGCTGCGGCTGGTCGCCGTCAAGGAAGATCGTCGCGTGGGCGAGGTGAAGGATGACGAGGGCAAGTACCTGCCGCATGTCCTGCTCGACCTCGATTACTGGGCCTTGATGCCGGTCTGAGTTTGGTGCGGTGTCGCACCGCGAAAGCGCCTTGAGGGACTTGTTGATCATTCGCGCACAGGGCCTGCGCGTTGCGCGCGCCGTGGTTCCGGACGATGTGAGGGCCATCGAAACCCGCATATCTTCGGAGTGACACACATGACCACGCTTTCGACGAACGACAGCTCGCTCGCCCTCACCCTGCCCGGCGCGAGTGCCGCGCATTGGCTTGTCCGCGCCTCCCTGGCCGGGACCTTCCTCTACCACGGCATCACGAAATTCCCCTATCTCGCGGCCGGTGCCGAGATGATGGGCCTTCCCTTCTGGCTTTGGGCACTGGTGGCGGTGGTCGAGACGGCCGCGGGCTTCGGCATCCTGCTGGGTGGTGTGCTGCGCAACCGGATCGGCGATGTGATCACGCGCGCATCGGGCCTTGGTGTCATCGCCATCATGATCGGTGCGATCTGGATGGTCCACTGGGGCCAGTGGAGCAACATCCCCTCCGAGTCGCATCCCTTCGGCGGGATGGAATTCCAGACGCTGCTCCTGGCGGTCGGTGCCTTCTTCGCGCTCCGCGGCAACGACGCCTGACCGGTCAGACCCCACTGGACGCCTCGAGCCGCCGCGTTCTCCGGAGCGTGGCGGTTTTTCGTGATCACGGATTTTCAATCTGTGATCACATTGCTGCCATGTGCGGCGTTAAGACCCAAGTCCCCCGTGGGATTCACCACTCCAACCCCGTGACAGGCATGTAAAACTCGCTATGGATATCGGCGACAACCGCCAGACCTTGAACAACCGGAAGGGTCCTTAGCCATGGCTGACGTGAACCGGGGCAACCGGCCGCTTTCACCGCATCTGCAGATCTACCGTCCGCAGCTCAACTCCATCACCTCGATCTTCGTGCGCATCACCGGCAACGGCCTGATCGTGGGCGCGATCCTGGTCGTGTGGTGGCTGATGGCAGCGGCAAGCGGGGCTGCCTACTTCGAGACGATCGACGGGCTTGTGACATCGTTCCTGGGCGACATCGTGATGGCGCTGTCGGTGCTGGCGCTCTGGTATCACGCGCTGGGCGGTGTGCGGCACCTGATCTGGGACACGGGCCGCGGCCTCGATGTCGAGACCTCGGACAAGATGGGCTGGGCGATGATCATCGGATCGGTCGCGCTGACCTTCCTGACCCTCATCGCGATCTGACGGAGGATCCCATGGCCTACATGACCGACCGCAAGCGCGTCACGGGTCTCGGCTCGGCCAAGACCGGGACGGAGCATCACTGGACGATGACCGTCACCTCGGTGGCGCTGCTCATCCTGACCCCGTTCTTCCTTGGTATCGTCGGCGGCCTGCTGGGCCAGCCCCATGCCGAGGTGGTGGCGAGCCTGTCGCGCCCGATCCCGGCGCTGATCGTGGCGGCCTACCTGGTGGTGGGGATGCATCACATGCGCCTGGGCATGCAGGTGCTGATCGAGGACTACATCCGCGGGCTTGGCCGCAAGATCGGCCTGATCGCGACGACCATCCTCTGCTACGGGCTTGCCGCGGGCGGTGTCGTGGCGCTGGCGCAGATTGCACTTTGAGGACCCGATGAAAGATACCGTTTCCCCGAGCTATGACCTGAACACCCACACCTATGACGTCGTCGTCGTGGGCGCCGGGGGCGCCGGCCTTCGCGCGACGCTGGGCATGGCCGAACAGGGCCTGAAGACGGCCTGTATCTCCAAGGTTTTCCCGACGCGGTCGCACACGGTTGCCGCACAGGGCGGCATCGCGGCCTCTCTCGGCAACATGGGGCCGGATCACTGGCACTGGCACATGTACGACACCGTGAAGGGGTCGGACTGGTTGGGCGACACGGACGCGATGGAATACCTCGCGCGCGAGGCGCCCAAGGCGGTCTACGAGCTGGAGCATTACGGCGTTCCCTTCAGCCGGACCGAGGATGGACGCATCTACCAGCGCCCCTTCGGCGGTCACACGACCGAGTTCGGCGAAGGCCCGCCGGTGCAGCGCACCTGTGCGGCCGCCGACCGGACCGGCCACGCGATCCTGCACACGCTTTACGGCCAGTCGCTGAAGAACAACGCCGAGTTCTACATCGAGTATTTCGCGACCGACCTTCTGATGAATGACGAGGGGCATTGCGTCGGCGTCGTCGCGTGGAAGCTGGACGACGGCACGATGCATGTCTTCCGCGCCAAGATGGTGGTGCTGGCGACGGGCGGCTATGGCCGCGCCTATTTCAGCGCCACGAGCGCGCATACCTGCACCGGTGACGGCGGCGGCATGGTCGCGCGCCAGGGTTTGCCGCTGCAGGACATGGAATTCGTGCAGTTCCACCCGACCGGCATCTACGGCGCGGGCTGCCTGATCACCGAGGGCGCGCGCGGCGAGGGCGGGTACCTCACGAATTCCGAGGGCGAGCGGTTCATGGAACGCTACGCGCCGACCTACAAGGACCTCGCGTCGCGCGACGTGGTCTCGCGCTGCATGACGATGGAGATCCGCGAAGGCCGCGGCGTCGGCAAGGAGAAGGATCACATCCACCTCCACCTCAACCACCTGCCGCCGGAAACGCTGGCCGAGCGCCTGCCGGGCATCTCCGAAAGCGCCAGGATCTTCGCCGGCGTCGACGTGACCAAGGAACCGATCCCGGTTCTGCCGACCGTGCATTACAACATGGGCGGCATCCCGACGAACTACTGGGGCGAGGTGCTGAACCCGACTGCCGACAATCCCGACGCGATCGTGCCGGGCCTGATGGCCGTGGGCGAGGCCGGGTGCGCCAGCGTGCACGGGGCGAACCGCCTCGGGTCCAACAGCCTAATCGACCTCGTGGTCTTCGGCCGCGCCGCCGCGATTAAGGCGGGGCAGGTCGTCGATCGCGACAGCGCCGCGCCGGACGTGCCGAAGGCGTCGCTCGAGTTCGCGCTCTCGCGCTTCGACGACATCCGCCACGCCTCGGGCAGCACGCCCACGGCGGAGCTGCGGCTGGAGATGCAGAAGACCATGCAGGCCGACGCCGCGGTGTTCCGCACCGACAAGACGCTGGCCGAGGGTGTCGAGAAGATGAAGGGCGTCGCCTCGAAGCTGGACGACCTGCATGTCACCGACCGGTCGATGATCTGGAACTCGGACCTGATGGAGACGCTGGAGCTGACCAACCTCATGCCCAACGCGATGGCCACCATCGTGGGCGCCGAGGCGCGCAAGGAAAGCCGTGGCGCCCACGCGCACGAGGATTACCCGGACCGCGACGACGAGAACTGGCGCAAGCATTCGCTGGCCACCGTCGACGGGGCGGAGGTGACGCTGAGCTATCGGCCCGTGCACCTCAACCCGCTGATCGGGCACAACGAGGGCGGCATCGACCTCGACAAGATCAAGCCGAAGGCGAGGGTCTACTGATGCGGTTCGCGATCGCTCTCCTTCTTCTCGTGGCGGGCCCTGCCCATGCGCAAACCGAACGGGACCGCGCCCATGACATGATCGCGGCCTCGATCGTCGCGGGGGGGTTCGACACCGAGATCGCGGCCTATGCGGCCGACTGCTACGTCACGCGCATGACCGATGCCGAGATCGCGGCCCTGGTCGCGGCCGAGGGCGACGTGGCCGCGCAGCAGGCGGTCATCGCCGGCATCGCCCAAAGCGGCGAGGCGCTCGGCTGCCTCGCGGCGGCGATCCCATGAGCCGTGGCGCCGCATCGATGATGGTCTGTGCGGCGCTTTCGGTCGCGACGGCCGGTCTTGCGGGTTGCGCGCAAAGCGCCAGCCCCGAGCAGGCCTACGAGCGTTGCAGCGAGCGCGCGCGGCTTGCCGCGGCGCCGCGCGGCAACATCGGCATCGGCGGAGGGTCACGCGGCGCCTCGGCCAGTCTCGACGTGACGATCACGAGCGACTTTCTTCAGGGGCGCGACCCCTACCTTGTCTATGACACCTGTTTCCGCGACCTCACCGGCGCGGGCCCGACGCGGCCCCTGATCCTGTGAGAGGCGACCAGACCCGGAGGACATGATCCATGGTTGAACTGGCCCTTCCCAAGAATTCCCGCATCCGCACGGGCACTACCTGGCCCAAGCCCGAGGGCGCGACCAACCTGCGCAAGTTCCAGATCTACCGCTGGAACCCCGATGACGGCGAGAACCCGCGCGTCGATACCTACTGGGTCGACATGGACACCTGCGGGCCGATGGTCCTGGACGCGCTGATCAAGATCAAGAACGAGATCGACCCGACGCTGACCTTCCGCCGCTCCTGCCGCGAGGGGATCTGCGGGTCCTGCGCGATGAACATCGACGGGATCAACACGCTGGCCTGCATCTACGGCATGGACGAGATCAAGGGCGACGTGAAGATCTACCCGCTGCCGCACATGCCGGTCGTGAAGGACCTGATCCCGGACCTGACGCATTTCTATGCGCAGCACGCGAGCATCATGCCGTGGCTCGAGACCAAGACGCAGCGCCCGGAACATGAATGGCGCCAGTCGATCGAGGACCGCAAGAAGCTGGACGGGCTTTATGAATGCGTGATGTGCGCGTCTTGCTCCACTTCCTGCCCGAGCTACTGGTGGAACGGCGACCGCTACCTTGGGCCGGCGGCGCTGCTGCATGCCTACCGCTGGATCATCGACAGCCGCGACGAGGCGACGGGCGAGCGGCTGGACGACCTGGAAGATCCGTTCAAGCTCTATCGCTGCCACACGATCATGAACTGCGCCAAGACCTGCCCCAAGGGTCTGAACCCGGCCAAGGCGATCGCCGAGATCAAGAAGATGATGGTCGAGCGGCAGCTCTGATCGGTCGTCTCAGGGTTTCCGGCCCGACACCTGCCAGAACCCCGTCACGGTCACAGTGGCGGGATCGGTGGCATAGCGCATCACGTCTTCGACGAAGGCCATGGCCGCGTCCGGCCCGCCCAGCAGGTCGGCCATGCGGGCCGCGCCGGGGGTCATGACCTCCCGGTGATTGCGCAGCTGCGCCTCGGTTGCAGGACCGAGGAAGGTGTACATCGGGTCGGTCTCCATCTTCACCGCGATCTCCGTCAGGCCCGCATCCAGCATGAGGCGCGGAATATCCTCGGGGTGCCAGTCCGGAAAGGCGGTTGCGAAGAAGGTTGTCAACTTGTCTTCAAGCGCCGGGATGCGCGGGGAATTGGCATGGCGCGGCACGGCCTGCTGCCCGGTGACGAGCCGTCCGCCGGGTTTGAGCAGGCGGGCGAGATCCGCGAGGGCCCCCGCGCGGTCGGGCAGGAACATCAGGACCATGAGCGACCAGATCGTGTCGAAGCTTTCCGCCTCGAAGGGAAGATCGCCCAGGGCCCCGACCCGGTAGCTGAGATTGCCGAGCCCGGCCTCCTCGGCCTTGCGCGTGGCATAGGCGACGTAGTCGGGGTTGATGTCCACGCCAAGGACCTCGCAGTCGGGCATCCGCTGCGCGATCAGCCGCGACAGCCAGCCCGACCCGCAGCCCGCATCCAACAGGCGCGTTCCCGGTTCCGGCGCGACCATTTCGATCCCGCGCTCCTGCCCGAAGATCAGCGATTGCCGCTCGAGGCGGTCGCATTCGCCGTCGTAGCTGAGGATGTATTTCTCGCCGGACATGGTGCCCTCCGCGTGGCTCTTTCGGAACGATAGGGACAAAGCTCGACTCGTGATAGCCTGTGATCATCCATTCGGGAGGGGTGAGCCAATGTCCGGCATGTTGCATCTGCTCGTCGGCACCACCAAGGGCGCCTTCGTCCTGACCGAGGCGGGCGGTGACTGGACCGTCAGCGGCCCGCATTGCGGCGGCTGGTCCATCAACCACATGGCGGGCGACCCGGCTACGGGCGCGCTCTGGGCGGGCGGCGGTGGCGACTGGTGGGGCGCGGGCGTCTGGCGCTCGACCGACGGCGGGCAGACGTGGAAACTGGCCAAGCTGTCGTCGGGGCAGATGGACCAATGGGCCGCGAACGATCCCGATTTCGCCGCGATGATCGGGTGGGAGGATACCCCGGCCCCCTTCGCAGACACGCTTCACTCGGTCTGGTCGCTGCATCACGCGCATGGCGTGCTCTGGGCCGGGGCGAAACCGGGGACGCTCCTGAAATCCACCGATGGCGGCGAGAGCTGGGAGCGGAACGAAGCCCTCGCTTCGTTTCCGGGGCGCGAGGACTGGAGCCCCGGCGCGGCGGGGCTGACGCTCCATACCATCGTGACGGCGCCCGACGACCCGGCGAAGATCTGGCTGGGCATCTCGGCGGCGGGGGTCTTCGCCTCCGAGGATGGCGGGGCAAGCTGGGAGCGGCGCAACCGCCTGTCGAACTCGGAAGCCTGCGGGCACCACGACCACCCGGCCGCGCCGCGGAACGGAGAGACGGGGCATTGCGTGCACAACATGGTGCGCGCGCCGGGCTCGGACCTGCTGTACCAGCAGAACCATCACGGGGTCTGGCGCTCGACCGATGGCGGGCGGCACTGGGATGACGTGACCGGGGGCCTGCCCTCGAGTTTCGGGTTTCCGATCGCGGTTCATCCGCATGAGCCGCAGACGATCTGGACGCTGCCCCTGAACGGTGACAGTGCGGGGCGCTACCCGCCGGGGGCCAGTGCGGCGGTCTGGTGCTCGCGCGACGGCGGCGAGACATGGGCCGCGCAGCGCGCGGGGCTGCCGCAGGCGAACTGCTATTTCACCGTCTTGCGGCAGGCGATGGCGACCGATGCGAGCGCCGCGGGCGGGGTCTATTTCGGCACCAACACCGGATCGGTCTTCGCCACGCGCGACGGCGGCGCAAGCTGGGACGAGATCGCGCGGCACCTGCCCACGGTCCTGTCGGTCGAGGCGGTCGAGATGGTCTGAGCGCGCCGCCGCGCTTGCGGTGAGGGCCTGGCCGGGTAGGCTGGCCCCATGCAAGCCGGGACGATCCCATGACGCTGTTCGGACTGGACCCGGCCCTCGCGGGGCTGCTGCTGGCGACGCTGGCCGGTCTCGCCGTGCCTATCGGTGCGGCCTTGGCGCGGGTGGAGGGCCTCCTGCCGCGCTGGCTTGAGACGGAGCTGCAGTATTCGGTGATGGCCTTCGGGGGCGGCGCGCTTTTCTCGGCGATCGCGCTGGTGCTGATCCCCGAGGCAACGGAACGAACCTCTCACGCGGTCGTGCTGGCCGTCTTCGTCGGCGGCGGCATCGTCTTTCTCGTCATCGACCGGGTACTGGCCGCGCGGGGCGGGCAGGCGGCGCAGTTCCTTGCCATGATGCTCGACTACCTGCCCGAGGCGATGGCGCTCGGCGCCCTGATCACCGCCGAACCCGCGGTCGCGGTGCTGACCGCGGGGCTGATCGCGCTTCAGAACCTGCCGGAAGGGTTCGGCGCATGGCGCGAGATGGCGCAGGGCACGCGTCTGCCCGCGCGGCACCTGTTCCTGCTCTTCGTGCTGATGGTGCCGCTTGGCCCTGCGGCGGCGGCGGTGGGCCTGTTCGTTCTGGCCGACCAGCCCGCGGTTCTCGGCGGGATCATGGCCTTCGCCGCGGGGGGCATCCTGTACCTGCTGTTCCAGGACGTGGCACCCGAGGCGCACCTGGAACGCGCCTATGGCCCCGCGCTGGGCGCGGTTCTGGGCTTCGCGCTGGGGCTTGCGGGGCACATGGCGACGCTGTGAGCCGCCTGTCAGCTGCGCAGCATCCCCACGATGTCGTAGGTCTTCTCGAGGATCGGCACAGTGATCTCGCGCGCCCTTTCGGCGCCGCGGCCGAGGATGCGGTCGATCTCGGCCGGGTCGGCCATGAGGCGGGTCATCTCGGTCGAGATGGGTGCCAGCCTGTCCACCGCCAGATCGGCCAGCGCCATCTTGAAATGCCCGAAGAGCGCGCCCGAATGCTCGTCGAGAACCGCCTGCGGCGCGACATCGGCGAGTGCGGCATAGATGTTCACGAGGTTGCGGGCCTCGGGGCGGGCGTCGAGCCCCTCCAGAGCCTCGGGCAGCGGGTCGGGGTCGGTCTTGGCCTTGCGGATCTTCTTCGCGATCGCGTCCGCGTCGTCGGTCAGGTTGATGCGAGTCTTGTCCGAGGGGTCGGACTTGGACATCTTCTTGGTCCCGTCCTGCAGGTTCATCACGCGGGTCGCGGCCCCCTCGATCACCGGCTCGGTGATGGGGAAGAACTCGACGCCGTAGTCGTGGTTGAACTTGGCCGCGATGTCGCGCGTCAGCTCGAGATGCTGTTTCTGGTCCTCGCCCACGGGGACGTGGGTGGCGTGGTAGACGAGGATGTCGGCCGCCATCAGCGCGGGATAGGCGAAAAGGCCCAGCGAGGCGGCCTCGGCGTTCTTGCCGGCCTTGTCCTTCCACTGGGTCATGCGGCCCATCCAGCCCATGCGGGCGATGCAGTTGAAGATCCAGGCAAGCTGCGCGTGTTCGGGCACCTGGCTTTGATTGATCAGGACGGATTTCTCGGGGTCGATGCCGACGGCGAGGAACCCCGCGCAGAGCTCGCGCGTGTTGTGGCGCAGCTCATCGGCCGGAACCAGGCGCGCGGTGATCGCGTGCAGGTCGACCATGCAATAGATCGTCTGGTGGCTGCCTTCGTCCTGCATCGTCACGAAGCGTTTCATCGCGCCGAGGTAATTGCCCAGCGTCAGGCCGCCCGAGGGCTGGATGCCCGAGAACACGCGGGGGGTGAACTGCGTCTCTGCCATGCTGGTCCCTTAGCCCTTGGTCGTGCGCCCGCCCCTCTGGCCAAGCGCCGCGGCATCGCTTACCCACGGGGGCAAATGGCGTCAACCGAAGGCCGCGCGCATGGAGAACCACACCCTCTCGCCCTTCAACGCGCTGCCGCCCGTGGTGGTCGCGCTGTCGGCGGTGATCTTCGGGCTGGAGGTCCTGTTCCAGGCCGCGACGGCAGGGTTTCTCGGTGGGCAGGGCGGGGTCGGCTGGCGGCTTGACGCGATCCGCGATTACGGCGTCTTCGACGAGGTCGCACGCTTCATGTGGCAGAACGGGATCTACCCGCCCGAGGAGCTGTTGCGCCTTGTCACCTATCCGCTCATCCACACCGGTTTCGTCCATGCCGCCTTCGTGGTCGTCTTCATCCTGGCCATCGGAAAGATGGTGGCCGAGGTGTTTTCGCCGCTCGCCTTCGTGGCGCTGTTCCTCGTCTCGGCGGTCGCGGGGGCGCTGGGATTCGTCGGGCTGATGAACAGCCCCTACCCGCTGGTGGGCGGCTACCCCGGGGTGTACGGGCTGATCGGGGCCTTCACCTTCATCATGTGGACCGAGGCGACGGTCCGCGGCTCGAGCCGATACCGCGCCTTCGGCCTGATCGGGGCGCTTCTGGCGATCCAGCTGATCTTCGGCCTTCTCAACGGCGAGTTCGGCAGCGTCGTGGCCGACCTCTCGGGCTTTGCCGCGGGGTTCCTGATGTCCTTCCTGGTCAGCCCCGGCGGCTGGCGGCGCATGCTGGCGCGGATGCGGTCGCGCTAGCGACGGCGAAGGGCCCTTCCGAATTCGGACATGCGGAAGGCACCGACCGCCTGCCCGATGATGCCGTAGGCGACGATGCCCAGGGTCACGAGCAGGGCGAGCGCCGGGTAGCGCCAGCCCGGCGTTCCCAGGAGCGGCATGAGGAGGGTCGAGGCCACCACCAGAACCACGCCCATCGCCAGCGCGGCCAGCACGATCCGGCCGACGCGTTCCCGGTAGCGGTCGTCGAATGTCGCCACGGTGCCCATGCGGTGCTTTCCGCGCAGCAGAAGCCAGACCATCGTCCAGCCCGCGAAGCTGGTCGCAAGGGCTGCCCCGACGAAGCCGATGGTCAGCGCCAGCCCGATCGCGACGACCGCGTTCACGACCATGGCGACCAGCGCGTAGCGAAAGGGTGACCGCGTGTCCTCGCGCGCGAAGTAGAGCGGTTGCAGCACCTTCTGCAGGACGAAGGCCGGCAGCCCGAGGCCGTAGGCCGCGAGCGCCATCGCGGTCTGGACCGTGTCATCGGCGGTGAAGGCGCCCCGTTCGAAGAGCACCGACACCAGCGGTGTCGGGATGACGCAAAGCGCCACGGCGGCGGGCACGGTCAGGGCAAGGCTGATCTCGCCCGCGCGGCTGAGGGCGTGGCGCCCGCCCGCCTCGTCGCCCGCGCCAAGCCGCCGTGCGAGGTCCGGCAGGAGCACGATGCCGATGGCGATGCCGACGACGCCCAGCGGCAGCTGGTAGAGCCGGTCCGCCAGGCTGAGCCAGACGATCGCGCCGTCGAAGAAGCTGGCGACCTGCCGCCCGACGAGCAGGTTGATCTGCACGACGCCGCCCGCCAGCATCGCGGGAAGCATGATCATGGCGAGCCGCCGCATGTCCGGCGTCAGCCGGGGCATCCGCGGCAGGAGACGAAAGCCGCTGCGCGCGGCCGTGATCCACACGAGGGCCAGTTGCGCGACCCCGGCGATCAGCGTTCCCCAGACCAGCAGCGTGCCGTGATGCAGCCCGGTCAGGTCATCGCCCGGCAGGGCAGACGCGATGTCGATGCTCGTCCCGCTCAGCAGCCCGCTTTCGCCCAGCACCAGCGCCGCGATCAGGATGACGTTCAGCAGGATCGGCGCGGCCGCCGCCGCCGCGAAGCGGCCGGTGGCGTTCAAGAGCCCCGAGAGGAGTGCCGCGAGCGAGATGAACAGGATATAGCCGAAGGCCACCCGGCCGAAGTCGACCGCAAGCTCGAGGCGCACATCGCCGGCGAAACCGCCCGCCATGGCCAGAACCAGCCAGGGCATCGCCAGTTGCGCGACGAGCGTCAGCGCGATCAGCACGGTCGCGAGCCCCGCGAAGGCGTCGCGGGCGAAGCCGAGCGGGTCGTCGTCCGCCTCGAGCTTCTTCGAGAACATCGGCACGAAGGCCGTGTTGAACGCCCCTTCGGCGAAGAAGCGGCGGAACATGTTGGGCAGCGAGAAGGCGACGAAGAAGGCCTCGGATACCGGGCCCGCGCCCATGTAGGCCGCGATCAGGATGTCGCGCACGAAGCCGAGGATGCGGCTTCCCAGTGTCCAGACGCCGACCGTGATGAAGCCCGAGATCAGGCGGATCGGCCGGGCTGCCGGGCTCATCTCAGGCGCCCGCCCGTTCGGCCACGCGTGCAATGGCGTCGCGAAGCTTGCGCTCGAGGCTCTCCTGCCGCGACTGGGCGTAGAGTTTCAGGCCGAACATGTCCTTGACGTAGAAGGTATCGACCACCTGTGCGCCGAAGGTCGCGATGACGGCGGACGAGATGTAGATGTTCGAGGCCGCCAGCGTCTTGGTCAGGTCATAGAGCAGGCCGGGACGGTCGCGGGTGTCGACCTCGATGATCGTGTAGATCTCGGATCCCTCGTTGTCGAAGGTGATGTTGGTGGGTACCGCGAAGGGACGTTCGCGCTTCTTGATCTTCTCGCGGCCTTCCAGCGCGCGCGAGGCGACGACCTCGCCCTTGAGGGTCTTGTCGATCATGTCGCGCAGGCGCGGCAGGCGGCGCGCCTCGTAGGGGTTGCCCTCGGCGTCCTGGACCCAGAAGACGGCCGTGGCGAAGCCGTCCTTCGACGTGTAGGTCCGCGCGTCCACGACGTTCGCCCCGACAAGGCTGAGGGCGCCCGCGAGGCGGCTGAAGATCCCGGGATGGTCGTTCAGCGCGAAGCAGACGCGGGTCGCGTCGCGGTCCTCGTCCTCGCGGGTGTCGATGCGGATCTCGTCGGTGCCGATGTCGCGCAGCATCTCGGCGAAGGTGATCTGCGTGGCGAGATCCAGGCCTTGCCAGTAGGGGCCGTAGTGGCGATCCATCTCGGCCTTGAGCTCGGGCTTGGGCCAGCCCTCGAGCGCGTCGCGGAGCGCCTTCTTCGCCTCACCCTCGAGCTTGTCGCGGTTGAGGTCCTCGAGCCCGGTGTCGAGCGCGGTCGCCGTGGCACGGTAGAGCCCGCGCAGCAGCGTCGCCTTCCAGTTGTTCCAGGTGTTCGGGCCGACGCCGCGGATGTCGCAGACCGTGAGCACGGTCAGCAACTCCAGCCGCTCGCGCGTCTTCACCGCCTTGGCGAAATCGCGCACCGTCCGCGGGTCGGCGATGTCGCGCTTCTGCGCCATGTCCGACATCAGGAGATGGTAGCGCACGAGCCATTCCACCGTCTCGGCCTCGGCGGGTTTCAGCCCCAGCCGCGGCGAGACGCTGCGCGCGATCCGCGCGCCGACGATCGAGTGGTCCTCTTTCCGGCCCTTTCCGATGTCGTGCAGCAGGCAGGCGATGTAGAGCACCTTGCGGTTCACGTCGCGCTTCAGGATGCCCGAGGCGACCGGCAGTTCCTCCCTCAGCTCCTCGCGCTCGATCTGGGCGAGGGTCGAGATCACCTGGATCGTGTGCTCGTCCACCGTGTAGTTGTGATACATGTTGAACTGCATCATCGCGACGATGGGCGCAAACTCCGGCAGGAAGGCCGCCAGCACGCCAAGCTCGTTCATCCGTCTCAGCGCGCGTTCCGGGTTGCCGTGCTTCAGCAGCAGGTCGAGGAAGATGCGCACCGCCTCGGGATCGCGGCGCATCTCGTCGTCGATCAGCCCGAGGTTGGCGGATACGGAGCGCATGGCATCGGGATGGATGAGGTAGCCCGTCCTGAGCGCTTCCTCGAAGAGCCGCAGGATGTTCAGCTTGTCCTTGAAGAAATGCGCCTCGTCCGCGGGGGTGATCCGGTTCTGCTTGAGCGCGTAGCCGTCCTTCAGCTTCTTCTTGCGCGACCGGCCCCGCAGGAAGCCGAGGATAGCGGGTTCCTGCTTGACGTGCCGGGCCTCGAGCTCGGTCAGGAAGATCCGGGTCAGCTCGCCCACGCGGGTGGCATGGCGGAAGTAGTCCTGCATGAAGTGCTCGACCGCGCGCCTGCCGGAGTGGTCCGTGTAGCCGAGCCGTTCGGCGACCGCGACCTGGTTGTCGAAGGTCAGCTGGTCCTGCGCCCGGCCCGCGAGCAGGTGCAGATGGCAGCGCACGGCCCAGAGAAACCGCTCGGCCGCATCGAAGGCGGCAAACTCGTCGGGCAGGAAGACCCCGAGGTCCACCAGCTCGGCCGCGGTGCGCACGCCGTGCTCGTACTTGGCGATCCAGTATAGCGTCTGCAGGTCGCGCAGGCCGCCCTTGCCCTCCTTCACGTTCGGCTCGAGCACGTAGCGCTGGCCGCCCTGTTTCTTGTGCCGGTTCGCCCGCTCCTCGAGCTTGGCCTCGATGAACTCGCCTACCGTGCCGCGGAAGAGCTGTTCGCGCAGCGCGGTCTTCAGGTCGCGCCCGATGCTCTCCTCTCCGGCAAGGAACCGCATTTCAAGCAGGCTGGTGCGGATCGTCACGTCCTGTTTGCCGAGCCGCAGGCACTCCTTCACCGTGCGGCTCGAATGGCCGACCTTCATGTGAAGGTCCCAGAGCATGTAGAGGCTCGACTCGATGACGCTTTCGATGTGGGGCGTCAGCTTCCACGGCGTTACGAAGAGCAGGTCGACATCGGAAAAGGGCGCCATCTCGCCCCGCCCGTACCCCCCGACGGCCATCACCGCCATGCGTTCGGCATCGCTCGGCATCTGGTTGCGATGGAGGTGCGTCTCGG
This sequence comes from Rhodobacterales bacterium HKCCSP123, assembly GCA_015689745.1. Taxonomy (GTDB): domain Bacteria; phylum Pseudomonadota; class Alphaproteobacteria; order Rhodobacterales; family Rhodobacteraceae; genus Roseicyclus. Next base: position 48,552 of record WVSO01000008.1, on the reverse strand, counting down.
CCACGTGGAGCACAGCCCGCACCAGCCCGTCGGTCAGATAGGTGTAGGCCCGCGTGATGCGGCGGGCGGTCAGCGGGCGCGCCGCGATGCCGACCTCGATCGCCCTGCGTCCGGCGGCCTGCGCGGCCTGCAGGATCGGCGTCACGATGCGCCGCACCTCGCCGTGGTCGGTCACACCCGCGATCGCCGCGTCGAGCGCAGCACACAGCGCCGTTTCGTCAAGAATCTCGTGCGCCGGCGCGATCAGTTCGCCCGGTTCCGAGGCTGTCGGGGGAAGCGTCGGGTTCCGGTCAGAAACCGAAACCGCCAAGGCGTCTTGGGGCGGGGTCAATCACGGCCACCTGATTGTCGATCACTTGGGTAATGGCCATCGCGCGTTCGTTCGTGCCGTCACCCAGCAGCCGGAATACCCCGTTCGCGCCCTCGAAACCAGTGCTTGCGGTGAGATCGGCCACTCCGAGGCGCCCGGTGGCTGCGGCGGTCTCGCCCGCGGCCCGGATCGCGTCGTAGCCGAGCGCGCCGAGAATATGGGGCGGGACGCCATAAGCCGCTTCGTAGCGGGCGTTGAAGTCGGCGGTGGCCTGCGGGTCGGGCACGGCGAACCAGCCGCCCTGCAGGCCCGAAAGCTCCAGCGTCTGCGGCGGGGTGTCCCAGCGCGTCAGGCCCATCATCCGGACCGCCTCGATATCGAGGCCGTTCTCCGGAAGGAGCTGGGCGAAGAAGGGCAGGGCGCCCGCGCTGTCCGAGGTCAGCATGAGCCCGTTGGCATCGTTGTCGCGCACGGCGGCAACGATCTGTGGCACGGTGTTGATCACGCCCGTCTGCGAGAACTCGTAGGGCACCGTCGCCACGACCGTCGCGCCGGAGCTCTGGGCGGCGCGCAGCACCGCCGAGCGCGCGACCTCGCCCGCGAGGTTCTGGGCATGGGCCACGACGATCCGGTTGCGCCCCTGCGTCGCCGCGTAGGAGACGACGCGCGCCGCGGTGTTCTGGAACGTGTGACCGAGCACGAACACGTTGCCGCCTGCGATCTCGGTGTTGTTGGAGAAGCTCAGAACGGCAACGTTCGAGTTCGCGACGGCAACGCCGACGGCGGCCGCGGCATCCGAGCGAAGCGGCCCCACGATGATGTCGGCGCCGGCCTGCACCGCCTCGCGGGCGACGGCGGCGGCCTGTGCGGATTGGCCGGCCGTGTCGTAGACCGTGATCTGGACCGTCACGCCCGACAGTTCGGACGCCGCGAGGCGGGCAGCGTTCTCGAGGCTGCGCGCGATGGCAGCGTCGCCGCCCTGGCCCGAACTGACCGGAAGCAGCATCGCGACCTGCACGGTCTGCCCTCCGACTCGGGGGCCCGAGATGCTCGGCACACTGACCTGGCAGGCGGCGAGGACGACCGAGAGCGCCAAAAGGCCAAGAAGCCGCAAGGGGTTGCAGATCGAACGCAAAGCGGAAAACATGGGACCTGAACCTCCGTGGGGCGCTGCCTGTCCTGTCGCGCCTAGGCTAAGGCGTACGGCATGGCAAGTAAACGATGCCGACGTCCCACCGGGCGACCCTGGGCGAGACACCACCGATGACCGATGACATCCAGACCGGCCAAGGGCCTGCGCGGCGGGCCGCCCTTGCCCCGGCGCTCTACCTCGTGGCGACCCCGATCGGCGCCGCGCGCGACATCACGCTGCGCGCGCTCGACATCCTCGCCAGCGCGGATGTGCTGGCGGCCGAGGATACCCGAACACTGCGTCACCTGATGGACATCCATGGCATCAAGCTGGGCGACAGGCCCCTCTGGGCCTATCACGATCACAATGGCGCGGCCGTCCGTCCGCGGATCCTGAAGGCGCTGGCCGAGGGGCGGAGCGTCGCCTACTGCTCCGAGGCCGGAACGCCCGTCGTCGCCGACCCGGGGTACCAACTGGCGCGCGCCGCGATCGAGTCCGGCGCGACCGTGACCGGGGCGCCCGGCCCGTCGGCGGCCATCCTCGCGCTCAGCCTCTCGGGCCAGCCGTCGGATCGGTTCCTCTTCGCAGGATTTCCGCCGGCCCAGGCGGGTGTGCGCGCGCGCTGGCTCGACGAGATCGGACGGGTCGAGGCGACACTGATCCTCTACGAGAGCCCGAAGCGCATACACCGCCTGTTAACCGAGCTGTGCGAAACATGGGGCGAGACGCGGGACGCTGCGCTATGCAGGGAGTTGACGAAGCGCTTCGAAGAGGTGCGGCGCGGATCGCTCGGGTCGCTGCGCGACGGTCTGCAGGATGCGCCGGTCAAGGGCGAAATCGTGCTGGTTGTCGGTCATCCGGTGGTGATCGCGCCGACGCAGGGCGATCTGGATGCGGCACTGACCGCCGCGCTGGGCCGCCTGCGCGTGAAGGAGGCCGCCGCCGAGGTGGCGGAGGCGCTGGGATTGCCCCGGCGGGATGTCTACCAGCGCGCGCTTGCGCTGAAGCAGGATGGTGACGGATGAGTGGCTTGATTTCGCATCTGAAAGGGCGTGCGGCAGAAGACCGTGTGCTGCGGGCTTATCAGTCCGCGGGGCACCGCCTCGTGTGCCAGCGCTGGCGTGGCCCGGGCGGCGAGATCGACCTCGTCTTCGAAAAGGCCGGTGAGGTTGTCTTCGTCGAGGTGAAATCCTCGCGCAGTTTCGCGGCTGCGGCTGCGCATCTCACGCGGCGTCAGATCGCGCGCCTGATGGCCAGCGCCGAGGCCGCGCTCGGCTTCTTTCCCAAGGGCTCGCTCACCCCGATGCGGTTCGACGTTGCGCTTGTCGACGGTACCGGCCGCATAGACGTGATACCGAACGCCCTACAGGCCGCGTGACCCTGCAGGCTTGCGCCTGACGCCCCGTCGCGCCAAGTAGGGCGCAACGGAACAGGCGGGAGCGGGCCGATGAAGGTCGCCTTTCAGATGGACCCGATCGGGTCCGTGAACATCAATGCGGACAGCACGTTCCGCCTCGCGGAAGAGGCGCAGGCGCGCGGTCACGAGCTTTGGGTCTACACCCCCGACCACCTGAGCTACCGCGAGGGCAAGATCATGGCGGTGGCGCAACCTGTCACCGTGCAGCGGGTACAGGGCGACCACGCGCATCTGGGCGAGCCTGTCGATCTCGACCTCTCCGATGTCGACGTGGTCTGGCTGCGGCAGGATCCGCCCTTCGACATGGGCTATATCACGACCACCCATCTGCTCGACCGGCTGAAGGGGCGGACGCTGGTGGTGAACGACCCGTTCTGGGTCCGCAACTCGCCCGAGAAGCTGCTGGTTCTCGATTTCCCCGAGCTCACGCCACCGACCACGATCGCGCGCGACCTCTCGGTGCTGCGCGCCTTCAAGGAGAGGCACGGCGACATCATCCTGAAGCCGCTCTACGGCAACGGGGGCGCGGGCGTCTTCCGCCTGCCCGAGAGCGACCGCAACCTGAACTCGCTGCATGAGCTGTTCACCGGCATGAACCGCGAGCCCCTCATCGCGCAGAAGTTCCTTCCCGATGTCGCCGCAGGCGACAAGCGCGTCATCCTTGTGGATGGCGAGCCCGTGGGCGCGATCAACCGGGTGCCCGCCGTGGGCGAGACGCGGTCGAACCTGCATGTCGGTGGCCGTGCCGAGAAGGTCGGTCTGACCGAGCGCGAGCGCGAGATCTGCGCGGCGATCGGACCGCGCCTGCGCGAGATGGGGCAGGTCTTCGTCGGGATCGACGTGATCGGCGGCTGGCTGACCGAGATCAACGTGACCTCGCCCACCGGCATCCAGGAACTGGAGCGCTTCGACGGGATCAACGTGGCGGCACGAATCTGGGAAAGGATCGAGGCGAAGCTCTAGGCGGTTCTCGCCCCGATCAGCCGATAGCCGAGCGCCTCGGCGACATGGGGCTGGCCGACGGTGGTGTCCCCCTCGAGGTCGGCGATCGTGCGGGCCAGCCGCAGGATGCGGTGATAGCCGCGCGCGGTCAGCTTGAACCTGTCCGCGGCCTTGAGAAGAAAGGCCTTTCCGGCCGCGTCCGGTGTCGCGATCTCGTCCAGAAGTGCGCCCTCGGCATCGGCGTTCACCCGCGCCTGCGCCCCGAGCGCCGCGAAGCGGGCGGCTTGCCGGTCGCGGGCGACCCGCACGCGGGCGGCGATGTCGGCGCTGTTCTCGCCGTTGGCCGGAAGGTCGAGATCGGCATAGGCCACCGGGGGCACCTCGAGACGGAGGTCGAAGCGGTCCATCAGCGGGCCGGAAATGCGACCCATGTAATCCTCGCCGCAGAGCGGCGCGCGGCCGCAGGCCTGCCCGGCGTCGTAAAGCTGCCCGCAGCGGCAGGGGTTCGCGGCGGCGATCAGCAGGAAGCGGCAGGGATAGGAGACATGCGCATTGGCGCGGGCGACAACGACATCGCCCGTTTCGATCGGCTGGCGCAGGGTTTCCAGGACGGCGCGCGGGTATTCGGGGAACTCGTCGAGGAAGAGCACCCCGTTATGCGCAAGGCTGATCTCGCCCGGTTTCGCGCCGCGTCCGCCGCCCACGATGGCGGCCATCGAGGCGGTGTGATGCGGCGCGCGGTAGGGTCGCGTGCGCGAGATGCCGCCCTCGTCCAGCAGGCCGGCAAGCGAGTGGATCATCGAGGTTTCCAGCGCCTCGGCCGCCGAGAGCGGCGGCAGGATGCCCGGCACGCGGGCGGCCAGCATCGACTTGCCCGAGCCCGGGCTGCCGACCATGAGCAGGTGATGCCGTCCTGCCGCGGCGATCTCGATGGCGCGTTTCGCGCGTTCCTGCCCGCGGACTTCGGAGAGACACTTCAGGTGTGCCTCTTCCCGCACCTCTCCCGGTCGGGCGGGGTCGAGAGGGTGGCGGTCGGTCAGATGCGCGATCAGCTCGGCGAGGCTTCGTGCCGCGAAGACGGGCGTGGCCCCGACCCATGCGGCCTCGGCCCCGCAGCCTTGCGGGCAGTAGAGAACGCGTCCGTCCTCACCCGCCGCAAGGGCGGTGGGAAGCGCGCCGATGACGGGCACCAGGGCCCCGTCCAGCGACAGCTCGCCGAGGGCCATGGCGCTTTCGACCTTGTCGCGCGGAACGATGTCGAGCGCGGCCAGAAGCGCCAGCGCGATGGGCAGGTCGAAGTGGGAGCCTTCCTTGGGCAGGTCGGCGGGCGACAGGTTCACCGTGATCCGCTTGGAGGGGAGGGCGATCGCCATGGCGGACAGCGCGGTGCGGACCCGCTCGCGCGCCTCGGATACGGCCTTGTCTGGCAGGCCCACGACGGCAAAGGCCGGCACACCCGGCGTGACGGCGCATTGTACCTCGACCCGGCGCGCCTCGAGCCCCTCGAAGGCGACGGTATGGATGCGGGAAAGGCTTTCGGGGCGCGTGGCGTCGAACATGGTTAACGCCTACGCCCGAAGCCTTTACGAATCGTAAATCTCCAAGAAGGCGGGCCATGCCGCGGGGTCGGCGACGGTCTTGTCCCGGCAGAAGGCGTTGCCGAAGCCGAAGACGCGCCCGCCGATCTCGGCGAAATGGGTGACGGGCCGGGCCGAGTAGGGGCAGGTGGCGTTCCCGGACGGGCCGGTTTCGACCGCGCGGGCGGGGATCTGGGCGGGAACGGGAAAGGGCAGGCGCGGCAGGCCCATCTCGTAGGTGTCCTGTTCGGGCCCGTAGGCAAAGCCCATGGCGCGCCAGCGGCGGAGCGGGCCGTGGGAGAGATGCGCCGCGACATAGGCGCGGGCCCGGTCCGAGACGGGCAGGGCGTAGCCTGCGATGCGCATGGCGACGGGGGCATAGAAGGCATCGGCCAGCGTGTAGTCGCCGAAGAGGAACGGGCCGTCCGAGCGGTCGAGCGCGGCGGACCAGAGCGCCTCGATCCGGGCGAGGTCGGCCAGGACGGCGTCCGAGGGTGCGAAGCCCTCCCAGGCGGTGCGCAGGTTCATCGGGCAGGCGCCGCGCAGCGCGGTGAAGCCGGAATGCATCTCGGCGATCATGGACTGCGCCATGGCGCGGTCCGCCGCGTCGGCGGGCAGGAGGCCGCGGTCGGGAAAGGTCTCGGCCAGATGCCAGGCGATGGCGACGGTGTCGCGCAAAAGCCCCCCCTCGGGCGTCTTCAGCGCGGGAACGGTGCGGACGATGGGCGCAAAGCGCGCCATGTCTTCGGCGAAGGCGGGGCGGTAGAGGATCGTGGCCTCGACCCGGACGGGAATGTCGAAGACCTCGAACGGGAGCCAGCCGCGCAGCGACCAGCTGGAATAGGACCGATCCCCGATGAGAAGCGTGTATGTCATGCGTGAACAAGCGCATGGCTCGCCCGGATCGGTCAATCACGTATTCGTGATGCTCCCGATCAGCCCCCGCGATGTAGCGCCCCGAAATTTTCTGTCCAGAAAAGTGAACCGGACGGCGTTTCGCTGCGTAACCCTAATACAACGCTGCTTGCCAAAGGCGTCGGGATAACCAAACCGGGGGGTGCGAGATGGCACTGGACATGAGCGGAGAACACAGCCTCAGCCGGCGCGCGATGCGGGCCGAACTGCTGGATGCGGAAACGGAACTCAGGCTTGCCTATGCCTGGCGCGATGAACGCGACGAAGAGGCGCTTCACCGACTCGTCACCGCCTACATGCGCCTCGCGATTTCCATGGCCGCCAAGTTCAAGCGCTACGGCGCGCCGATGAACGACCTGATCCAGGAAGCGGGCCTCGGCCTGATGAAGGCCGCCGACAAGTTCGACCCCGACCGGGGCGTCCGCTTCTCGACCTACGCGGTGTGGTGGATCAAGGCATCGATCCAGGATTACGTGATGCGCAACTGGTCGATGGTGCGCACCGGGTCCACCTCCAGCCAGAAATCGCTGTTCTTCAACATGCGCCGCGTCCAGGCCCGGCTCGAGCGCGAGGCGCTGGCGCGGGGTGAGAACCTCGACAAGCACCAGCTGCGCCAGATGATCGCGACCGAGGTCGGCGTGCCACTCCATGACGTCGAGATGATGGAGGGCCGGCTGGCAGGCTCCGACTACTCGCTCAACGCGACGCAGTCGGTCGATGACGAGGGGCGCGAATGGATCGACGCGCTGGAAGACGACAGCGCACAGGCCGCCGAGATCGTTGAGGACAGCCATGACCGCGAACAGCTGCGCGACTGGCTGATCACCGCGATGCAGGCGCTGAACGACCGCGAGCGGTTCATCGTGCGCGAGCGCAAGCTGCGCGACGAGCCCAGGACGCTGGAGAGCCTCGGGACCGAGCTTGGCCTCTCGAAGGAACGCGTGCGCCAGCTCGAGGCAGCAGCCTTCGCCAAGATGCGCAAGACGCTCGAGGCGCAGTCGAAGGAGGTCCGGTCATTCTTCGCCGCCTGATCCTCCACGCGCCGCTGGGTCTTCTGGTCGGTCTCTTCGCACTGTCCATCGCCACGGTCTCGCCGGTGGCGCAGGTCGGTGGCGAAGGGATCGAGGCCCCCCCGTTGCCCATGACAATCGCCGTCCTGCGCTGACCCCCGGTGCAGGTCGGTTGTGCCACTGCGATTGCATCGGCCCTTGCGCTTGGCGCCGGGGCCGCTTCGGCACAAGCCACGATCTCGGATATCCTGGCTGCGGCCCATGCCGCGGATATCGTGATCCTGGGTGAGGTGCACGACAACCCCGCCCATCACGCCATGCAGGCCGATGTGCTGTCCGGACTGTCGCCCTCGGCCATCGTCTTCGAGATGATCTCGTCCGACGAGGCCGCGCTGGTCACGCCCTCGATCGCCACGGATGCCGCCGCGCTTTCCGAGGCGCTGGACTGGGCCAGCTCGGGTTGGCCCGATTTCGCGTTCTACGCCCCGCTTTTTGCCTTCGGGTCCGATGTGCCGGTCTACGGCGCGGGCGTCGGGCGAGAGGCCGCGCAGGGCGCCTTCGCCCAGGGGGCAGCCGCCGCGTTCCCGGGCGATGCGGTGCGGTTTGGCCTCGACGCCGCCTTGCCAGGCCCGGAACAGGCGGCGCGCGAGGCCGAGCAGATGGAGGCGCATTGCGATGCCTTGCCGGAGGATATCCTGCCCGGTTTCGTCGAGGCGCAGCGTCTCCGGGATGCGGCGCTGGCCGAGGCTGCGCTGGACGCGCTTGCCGCCCACGGCCCGCCGGTGGCCGTCATCACCGGCAACGGGCACGCGCGACGCGACTGGGGGGTGCCCGCCCTGCTTGCCATCGCGGCACCCGACGTGACGGTCTTTTCCCTCGGCCAGTTCGAGGCGCAGCCGGAGGGCGAGGTGCCCTTCGACCTCTGGACCCTGGCCGATCCGGTCGACCGCCCCGACCCCTGCGCGGCGTTTCGCTGAATGGCACTGGCGGGCGAGAGCGCGCATACGGGTGCCATGCTGCCGCCGCGCCTGATCCGATGGGCCTTTCGCCTGAGCCTGGCAGGCTTCTTCGCCACGCTGGCGGTCTATGCCGCGCTCGTGGTCTTCATCGCCTTCCCGGCGCCCTTCTTCGGGCATGAGCTCAGGGGCGGGGCGATCACGTTCCATTCCGAGACCCCCTTGCCCCCCGAAGCCGCCGGCATGGGAGAAGAGGTCACGGGTCTTTTGTCGGCTGCACCGCTCGGACCGCCCGGTCCGGTGGACGTCTGGCTGGTGGAGGACGGGTTGCCCCTGCGCCTGTTCTTCGCGGGCAGCCGGCGTGCCTCGGGGCTGACCTACCCGGTCACATCTCTGGAGAACGTCTTTCTCCGCCATGCCGACTTCGCGTCGAACCGGCTGGTGCGAGGCGGCCAGGCCGTGCCGCCGCCGCGGACGCTCAGTTATTACCTGGTTCACGAAATCACGCATCTGCAGCTGGCCGCTCATGTAGGCCGCTGGCGCGTGGTGCGCATGCCCCGCTGGATCAACGAGGGTTTTGCCGATTACGTTGCGCTGGGGCCCGCGCCGCCCGCGATGATCGCGCGGGCCGAGGCGGGTCTGCCCCTGCCGCCCGCGGTCTTCGGGACCTACGCCCGCGAGCGGGTCTGCGTGACGCTGGCGCTGACGCATCTTTCGGGTGGCGCAGACGCGCTCTTCGCGCTCGATGCCGACCTGCCAGGGGACCGCGCCTGCCCCCTGCTGCCGGAGTTCGGCATTGCCCTTGGACCGCCCGCGCCCTAACCTCCGCCCCGCCTTGGGAAGGGACGAGCCATCATGCTGGCGGACAAGCGGATTCTCCTGATCATCGGCGGCGGGATCGCGGCCTTCAAGTCGCTCGACCTGATCCGCCGCCTGCGCGAGCAGGGCGCGACGGTCGTGCCTGTCCTGACGAAGGCGGGCGAGGAATTCGTGACACCGCTCTCTGCATCGGCCCTGGCGGCGAAGAAGGTCTATCGCGAGCTCTTCGACCTGACCGACGAGGCCGAGATGGGCCATATCGAGCTGAGCCGCGCGGCCGATCTCGTGGTCGTGGCCCCCGCGACGGCGGACCTGATGGCGAAGATGGCCCATGGCCATGCCAATGATCTTGCCTCGACGCTCCTGATGGCGACGGACAAGCGCGTGTTGATCGCGCCCGCGATGAACGTGCGCATGTGGGACCATCCCGCGACGCAGAGAAACCTCGCCACGCTGCAGGGCGACGGGGTGCTGGTCGTCGGCCCCGACGAGGGCGCGATGGCCTGTGGCGAGTTCGGGCCGGGGCGCATGGCCGAGGTGCCCGCGATCGTTGCCGCGATCGGGGCGGCGCTGGCCGAGGGGCCGCTGAAGGGCAAGCATGTGCTGGTGACCTCGGGCCCGACGCATGAGCCGATCGACCCGGTGCGCTACATCGCCAACCGGTCCTCTGGCGCGCAGGGCACGGCGCTGGCCGAGGCACTGCGCGACCTGGGCGCGCGGGTGAGTTTCGTCACCGGCCCGGCCAGCGTGCCGCCGCCCGCGGGCGTCGAGGTGATCCGGGTCGAGACCGCGCGGGAGATGGCCGAGGCGGTCAAGGCCGCGTTGCCCGCCGATGCTGCCGTCTTCGCCGCCGCGGTGGCCGACTGGCGCGTTGCCAATGCGGCGGGGCAGAAGATGAAGAAGGACGGCACGGGCAGCCTTCCCGCGCTCGAGTTCGCGGAGAACCCCGACATTCTCGCAGGTGTGGCGCAAATGGCCGAGGGGCGGCCCCGGCTGGTCGTCGGCTTCGCCGCAGAGACCGAGACGGTCGAGGCCCATGCCACCGCCAAGCGCTTGCGGAAAGGCTGCGACTGGATCGTCGCAAATGACGTGTCTCCCGGCACCGGCATCATGGGCGGGGCCGAGAACGCGGTGACGCTGATCACCGGGGACGGGGCCGAGGCCTGGCCGCGGCTGTCGAAGGCCGAGACGGCGCGGCGTCTTGCCCTTCGCATCGCCGGGGCCTTGGCCTGAGCGTCGGCCGGGTCATATGCGTATTTGGGGAAAGATGAAGGGGGCGGTGTGGCCGTTCTGATCCAAGTCATGCGCGAGGCATGGGCGGACGCCGAGGTGGCGCTGCCCGACTACGCGACGGCGGGGGCGGCGGGGGCCGACCTGCGCGCCAACCTGGCCTCGGGGGATCGGGTCGCGGGGCTTCTCCTGAAGCCGGGCGCGCGGATGCTTGTGCCCACGGGTCTGCGCGTGGCGATCCCCGAGGGCTACGAGATGCAGATCCGCCCGCGCTCGGGCCTTGCGCTGAAGCACGGGATCGGACTTCCGAACAGTCCCGGTACAATCGACTGCGACTATCGCGGGCCGCTCGGGGTGATCCTGGTGAATTTCGGCGACGCTGCGTTCCGCATCCGCCACGGCGCGCGCATCGCGCAGGCGGTCGTCGCGCCGGTGACGCGGGCCGGCTATGTCGCGGTCGAGGCGCTGGATGACACCGCGCGAGGCGGTGGCGGCTTCGGCTCCACGGGGGTCGGCTGATGCTCTTCGTCTTCATCATGGCCGGGGTGCTCTGGGGGATCGGGGCGCTGATGAAGGCGCCGGTGCAGGCGCGGCTCTACATGCTGGGACTGCTCTACATCGCCGTTCTCGCGGTGCAGGTGGCCCTTCCCGAGGGGCATCCCCTGCGCGAGGCGACGGGCGGTTCGCCTGCGCTCTGGCTGATCCTCGGCGCGTTCCTCGTGCTCGCCCTTGTCTATCGCGCGGGCCTCGCACGGCTGCGCAAACGGGCCGAGACGTTGGAGGCCGAACGCGAGGCGGCCGCGCCCGCGGCGCCGAAGGGGCCCTTCACCGACGAGGAACTGGAGCGCTACGCCCGTCACATCACCCTGCCCGAGATCGGCGGCAGCGGCCAGCGCGCGCTGAAGGAGGCGAAGGTGCTGGTGGTGGGGGCAGGCGGCCTTGGCTCGCCCGCCCTGCTCTACCTTGCCGCGGCAGGAGTGGGCCGGATCGGCGTGATCGACGCCGACGTGGTCAGCCTGTCGAACCTGCAGCGGCAGGTGATCCATACCGACGCGGGGCAGGGGATGCCCAAGGTGTTCTCGGCGCAAGCCGCCATCGCCGCGCTGAACCCGCGCATCGACTTGCGCCCCTACAACCGCATGCTGACGCCCGAGATCGCCGAGACCCTCTTCGCGGAGTATGACCTGGTCCTGGACGGCACCGACGCCTTCGCCACCCGCGCGATGGTCAATGCCGCTGCCGTGGTTGCCGGGCGGCCGGTCATCGCCGGTGCGATCTCGGCCTGGGAGGGGCAGGTGACGCTCTACGACCCGGCGGGCGGCGCGCCCTGCATGGCCTGCGTCTTTCCCGAAGCGCCCGCGCCGGGGCTTGCCGCGACCTGCGCCGAGACCGGCGTGATCGGGGCGCTGCCGGGCGTCGTAGGTTCGATGATGGCGCTGGAGGCCGTGAAGGAGATCACCGGTGCGGGGCAAGGCCTGCGGGGGCGGATGATGATCTATGACGCGCTCCACGGCGAGGCCCGCGAGATCCGGCTGAAGCGCCGTGCCGATTGCAGGGTCTGCGGCCAGGTCTGACCGGTCGGTCCGATCCCCCCTCGCACTCCAACGATCCCAGGCCTATGTCTTTCGGCAAAGGAGATTTGCCCGATGACCAACCCGCTTCTGACCGATTGGACCACGCCCTTCGCCCTGCCGCCCTTCGATGCGATCGAGGACGCGCATTTTGCGCCCGCGATGGAGGCGGCGCTGGAGGAGGGGCGCGCCGCGATCCGGGCGATCGCCGACAACACCGAGCCGCCGACATTCGCCAACACGATCGAGGCTCTCGAGCTGGCGGATGCCATGCTCGACCGGGTGGCGGGTGTCTTCTACAACCTCGCCGGCTCGGATTCGAACGAGGCGCGGCAGGCCCTGCAGCGCGAGTTCGCGCCGAAGCTTTCGGCCTATTCGTCCGAGATCACCAACAACGCGGCGCTTTTCGCGCGGATCGACGATCTGTGGCAGCGCCGGGAAAGCCTTGGCCTGGGCGATGAACAGATGCGGGTGCTCTACCTGACGCATCGATCCTTCACCCGTTCCGGTGCCGCGCTGGACGGCGAGGCGCGGGACCGCCTGACCGAGGTGAAATCGCGGCTGTCGGTGCTGGGCACCGAGTTCACGCAGAACCTGCTGGCCGATGAGCGGGACTGGTTCATGCCGCTTTCGGAGGAGGACCTCGAGGGGCTGCCCGGCTTCGTGGTCGCCGCAGCCCGCGAGGCGGGGCGCGAGAAAGGGCAGGACGGCCCGGTCGTCACGCTCTCGCGCTCGCTGATCGTGCCGTTCCTGCAATTCAGCGCGCGCCGCGACCTGCGCGAGACGGCTTACAGGGCCTGGGCCGCGCGGGGCATGAACGGGGGCACGACCGACAACAGGGGCATCACCGCCGAGGTGCTGACGCTGCGTGAGGAACGGGCGCGGCTGCTGGGCTACGACAGCTTCGCGGCCTACAAGCTGGAGACCGAGATGGCGGGCACGCCCAAGGCGGTGCGTGACCTGCTGATGGCGGTCTGGGAGCCGGCCAAGGCGCAGGCCGAGGCGGATGCGGCGATCCTGACGGAGATGCTCCACGCCGACGGGATCAACGGCGCGCTCGAGCCCTGGGACTGGCGCTACTATTCCGAGAAGCGCCGCGGGGCCGAGCATGACCTGAACGAGGCCGAGCTGAAGCCCTATTTCCAGCTCGACGCGATGATCGAGGCGGCGTTCGACTGCGCGAACCGGCTGTTCGGGCTGGAGTTCGCGCCGCTCGACGTGGCGCTCTACCATCCCGATGCGCGCGCCTGGGAGGTGACGCGAAACGGCAAGCACCTCGCCGTCTTCATCGGCGACTATTTCGCGCGCGGGTCCAAACGCTCGGGCGCCTGGTGTTCGACGATGCGCAGCCAGAAGAAGCTGGGCGGCGATGTGCGGCCCATCGTGGTCAATGTCTGCAACTTCGCCAAGGGCGACCCTTGCCTCCTGTCCTATGACGATGCGCGGACCCTGTTCCACGAGTTCGGCCACGCGCTGCACCAGATGCTGTCGGACGTGACCTATGGCTCGATCAGCGGCACCAGCGTGGCGCGCGATTTCGTCGAGTTGCCGAGCCAGCTCTACGAGCACTGGCTCGAGGTGCCCGAGGTGCTCGGGACACACGCCCGCCATGCCGAGACGGGCGAGCCGATGCCGAGGGCGCTGCTCGACCGGCTGCTGGCGGCGCAGACCTATGACATGGGGTTCCAGACGGTCGAATACGTCGCCTCGGCGCTGGTCGATCTGGATTTCCACGACGGCGCGGCACCGGCCGACCCTATGGCGGCGCAGGCGGCGACGCTGGCGCGGATCGGCATGCCCAACGCCATCGGGATGCGCCACGCCACGCCGCATTTCGCCCATGTCTTCGCGGGCGACGGCTATTCCAGCGGCTACTACAGCTACATGTGGTCCGAGGTGATGGACGCCGACGCCTTCGCCGCCTTCGAAGAGGCGGGCGGGCCGTTCGACGCGGACACGGCGGCGAAGCTCGAACGGTTCATCCTGTCGGCGGGCGGCAGCCAGGAGGCGGATGCGCTCTACACCGCCTTCCGGGGCCGGATGCCGGGGGTGGAGGCGCTGTTGAAGGGTCGGGGCCTGGACACGGCGGCCTAGCCGCTTGCCTCCTCGCCCAGTTCGCGGGCGAGGAACGCCTCGAAGGCGTCGAGGTTCACCGGCTCGAACTGGCCGAAGCCCTGCATCCAGACGGACGCGGCTTTCAGCGCGTCCGGTTCCAGCTTGCACCACTTCACCCGGCCGCGCTTTTCCTGCGTGATGAGGCCCGCACCGGCGAGGATAACGAGGTGCTTCGATATGGCCGCGAGCGACATCTCGAAGGGCTCGGCCACGTCGGTGACGGCCATGTCGTCTTCCAGCAGCATGCGCAGGATCTCGCGCCGCGTGGGGTCGGCAAGGGCGGAGAAGACGGTGTCGAGCGAGGCGGCCATGGATGCGGGGTGACACCGGTTGGCCCATTCGTCAACCGATCGGTTGAATATGGGGTTTCGCGGGTTTGGGCCGCCCTCGTCGCCCCGCCATGTGCAATCGTATTTGTCGCACCCTGACTTTATATAAGAATATCAGATATTTGAGTCATTTCTTCTGCGCTGCGGCGCGCGTTGACTCCGGCGCGCGCCCGACATAGCGTCCGCGCAACTTCCGATGGGGGTTCTGTGTCATGTCCGGCCCGCGCGACGACGAGCGCCTGAAGGCTCTCGAAGCCCGCATTGCGGCGGCGAAGAAGGCGCAGGAACCGAAACCCCACATGGAAGAACACTATTCACAGGCGCAACTGGCCTGGCGGATGGTGGTCGAACTGGTCGCGGGTCTCGGGATCGGGTTCGGCATCGGCTACGGGCTCGACACCGTCCTCGGGACGCGGCCCTGGCTGATGATGATTTTCACGATCCTGGGCTTCATTGCCGGGGTCAAGACGATGATCCGCTCGGCCGAAGAGGTCCAGCGAAAGCAACAAGCGGCGGCCGACAAGGCCGCAGGGGATGAAAAGGGGTAAGCGCGTGGCAACCGAAAGCACGAACACCTCCGGCGCGGGAACCAAGGGCAACGGCAGGATCATCGCCTACGCGCTGATCGCTCTTGCGGCCGTTCTGTTCGCCCTGGCCATTGCCGATGGCTACGAAAGCCTCGCCATTCACCCCATGGACCAGTTCGAGGTCGCGCCGCTCTTCGGGGGCGAGGAAATCCACTGGTACACGCCGACGAACGTGACGCTCTGGATGGGCCTGTCGATCGCCGCGATCGCGGCCCTGATGGTCATGGGCACCAAGGGCCGCGCCGTCATTCCGTCGCGCAGCCAGTCGATGGCGGAACTGGCCTATGGCTTCATCCGCAAGATGGTCGAGGACGTGGCGGGCAAGGACGCGCTTCCCTACTTTCCCTACATCTTCACGGCCTTCCTCTTCATTCTGGCCGCCAACTTCCTTGGCCTGCTCCCGTCGAGCTTCACCCCAACGTCGCATTTCGCGGTGACGGTGATCCTGGCGCTGACCGTCTTCCTCTCGGTCACGACGATCGGTTTCGTGAAGAACGGTGCTGGCTTCCTCAGCCTCTTCTGGGTGTCCTCGGCACCGCTGGCGCTGCGCCCCGTCCTCGCGATCATCGAGCTGATTTCCTACTTCGTGCGCCCCGTCAGCCACTCCGTCCGTCTTGCGGGCGCGATGATGGCAGGCCACGCGGTTCTCAAGGTGTTCGCGGGCTTCGCGGGTGCCATGGGCCTTGCCTCGATCGCCCCGATCCTCGGCGTGGTGGCGATCTACGGGCTCGAGGTGCTGGTGTCGGCCATCCAGGCCTACGTCTTCACCATCCTCACCTGCGTGTACCTCAAGGACGCGCTGCATCCGCATCACTGAACGCCGCGGTGGGCAGGATTGCCCACGCTACGGATTTCTCGAACTTCCAACGTAAGGAGATACCATCATGGAAGGCGATATCGCACAAATGGGCCAGTTCATCGGCGCAGGCCTCGCAGCCATCGGCTCGGGCGCAGCTGCCATCGGTGTGGGCCACGTTGCCGGCAACTTCCTCGCCGGCGCCCTGCGCAACCCCTCGGCCGCTGCCGGCCAGACCGCGACCCTCTTCATCGGCATCGCATTCGCGGAAGCACTGGGCATCTTCGCCTTCCTCGTTGCTCTGCTGCTGATGTTCGCCGTCTGAGCCAGAGCCTTCGAGAGACCATCCTTACGTCCGGGGCTCGCGTCGCATGATGCGGGCCTCGGGGTAGACCCGGTTCCAGGAGGACGACCATGGCCGAAGACGCCGCACATGGCGCAGCCGACGCCGCACACGCAGCCGCGGATGCAGGCCCCGGCATGCCGCAGCTGGATTTCGCGACCTTCCCCAACCAGATCTTCTGGCTGGTGGTCACGCTGGTCGCCATCTATTTCATCCTGAGCCGCGTCGCGCTGCCCCGGATCGCCTCGGTTCTGGCCGAGCGCCAGGGCACGCTGACCAACGATCTCGCCGCCGCGGAAGACCTGAAGCGGCAAGCGGTCGAGGCCGAGGAAGCCTACAACAAGGCGCTGGCCGATGCCCGCGCCGAAGCCCAGAAGATCGCCGAGGAGACCCGCGCGGGCATCCAGGCGGAACTCAATGACGCCATCGCCCGGGCGGATGCCGAGATCGCGGCCAAGTCGGCCGAGAGCGAAGCACGCATCGCCGAGATCCGGGCCGGTGCGATCCAGAGCATCGAAGAGGTCGCCCGAGACGTGGCCGCCGACGTGGTCGGTGCAGTTGCGCCGGGCCAGAAGGTCGATGCCGATGCGCTGGCCGCTGCCGTGGCCGAGCGGGTGAAGGGGTAAGACGATGAAGAAAAGCCTCATCCTGATCCTGACCCTTGCCGCCGGGCCCGCGCTGGCAGCCGGGGAAGAGGGCCACAGCTCTCCGCATGGCCTGTTCCAGCCTTCGATGGGCAACACGGATTTCGTGGTGCTGATCGGCTTCCTGCTGTTCCTCGCCATCGTCTTCTACTTCAACGTCCCCGCGATGCTGGCCGGCATGCTCGACAAGCGCGCCGAGGGCATCAAGGGCGAGCTCGACGAAGCCCGCGCCCTGCGGGAAGAGGCGCAGACGCTTCTGGCAAGCTACGAGCGCAAGCAGCGCGAAGTGGCCGACCAGGCCGAGCGGATCGTGACGCAGGCCAAGGCCGATGCCGAGGCCGCCGCCGCCGAGGCGAAAGCCAATCTCGAGAAGTCGATCGCGCGTCGGCTGCAGGCCGCCGAGGACCAGATCCAGAGCGCCGAGGACAAGGCCGTTCAATCGGTGCGCAACCGCGCGGTCGAAGTCGCCATTTCGGCTGCCGCTGCAACCATCGCCAAGCAGATGGCCGCGGCCGATGCGAACAAGCTGATCGACGCTGCGATCGGTGAGGTCGAACGCCGCTTGCACTGAGCTGTCGCATCTTGCGAATTGAAGAACCCCGGATCCAGGATCCGGGGTTTTTTCATGCTCCGTGGCGACCGGCCCATGTGGGTTGGACATCCCCAGGCGCGGGCGTCGCGGCGTGGACCCCCCGCGCGATGGCGCGGGCAAGGCACAGGGCCGCCATGTGACCCAGCATCATGGGCGTGGCAACGGCATCGGCCAAGGTGCGTGCGCCGGTGGCGGCGGCGAAGACGAGGTCGCCGTCCATCGGCGTGTGGCTGGGCCAGATCGCGCGCGCCATGCCGTCATGGGCGGCCACGGCCATTCGGGTCGCCTGCGCCTGGGTCAGCACCGCGTCGGTCGCGACGATGGCGATGGTGGTGTTGCGGCTGTCGCCGCCCTTCACCGGGGGAACCTCGGTCGGGTCGAAGGACGTGGCCGGGCCGACGCCGCCGAACTCCCCCTCCATCTCGAAGGGGGCGGCCCAGAAGCTTGGCCTGTCACCCACGGTGACACGCCCGAGCGCGTTGACGGCCACCAGCGCACCCACGGTGTATCCGTTCCAGACCGCAGAGGCCGAGCCGAGGCCGCCCTTCAGGTCGGCGATGAGCGCCCCGGTGCCTGCCCCCTCGGAGCCGAGGGCGAAGCCGTGCAAGGCACTGGCCAGCGCCTCGTGCCCCAGCCGTTTGTACGGGTTCTCGGGCCAGTCCTTGTCGCCGCCGTTGATCAGGTCGAATAGGATCGCGCCCGGCACGATCGGCACGGTCTGGTCGCCCACCGGAAAGCCGCGCCCTTGCGCCCGCAGCGCATCGGCCACGCCCGAGGCGGCATCGAGGCCGAAGGCCGACCCCCCCGAGAGGACCAGGGCGTCGGCCTCCTGCACGGTCTTGTCGGGGGCGAGCAGGTCGGTCTCGCGCGTGCCGGGCGCGCCGCCCATCACATGCACGGCGGCGGTGAAAGGCCGGTCACCCACCAGCACTGTCACGCCGGTCTTGATCCGGTCGTCGCGTGCGTTGCCGACGCGAAGGCCCGCGACATCGGTGATGAGGTTGCGCGGTCCGGGCCGGATCATGCCTCTCCCCTGTTCTGAACCATGTGCGGGACGCGGCCCCTCCAGACGCCGAGAAAGGGCAGGATGCGGGTGGCGCGGACCGGGCAGTCGAGCCCCGGAAAGGCGGCGGGCAGGATCAGGACGATCGTGTCCCACGCCGCGGCGACGGACGCGACCTCATCCGCCGTCTCGGGGTCGAACCGGGCGCAGAGCCTCGGGATCGGGTCGCCCTTGATCACCTCGACATGGGTCAGGTCCAGCGACGGGCAATCCGCGAGAATCTGGGCGAAGACGCCCTGCTGGCTGGCGAAATTTCCCGCGTGCACGGTGATGTCGGCGGGCAGGTCGTGGCGCGTCCACCCGGTCAAATGCAGCGTCCTCCGTCCACCTCCAGCGCGGCGCCGGTGATCATGGAGGCCGCGTCCGAGCAGAGGAAGGCTGCCGCCTCGCCCATGTCCTGCGGCGTGGAGAAGCGGCCGAGCGGAATCGTGGACAGGAACTTCGCCCGCATCTCGGGCGTGTCCTCGCCCATGAAACTGGCGAGAAGCGGGGTTTCCCCCGCGACCGGGCAAAGCGCGTTGACCCTGATGCCGAAGGGCGCAAGCTCAACCGCCATGGTCTTGGTCGCGGTGATCATCCAGCCCTTGGAGGCGTTGTACCAGTTGAGCCGGGGCCGCGGCGACAGCCCCGCGGTCGAGGCGATGTTCAGGATCGCGCCCGCGCCCGCCGCCTTCATCCCCGGCACGATCTCGCGCGCGGTCAGGTAGACGGATTTGGCGTTCACGGCGAGGACGCGGTCGAACTCCTCCTCGGTCACCTCTTCCATCGGTTTCGGCAGGTGGGTGATGCCCGCGTTGTTGACCAGCACGTCGATCCGGCCCCAGGCGGTCCGGGCGGCCCCGGCCATCGCGGCGACCGAGGCGCCATTCGCCACGTCCACGGCCTGTGCGATGCCACCGATTTCGGCTGCGACGGACTGTGCGGCGTCCTGGTTGATGTCGGCCACCATCACCGTTGCGCCCTCGCGTGCGAAGATGCGCGCGATGCCCGCGCCGAAGCCCGAGCCTGCCCCCGTCACGATCGCCGTCTTGCCCTCAAGCGTCATTGCCGTCCTCCTCCTTCAGCCGCTCCAGCCCTGCCCGCAGGTCCTCGGGCATCGGCAAGGCGCGCCGTGCCTCGAGGTCGAAATAGACCGATACATTCTCGGCCTCGAACACGGCCGCGCCGTCGCCCATGCGGATCATGCGATGGCCGAAGCGCGCCGATTTCGTGCCGACATGCAGCACACGGCTTTCGATGGTGAAGACCTCTCCCGCCAGCATCTCGGAGCGGTAATCGGCCTCAACATGGGCGGCAACGAAGGAGCGCCGCGTCGCGTCGATCTCGCGGCGGCCAAGGCCCAAAGCGCCCTGAAGCGTGAACATCGCGTCCGAGACCGCGTCGATATAGGCGGCCACGTTCATGTGGCCGAGGATGTCGCAGTCGCGCGGCGCGACCGGGCGGCGGAGTGTCTGCATGTTCAGCCCCGCGCCATGTCGATGGCCCGCGCCCGCCGCATCGGCCAGAAGGCCAGAAGCGCGCCAAGCCCGCCCGCAAGGTAGCTTGCGTCATGCATGAAGCCCGCCCGGAGGAAGTCGCGCCGGATCACGCCCTCGGGCGGCGCGAGGTAGCCGTCGAGAAGCCCCGTCGCCTCGACCGCGATGCCGCCGACAAGCCCCGCAAGCGCTGCGAAGGTGGCGAGGATCAGGACAAGCCCGATCGCCCCGATCCCCGCGGCCAGGTAGCTTTGCGGTTTCGGCACGGCGAAAAGGCCATAGAGGAAGGCGGGCAGGGCAACCGCGGCCCCCATCCACCAGCTTGCCATCGCGCCGACCTGTGCCGCGCCGATCCGGGGGGCGGTGCCTTCGGCGATGCCGAACTGGTCGAATTTCAGGCTCAGGAAATAGTCGGGGCCGACGGAATAGCTCAGCTGGTTGTGCAGCGCGCCGAAGACCGCGGCCGACAGCGCGGCCAGCGCGATCAGCAGGAAGAAGGTCGGGAATTTTCCAAGGCGCATGGCCGCTCCGGTCATCTGGTTGCGTGCAGCCTAGCGGGGGCCGCGGGGGGCGTCCATCGCTCAGCCGTGATGGGCGGCGACGGTCTTGAGGCTGGTGAAGGCGTAGAGCGCCTCGAACCCCTTTTCGCGGCCATGGCCCGACAGGCCCGTACCGCCGAAGGGCAGTTCCACGCCCCCCGCGGCCCCGTAGTTGTTGAGGAAGACCTGCCCTGCGCGCAGCCGCTTGGCGAGCCGCATCTGCCGGCCGCCGTCGCGGCTCCAGACCGAGGCGACAAGGCCATAGGGCGTGCCGTTGGCGATGCGGATCGCATCCTCCTCATCCTCGAAAGGGAGGATGATCTGGACCGGGCCGAAGATCTCTTCCTGAGCGAGCGGGTGATCGGGGTCCGGCCCGGCGATAAGGGCAGGGGCGATGTAATGGCCGCCTTCGGGCAGGTTATCGGCCAGTTCGCCGCGGGCGAGGATATGGGCGGGGTCGGCCATGGCGAGGTAGCGCTCGACGATGCCTTTCTGCCGCGCCGAGATCAGGGGACCGGTGCGCAGGTCGGCCATGGCAGGCCCGGTTGTGAGGGCGCCATAGGCTTCGGCCATTCTTGCGCAGACATCCGCATAGATGGACCGTTCCACGAGGATGCGGGAGGAGGCCGAGCAGGTCTGTCCGGCGTTCTGGATACCCGCGTTGACAAGGAAGGGGAGCGCCGCGTCGAGGTCCGCGTCGGCGAAGACGAGTTGCGGGGATTTTCCGCCCAGCTCCAGCGTGACCGGCACCACGTTTTCGGCGGCAGCGGCCTGCACCTTGCGGCCCGTGGCGACCGATCCGGTGAAGCTCAGGTGGCGCACCCCCGGATGCGCGGTCAGCGCCGCGCCCGCCTCGGCCCCGAGGCCGGGCACCACGTTCAGCGCACCCGCGGGCAGGCCCGCCTGATGCGCCAGATCGGCGAAGGCCAGCGCGGTCAGGCAGGCCTCTTCCGCCGGTTTCAGGACACAGGCGTTCCCCGTGGCCAGCGCCGCGCCGATTGAACGCCCGATGATCTGCATCGGGTAGTTCCAGGGCACGATATGGCCGGTGACGCCGTGGGGTTCCCGCAGGGTGTAGACGGTGAAGCCGTTCTGGAACGGGATCGTCTCGCCCATCAGCTTGTCGGCGGCGCCGGCGTAGAACTCGCAATAGCGCGCCAGCGCGATCACGTCGTTGCGGGCCTGCGTCAGGGGCTTGCCGACATCGGTCGCCTCCATCTCGGCCAGCTGGTCGATGTGGTCGAGGACAAGCTGGCCGAGCCGGGCGAGGATGCGGCCGCGCTCGAAGGCGGGCATGGCCCCCCAGGCGCCCGCAAGCGCGGCCTCGGCGGCGGTCACGGCGGCGTCGATGTCAGCGGCGGCGCCACGGGCGATGCGCGCGACCTCTTCCCCCGTCGAGGGGTCGATGACGGGCAGGGTCGCGCCGCCGGCGCAGGGCTGCCATTGCCCGCCGATGAAGACGCGGGAGGGATCGAACCAGGGTGTCATGCGGGAACCTCCGTCAGGTCGGGGAGCCGCGGGGCGGCTGTAAGAAGCTGTCTCGTGTAGGGATGCGCGGGCGCGTCGAAGACGGCCTCGGTGGGACCCTCTTCCACGATAAGCCCTGACTGCATCACCAGCACGCGGTCGGTGATGGCGCGCACGACGGTCAGGTCGTGCGAAATGAAGAGGTAGGACAGGCCGAATTCGCCCTGCAACTCGGCCAGCAGGTCGAGGATGCGGGCACGGACCGAGACGTCGAGGGCCGAGACGGCCTCGTCGAGGACGAGGATCCTTGGCCGGGTGATGAGGGCGCGCGCGATGGCGATGCGCTGGCGCTGGCCGCCCGAGAACTCGTGCGGGTATTTCGCCATGTCGTCGGGCGAGAGATGCACCGCGCGCAGCGCCTCTGCCACGCGAGCGCGGCGGTCGTCTCCCGTGGGCGCGTCGGGCAGGAGGTGAAAGGGCTCGGCGACCAGCCGATCGACCCGCCAGCGGGGGTTGAAGCTGCCGTAAGGGTCCTGGAACACGACCTGGATGCCGGGGCGCAGATCGGGCGGCATGACCGGCACGATGGAGCGCCCGAACAGCCGGATGTCGCCCCCCTGAACCGGGTCGAGCCCGAGGATGGCGCGCGTCAGCGTGGACTTGCCGCAGCCGCTTTCACCCACGAGCCCGAGGCTTTCGCCCTTGTGAAGCTCGAAACTGACGCCCTTCACCGCCTCCACGGGCGGGCCGCGGCGGAAGCCCTGGCGCTGGCCGGGGTAGCTGCGGACCACGGTCTCGACGGCCAGAAGCGGTTGGAGCGCTCCGATGGCCGTGCGCTCGGGCGCGTGGGACGAGGCCGCGAAGAGGGCGCGCGTATAGGGGTGGCGGCGTTCGGCCAGCACCTGCCCGGTCGGGCCGCTTTCGACGATCTCGCCGGTCCGCATCACCGCGATGCGCTCCGCCATGTCGGCCACCACGGCAAGGTCGTGCGTGATGAGGAGAAGCGACATGCCCTCCTCGGCCACGAGGTCCTTCAGCAGGTCGAGGATCTGGGCCTGCGTCGTCACGTCGAGCGCCGTGGTGGGCTCGTCCGCGATCAGAAGGCGCGGGTGCAGCGCGATGGCGGCTGCGATACAAACGCGCTGACGCTGGCCGCCCGACAACTCGTGCGGGTAGCGGTCGAGCGCGATCTGCGACAGGCCCACCCGGTCGAGCCGGTCGCGGGCGATGCGGCGCGCCTCGGCCCCGCTCGCTTTGCCGTGGATCGTCAGGGTCTCGGCGACCTGGTCGCCGATGGTCTGCACGGGGTTCAGGGCCGTCATCGGCTCCTGGAAGATCATGGCGATGTCGTTGCCGCGCAGGCGGCAGAGTTCGGGCTCGGACAGGGCAAGCAGGTCGGTGCCGTCCAGCCGCGCCGCGCCCGTCGCCCGTGCGCCGCGGGGCAGAAGGCCCATCAGCGCCAGCGCGGTCATGGACTTGCCCGAGCCCGACTCTCCCACAAGACCGAAGATCTCGCCCGGTGCGATCTCCAGCGTCACCTCGCGCAGGATCAAGGTGCCGTGGATCGACAGCGACAGGCGGTCGAGCGCGATCATGTGCGCCCCCGCCGCAGCCGCGGGTCAAGCGCGTCGCGCAGCCCGTCGCCCATCAGGTTCAGCCCCAGCACCATCAGCACGATGGCAAGGCCCGGCAGCACGGCGAGCATCGGGTGCGTGTAGATCATCGTCTGCGCCTCGGCCAGCATCCGGCCCCAGCTGGGCGTGGGCGGCTGTGCGCCAAGGCCGACATAGGACAGCGCCGCCTCGGCGAGGATGCCGAGCGAGAACTGGATCGTGGCCTGCACGATCAACAGGTTCAGGAGGTTGGGCAGGATATGCTCGGCGCTGATCCTCAGCTTGCCCTTGCCCGCCGTCCTGGCGGCGAGAATGTAGTCGAGCGTCCAGAGCGACAGCGCGCCGCCGCGGGCGACGCGGGCGAAGACGGGGATGTTGAAGATCCCGATGGCAAGGATCGCATTGGTCGCGGACGGCCCGTAGCGCGCAGTGATCAGGATCGCGATCACGAGGCTGGGGAAGGCAAAGATCAGGTCGTTGCCGCGCATGATGATCTCGTCGAGCAGGCTGCCGCGGTTGGCGGCGGCGGCCAGACCCAGCGGCACGCCGAGCGCCACGCCGATGCCCACCGCGATCAGCGCGACCGCGATGGAGGTCTGCGCGCCGACCATCAGCATCGACAGCATGTCGCGGCCGAACTGGTCTGTGCCCAGCCAATGCGCGCCGGAGGGCGGTTGCAGCCGGGTTGCGATGGAGACGCCCGTGATCGGATGCGGGATCCAGACGAGCGAGACCAGCGCCACGATCAGGAACATCCCCGACAGTGCCGCGCCGATCAGGAGGGCGGGGGGCAAACGGCTCATCTGCGTCTGAGCCTCGGGTCGACCAGCGCATAGGCAAGGTCGACAAGGAAGGTCACGAGGATCACGGCGAAGACCAGCAGCATGGTGACCGATTCCACCACGATCAGGTCGCGCTGGGTGATGCCCTGGAAGATCAGCCGCCCGAGGCCGGGCAGGAAGAAGACGTTCTCGATGATGATCGCGCCCGCGATGAGAAAGGAGAATTGCAGGCCGATGATCGTCAGGACCGGGATCAGCGCATTGCGCAGCGCGTGGCGGCGGATCGCCTGCGCGCGGCTGAGCCCCTTGGCACGCGCGGTGCGGATGTAATCCTGGTCGAGCGTCTCGAGCAGAGCAGAGCGCATGACGCGCGCAAGGATCGAGGCCTGCGGCAGCGCCAGTGCCACGGCGGGCAGCGTCAGCGCCTTGAGCGCGGCAAGCGGGTCGTCCCAGCCGGGAAACCCGCCCGCCGAGAACCAGCGCAGGGTGACGGCGAAGAACAGGACCAGCAGCATGGCGAACCAGAAATTCGGGATGGCGATGCCCAGCTGGGTGGCGCCCATGATGCCATAGTCGGTGGCCGTGCCCCGCGTCGCGGCGGCAAGGATGCCGATGGGAAAGGCGATGAGCGTCGAGAGCGTCAGGGCATAGACGGCGAGCGGAAGCGACACCCAGAGACGGTCCAGCACCAGCTCCGCCACCGGCACGCGGTAGGTGTAGGAGATGCCGAAATCCCCCGTCAGCATGCCCGCGATCCAGGCCAGGTAGCGGTCGACCGCCGAGCCGTCGAGGCCCAGCTCCGCACGCAGGGCGGCGAGGTTCTCGTCGGTTGCGTTCAGCCCCATCATGAAGCTGGCAGGATCGCCCGGGATGACCTCGATCAGGGCAAAGATCACGACGCTGGCCACCACGAGGCTGAGGCCGAGGCTGAGGGCCCGGATGAGGAGATAACGCGCCATTGGCAGAGGCTAGACCGGCGCAATTCCGGAGACCAGAGGGAAGGCGGCACCGGGTTGACAGCCGGGCGTCGCGGGCGGGACCATTCCACGTCCTTGCCTGCAGGAGCAGCCGATGCCCGACACCGACCTCGAGACTGCCTATGCCATCGACGGGCCGGAGGGGGCCCGCAAGCTTTATGCCGACTGGGCCGAGACCTATGACGACGGGTTCGGCACGGCCTACGGCTATGTCGCCCCCCGCGAGATCGCCCGCATCTACCGCGAGTTGGGCGCGGATGCGCCGGTGCTC
Source organism: Rhodobacterales bacterium HKCCSP123 (assembly GCA_015689745.1). Taxonomy (GTDB): domain Bacteria; phylum Pseudomonadota; class Alphaproteobacteria; order Rhodobacterales; family Rhodobacteraceae; genus Roseicyclus. The sequence goes on along the minus strand of WVSO01000008.1, from coordinate 23,080 downwards.
GACGTCGGTGCGGGAACTGGCCTTGTCGCGGCGCACCTGGCCGGGCTTGTCGCCGATGCGCTCGACATCTCGCCCGAGATGCTGGCCGTCGCGGCGCGCAAGGGACTCTACAGGGCGGTGATCGAGGCCGACCTGACCTCGCGCCTTCCGGTGTCGGACGGCACCTATGCGGGCGTGATCTCGGCCGGAACCTTCACCCATGGCCATGTCGGGGCCGAGGCCCTGCCCGAGCTGTTGCGCGTGGCGGCAAAAGGGGCACTCTTCGTCTGCGGGACGAAACCGGACGTGTTCGACCAGATGGGATTCGGCTCGGCACTTGCCGGGTTGCAGGCGTCCGGGCGGATCACGCCGCTGCGCTTTTTCGACATTCCGATCTACGAGGGCGCGGACCATGCGCATGTCGGCGACCGCGGCCTTGTCATGACCTTCCGAAAAACGTGACGTTGCGCGGCCGAATGCTCCGCTTTGCCGCGGCGCAGCGAATTGACATGGACACAATATTGTCCATATACCCCACCGAACGGAATAAAATTGCCAAGACGCATGCGCATCTGCCTTGAAGGAGCCCGCCCATGACCGCCCCCACGCGTGACAAACCCTGGCTCATCCGCACCTACGCGGGTCACTCGACGGCCAAGGCCTCCAACGCGCTTTACCGCGGGAACCTTGCCAAGGGGCAGACGGGCCTGTCGGTGGCCTTCGACCTGCCGACGCAGACCGGCTACGACAGCGACCATGTGCTCGCGCGCGGTGAAGTGGGCAAGGTCGGCGTGCCGGTCAGCCACCTGGGCGACATGCGGACGCTCTTCGACGAGATCCCGCTCGAGCAGATGAACACTTCGATGACGATCAACGCGACGGCGCCCTGGCTTCTGGCGCTCTATATCGCGGTGGCCGAGGAACAGGGCGCGGATATCGCACAGCTTCAGGGCACGGTGCAGAATGACCTGATGAAGGAATACCTCAGCCGCGGCACCTATATCTGCCCGCCGAAGCCGAGCCTCGCCATGATCGCGGACGTGGCCGAGTACTGCTATTCGAACGTCCCGAAATGGAACCCGATGAACGTGTGTTCCTATCACCTGCAGGAGGCCGGAGCGACGCCCGAGCAGGAACTGGCCTTTGCGCTCGCCACCGCGATTGCCGTGCTCGACGAATTGCGCCCGCGCGTCCCGGCCGAGGATTTCCCGGTGCTGGTCGGCCGCATTTCGTTTTTCGTGAATGCCGGCATCCGTTTCGTCACCGAGATGTGCAAGATGCGCGCCTTCGTCGATCTGTGGGACGAGATATGTGAAACCCGCTATGGCGTGACCGACCCGAAATACCGCCGCTTCCGTTACGGGGTACAGGTCAATTCGCTTGGCCTGACCGAGCAGCAGCCGGAAAACAACGTCTATCGCATCCTGATCGAGATGCTGGCCGTGACACTGTCCAAAAAGGCCCGTGCCCGCGCGGTTCAATTGCCGGCCTGGAACGAGGCGCTGGGCCTGCCTCGCCCCTGGGACCAGCAATGGTCGATGCGGATGCAGCAGATCATGGCTTACGAGACGGACCTGCTCGAATACGGCGATCTTTTCGACGGAAACCCGGTGGTGGATGCCAAGGTCGAGGAATTGAAGGAGGGTGCCCGTGCGGAATTGGCGAACCTTTCTTCGATGGGCGGAGCAATCGCAGCGATCGACTACATGAAATCGCGGCTGGTCGAGAGTAACGCCGACCGGGTGAACCGGATCGAGCGTGGGGAGACCGTCGTGGTCGGTGTGAACAAGTACACGGCCTCGGAGCCCTCGCCGCTGATGGGCGAGGATGGCGGGATCATGGTGGTCGATCCCGCCGTGGAACAGGACCAGATCGCACGTCTCGAAGCCTGGAGGGCCGAGCGGGACGACGGTGCCGTAAAGGCCGCGCTTGCCGATCTGCGGGCGGCTGCATCCGAAGGGCGCAACGTCATGCCCGCCTCGATCGCGGCGGCCAGGGCGGGCGTCACGACGGGCGAATGGGCAGGCGTCATGCGTGCCGTCCACGGCGAGTACCGGGGTCCGACGGGCGTGTCGAAATCCGTTTCCAACAAGACCGAGGGGCTGGAGGATATCCGCGCCGCGGTCGATGGGGTCAGCGACCGGCTGGGCCGCCGCCTGAAGTTCCTCGTGGGCAAACCCGGCCTCGACGGCCATTCCAACGGGGCGGAACAGATTGCGTTCCGGGCTCGGGATTGCGGTATGGACATTTCCTACGAAGGCATTCGCCTGACACCCGAGGAAATCGTTGCCGCGGCCAAGGCGGAAGATGCCCATGTCATCGGCCTGTCGATACTGTCGGGAAGCCATGTGCCCCTGATCGAGGATGTCATGCGCCGGCTGCGCGAGTCGGGAATGGATCACATTCCGGTCATGGTCGGCGGCATCATTCCCGACGAGGATGCGGCGAAACTCAAGTCTTTCGGCGTCGCGCGGGTTTATACGCCCAAGGATTTCGAATTGAACCGGATCATGATGGATATCGTTGCGCTGGCCGATCCGAAGCAGATCGCGGCGGAGTAGATATCATTATTGCCTTTGGCAAATAAGCGCCTCCCGAAGATTCTTGCGTTTGGCGGGGATTTCCGGCTATTCCGAGCTACGACTGAACAAAGGGACGGCAAATCATGGCCAAAGCCATCGAAAAAATGAGCCTCAGTGAATTGCAGGCTTACCAGAAAGAAGTGGAAGCCGCGATCAAGGGATACGAAAAAAAGCGCAAGTCCGATGCATTGGCCGCGGTCCGCGCGACCGCCAAGGAGCACGGCTTCACGCTTGAAGAGCTTCTGGGTGGCAAGGCACCGGCCAAGTCCGGGTCCAAGGGCGTGGCGAAATATGCCAACCCGAGTGATCCTTCCCAGACCTGGACCGGGCGCGGTCGCCAACCCAATTGGGTGAAGGACGCGCTCGCCAAGGGCAAATCGCTCGAGTCCATGGCCATCTGAGGCCATGACGGTCCATATCGGTGCGAGGCCGGGGGAGATCGCCGAAACGGTCCTGATGCCGGGCGATCCCCTCCGCGCGAAATGGGCGGCCGAGACATTCCTGGACAACCCCGTGTGCGTGAACGAGGTGCGCGGGATGCTCGGGTTTACCGGCACGTGGCGCGGCCACCGCGTCACGATCCACGGGTCGGGCATGGGCATGCCCAGCCTGTCGATCTACGCCAATGAATTGATCCGAGACTACGGCGCGCAGACGCTGATCCGCATCGGATCGGCCGGGGCCATGCAAGACGCCGTAAGGCTGCGCGACATCGTGCTGGCGATGACGTCTTCGACACTCTCGACGCCGTCGCGCGGCATGTTCCGAGAGTTGAATTATGCGCCCTGTGCGGATTTCGGCCTGCTGCAGGCGGCCCATGCGGCTGCGCAAGCGAAGGCCATCACGACCCATGTCGGCGGCATCTATTCGTCGGACGTGTTCTACGACGAGCGCCCCGACCTCAACGAGCAGATGATGCGCCACGGCATTCTCGCCGTCGAGATGGAAGCGGCCGAGCTTTACACGCTGGCCGCGCGCTACGGACGGCGGGCGCTGGCGGTGTTGACGATCTCCGACCACCTGGTCACGGGCGAGGCCTTGCCGTCGGAAGACCGACAGTCGAGCTTTTCCGACATGGTCGAGATCGCGCTGAAAGCGGCTTTCGCCTGACGCGCAAAACGGGCGTTTTGCCAATCGAAAAACTGCAGTTTTTCGCGCCGGAAAACTCGAGTTTTCCGGCGCGCTCAGCCCCGAAGCAGGCGCCTGAGGATACGTTCGAGCTTGGCTGCGCCAAGCGGCGCCATCGCCTTGGTGTGCTCGTGGCTGATCTGCTCGTCCGACAGGCCTGCGGCCTTGTTGGTGATGGTCGAGATCGCCGCCACCTTCAGGCCCAGGAAGCGGGCGAGGATCACCTCGGGCACCGTCGACATGCCCACCGCATCCGCGCCCAGCGTGCGGATCGCGCGGATCTCGGCCGGCGTCTCGAAGGAGGGGCCGGAATACCAGGCGTAGACGCCTTCCATCAGCGGGATGCCCTCGGCCCCGGCGGCGGCTTTCAGGGCCGCGCGCATCGTGGGGTCATGCGCGTCGGTCATCGGGACGAAGCGCGCGTCGGTCTTCTCGCCGATCAGCGGGTTCAGGCCCGAGAAATTGATGTGATCGGACAGAAGCATCAGGTCGCCCGGATCGAGGTCGGGATGCATCGAGCCCGCCGCGTTCGTCAGGATCAGCCGCTCGCCCCCCAGCGCCTTCAGCACCTCGAGCGGCAGGCGCATCGCGTCGCCCCGGCCGCTCTCGTAGTAATGCGCGCGCCCGCCGAACACGGCGACGCGCGTGCCCTCCAGCTCGCCGATCACGAGCTTGGGATTGTGCCCCGACACGCCCGCATGGGGAAACCCCGGCAGGTCGGCGTAGTCGATGGCGACCCCCTCGACCTCGTCGGCGATATGGCCAAGGCCCGAGCCCAGGACGAGACCATAGGCGGGCGGCTCTGCGCCGGCACGGTCGCGGATGAGTGCGGCGAGGTCTTCAGCGTTCCTTGACATAGGGCTCCCCCCCTGCGCGCGGCGGAATGGCCTTGCCCACGAGGCCCGCAAGCACGATGACGACAAGGATGTATGGCAGGGCCTGCATGAATTGCACGGGGACGACCAGTTCGCCCAGCTGGATGTTCTGGAACCGGTTGCCCACCGCATCGAAGAAGCCGAAGAGCAGGCAGGCCGACAGCGCGTACCATGGCCGCCACTTGGCGAAGATCAGCGCGGCCAGCGCGATGAAGCCGCGCCCTGCACTCATGTCCTTGACGAAGCCCGCGTTGAGCGCCGTGGCGAGGTAGGCGCCGGCCAGACCGCAGAGCACCCCGCAGATCAGCACCGCCGCGTAGCGCAGTCCCACGACCGACACGCCCGCCGTATCCACGGCGGCGGGGTTCTCGCCCACGGCGCGCAGCCGCAGGCCGAAGCGCGTGCGGTAGAGCGCCCACCACGTCAGCGGCACGATCAGAAGGGCGGCGTAGACGATGATGGAATGCCCCGAAATCAGCTCGGAATAGATCTGCCCCAGCGGGCCCTGCTGGGCGATGTCGCGGATGCGCGTGGCGGCCCCCGGCAGCTCGATATTGGCGAAGCGCGAGTCCGCCGGCAGTTGCGGAGTGCGTCCGCCCTGCTGGAACCAGGTTTGCGCGATAACCACCGTCAGGCCCGCCGCGAGGAAGTTGATGGCGACGCCCGAGATCAGCTGGTTGCCCCGGAAGGTGATCGAGGCCGCACCGTGCAACGCAGCCAGCACCATCGAGGCAGCGATCCCGGCCATGAGGCCGATCCAGACCGAACCGGAGGTGAAGGCGATGGCCGCCGAGAAGAAGGCCGCGGCAAGCATCTTGCCCTCGAGCCCGATGTCGAAGATCCCCGCGCGTTCCGACCAGAGGCCCGCGAGGCAGGCCAGGAGAAGCGGCGTTGCCAGCCGGACGGTCGAGTCGAGGATCTGGAGGACGGTCAGGAAATCCATGGTCTCACTCCGCCGGGCTTTGCGCCTGGCCCGCCTCGCGGCGGCGCCTCAGCGACAGGAACAGGCTTTCCATGGGCATGCGCACCATGTTGTCGAGTGCCCCGGTAAAGAGGATCACGAGCGCCTGGATTACGACGACCATTTCGCGGCTGATCGCGGGCATCTCGAACTGCAATTCGGCTCCGCCCTGGTAGAGCGCCCCGAAGAGGAGGGCTGCCAGCACCACGCCCACCGGGTGCGACCGGCCCATCAGCGCCACCGCGATGCCGACGAAACCGGCACCCTCGACGAAATCGAGAACCAGGCGTTCGGCCTCGCCCATGACGACGTTGATCGCCATCATTCCGGCCAGGCCGCCCGAGATGAGCATCGTGATCATGATGATCTTCGTGGGGTTGATCCCGGCGTAGACAGCCGCTGTCTGCGAATGGCCGAAGGCCCGGATCTCGTAGCCGAGCCGCGTCTTCCAGATCAGGAGCCAGACGCCCACACAGGCGATGATGGCAAGGAAGAAGGCGAAATTGAGCGGCGTGGACCCGCGGAAGCCAAGAAAGCTTGCGAAGCTCGCCGCGTTGGGCAGGTGCACGGTCTCGGCGAAGCGGGCGCTTTCGGGGGCCATCGACCCTTCGACCCGGAAGACGTTGACAAGCAGATACACCAGGAGCGCCGAGGCGATATAGTTGAACATGATCGTGGTGATCACGATGTGGCTGCCGCGCCTGGCCTGCAGGTAGGCGGGCACGGCGGCCCAGGCAGCACCGAAAGCGGCCGAGAAGAGCATCGCGGCCAGAAGCGCGATGGTCCAATGCGGCCAGGCCACGTTCAGAAGGATGATCGCGACGCCCAGGCCGCCGATCGCAGCCTGCCCCTCACCCCCGATGTTGAAGAGTCGTGCGTGGAAGGCCACGGCGACGGCAAGCCCGGTGAAGATGAAGTTGGTGGCGTAGTAGAGCGTATAGCCCCATCCATAGGCCGACCCGAAGGCCCCGCGCACCATCACCTCCATCGCACGCCATGGACTTTCCCCGATCAGCGCGACCACAAGGCCCGAGACCACCAGCGCCAGAACCACGCTGATCAGGGGGATCAGGATGATGTCGGCCCATTTCGGCATCTTGTCCATCAGGCGGCCCCCTCGGTTACCCCGGCCATCAACAGGCCCAGCTCATTCTCGTTGGTCTCGGACGGCAGGCGCTCGCCCATCAGCTTGCCGTCGAACATGACCGCGATGCGGTCCGACAGGCCCATGATCTCGTCAAGCTCCACCGAGACCAGCAGGATCGCCTTGCCCTGGTCGCGCAGGGCGATGATCTGCTTGTGAATGAACTCGATCGCGCCGATGTCCACGCCGCGCGTTGGTTGACCGACCAGGAGCAGGTCAGGCGCGCGGTCCATCTCGCGGGCGACGACGATCTTCTGCTGGTTCCCGCCCGAGAAGTTCCGCGCAGGCAGGCGCGGGTTCGGAGGCCGGATGTCGTAGCGTTCCATCTTGTCCACGCAATCGGCCTTGATCGCGGCGTGGTTCATCAGAATCCCCGAGTTGTACTTCGGGTCCTTGTGGTAGCCGAAGGCCACGTTTTCCCAGGCCTCGAAGGGCATGATGAGGCCCTCGTCCTGCCGGTCCTCGGGGACGTGGCCGATGCTGCGCGCGCGGCGCGACTGGCCGTCAGAATACTTGCCGGTCAGGTCGATGGAGTCGTTATGCAGCAAGACCGTTCCGCCCTGTGCCGGGATCATGCCGCCCAGCACCTCCAGAAGCTCGGTCTGCCCGTTGCCCGCCACGCCCGCGATGCCGAGGATCTCGCCCGCTCGGATCTGGAACGACACGCCCTTGAGCCGTTCGACCCCGCCGCGGACCACGCGCAGGTTGTCGACCTTCAGCACCACGTCCCCGGGCTGGGCGGGCGCTTTTTCGACGCGCAGCAGAACCTTGCGGCCCACCATCATCTCGGCCAGTTCGGCGGGAGAGGTATCGGCGGTCCTGACGGTGTTCGTCATCTCGCCCCGGCGCATCACGCTGACGGTATCGGTGATCTCCATGATCTCGCGCAGCTTGTGGGTGATCAGGATGATCGTCTTCCCCTCTTCCTTCAGCCGCTCGAGGATGCGGAAGAGCTGATCCGCCTCGGAGGGCGTCAGCACGCCCGTGGGCTCGTCGAGGATCAGGATATCGGCGTGACGGTAGAGCTGTTTCAGGATCTCGACGCGCTGCTGGTGGCCGACGCTCAGGTCTTCGATGATCGCGTCGGGGTCGACCTTCAGCCCGTATTCCTCGGACAGTTCGGTCAGAAGCTTGCGCGCCTTGGTGATCGAGGGGGTCAGCATCGCGCCGTCCTCGGCGCCGAGGATGACGTTTTCGACCACGGTGAAATTCTCGACCAGCTTGAAATGCTGGTGGACCATCCCGATGCCGGCGCGGATGGCGGCCTGGCTGTCGGGAATGGGGGTGGGCTTGCCGTTGATGAAGATCTCGCCCCGGTCGGCCTTGTAGAAGCCGTAGAGGATCGACATCAGCGTCGACTTGCCAGCGCCGTTCTCTCCCACGATGCCGTGGATCGTGCCGCGCGCGACGGACATCGAGATGTCCTTGTTCGCCTGGACGGGGCCGAAGGCCTTGGAGATGCCTTTCAGCTCGATGGCGGGGGCGGTTGTGCTCATGTGAACCTCGGCTCGGGGGTCCGATGCGCGACGGGCCGCGGCAGCTTTCGCACCGCGGCCCGCGCAGGTCTCAATTCAGGTGGTCACTGCATCTGCACGGGGCAGGTGCCGTCCTCGGTGAAGTTGTGGACCATGATCTCGCCCGCGATGATCGAGGCGCGGGCAGCATCGACGGCGGCCTGCATCTCTTCGGTGATCAGTTCGGCGTTGAACTCGTCGAGCGCGTAGCCGACGCCTTCCTCGGCCAGGCCGAAGACGTGGATGCCGGTCTCGACCTCGGGGCCGGTGGTAAAGGCGTCATGGACGGCCACGTCGACGCGCTTGAGCATCGAGGTCAGGACCGAGCCCGGGTGCAGGTAGTTCTGGTTGCTGTCCACACCGATCGAGAAGATGCCCTCGTCGGCCGCGACCTGCAGAACGCCAAGGCCCGTGCCGCCCGCAGCTGCGTAAACCACGTCCGCGCCTTGCGCGATCTGGCCGCGGGTCAGTTCGCCACCGCGCACCGGGTCGTTCCATGCGGCGGGGGTGGTGCCCGTCATGTTGGCGATCACGGTCGCCTCGGGGTTCACGGCGACGACGCCCTGCGCATAGCCGCAGGCGAAGCGCGAGATCAGCGGGATGTCCATGCCGCCGACGAAGCCGACGGTGCCGGTCTCGGACGCCATCGCGGCCAGCATGCCGACGAGGTAGGAGCCTTCATGCTCGGAGAAGATGACCGAGCGCACGTTGGGCTCGTCCACCACGCCGTCGATGATGACGAAGGTGGTGTCGGGGTAGTCGGGCGCGACCACCGACAGCGGCGTCGCCTGGCTGAAGCCCGCCATCACGATCGGGTTCGCGCCCGCCTCGGCGAGGCGGCGCATCGCCTGCTCGCGCTGGGCGTCCGACTGCAGCTCGATCTCGCGGTAGGAGCCGCCGGTTTCCTCGGCCCAGCGCTCGGCGCCGTTGAAGGCCGCTTCGTTGAACGAGCGGTCGAACTTGCCGCCGAGGTCGAAAATGATCGCCGGCTCGGCCAGCGCGCCACCGGCGCTGAGTGCCAGGGCTGCGGCAGCGCCCATCAGGCTCTTCATCATGGTCATGCGTATTCTCCCGGTTGGATCGGGCCGCCGCGCGTTTTTCCGGCAGCGGTCCCGGCATGGACTGCAAAGATCGGATACGATCCCCCAAGCCGATTAAGGGCCAAGGCCGCGGGAAGGGTCAACCGGATTCTGCCCTGTGTCACCGGCCAAGCGGTTGCCGCAAGGTCAGCTTTTTCTGGCCTTGCCGGTTTTTTCGGCGGACAGCCCGCGCGACAGGACAAGCGCGTCCGCGGCAGGTGCATCGGGGCGCGGATAGTAGCCCTTGCGCCGCCCGGTCTCGGTGAACCCGGTCTTGCGATACAACGCGCGGGCGGCGGTATTGTCCTCGGCCACCTCGAGGAAGAGGGTCTCGACGCCCCGTCCTGCGACAAGCGCCGCCGCGACATCGACGAGGATCACCCCCAGGCCCCTGCGCTGCGCGGCCGGATCGACGGCCAGCGTCAGGATCTCCGCCTCCGGCGGGATGATCCGGAGCAGCACGAACCCGTCGTTTCCCGTCGCAACGAAATCCGTTGTTGCCTGCGCACGCAGCGCGGCGATCTCGGCCTCGGTCCAGACCTGTCCCTTGTCGGCAAAGGCGGCGGCGTGGATCGCCGCCATGCGCGCGGGCGTCATGACGAGAGAATCGCCGGACCCCGCTCACGCGAGGGCGCGGCATCGGCGGCACGGATGTAGAGGGGCGCAGGCCGCGGAAGGGTCGGGTCGTGGTAGCGCCTCGCGGCGATGCGGGCAATGGCCTCGGCCAGCGGCAGGGCAGGGGGCAGGACCGCGCTGCCCGGCACCGCCTCGGCAGCCGTTCCGGTGACGGCGTCGGTCGACAGAACCAGCCCGATCTCGCCCGCGTCCAGTAGCATCGGCCCCTCCGGCTCGGCATCGTCGAACGCCTGGGCATAGACCTCGCCCCGGCGCGCGTCGTCGATGACGGTCAGCGGGCGCGGCAGGCCCTCGGCCCGCGCCTCGAGGGTGCCGACGCCCACCGCGGGGATGCCAAGCGCCAGCGCAAGGCCGCGCGCTGCCGAAACGGAAATGCGGATGCCGGTGAAGTTGCCGGGGCCCACGCCCACCCCGATGGCGTCGAGATCCGAGAGCGTGGCACCACCGGCGGCGACCACCTCGGCGATCAGGGGCATCAGCCTCTCGGCCTGTCCCTTGCCCATGTCCTCATGGGCCGCGGCCAGCACCCGGTCGCCCGACAGCAAAGCGGCCGCGCAATGCGCGGCCGATGTGTCGAAGGCCAGGATCAATGGCTCAGACGTTGACAGGGCGCACCTCGAGCACTTCGGGGATGTAGTGGCGCAACAGGTTCTCGATCCCCATCTTCAGCGTCAGCGTGGACGAGGGGCACCCGGCGCAGGCGCCTTGCATGTGCAGGTAGACCACGCCGCGGTCGAAGCCGTGGAAGGTGATGTCGCCGCCATCCTGGGCCACGGCAGGGCGCACGCGGGTGTCGAGCAGCGTCTTGATCTGGCCGACGATCTCGGCGTCCTCGCCGTCATGCTCGGCATGGCCGCCGGTGCCGCCGCCCTCACCCTCCATCACGGGCGCGCCGGACTGGAAATGCTCCATGATCGCACCGAGGATGGCGGGCTTCACATGCTCCCATGCCACGGCGTCGCCCTTGGTCACGGTGACGAAATCGCTGCCGAAGAAGACGCCCGAAACCCCCTCGACCGCGAAGATGCGGGCGGCCAGCGGCGATTTCTGTGCCGCCTCGGCGCTGGGGAAATCGGCCGTCCCCATCTCCAGCACGGTCTGGCCGGGCAGGAATTTCAGCGTGGCCGGGTTCGGGGTGGATTCGGTCTGGATGAACATGGGGCGCATTCCTTATCGGTTTCGTCAGATATGCGGCGCGGCGCGCGCAGAGTCAAGATTTGGAACCGTTCTAAACTATTGCCCGCCTCAGAATCCATGCGCGGCGAGGCTTTCCGGCGCATACCCCTCCAGCGCCCAGAAGGCTTCGGCCCCGGGTCCGATCGCGGCCAGTGCACGGCCCAGACGCTCGGGCCCGACCGCCCTGTTCAGCGCGACCGAGACGGCCTCGAGCGCCCGGTCGGTGGCGAAGTTGTGATCGGCGCGCAGCGCCTTGATCTCGACGAGGTAGGCCGCTTGACCCACCCAGGGCAGGCGCGGCGCGGGTCGCCAGCCTTCGATGAAGAGCGCCCGGGGCATGGCCGGCAGGACCTGCGCGAAGCGCGCCACCTCCTCGACCGTCAGCCTTGCCCGAAAGGCGCGAAAGGTGCCCTCGGCCGTGGTGTAGGCGACGTTGTCGGATGGCGTTCCCATCACCGCGCGGATATCGCCGAGGAACCGGCGCCACTCTTTCTCGCCATGGCGATAGGTCCAGGGCATGGGCATCGCCTGCACCCCTCAGGTGATCTCTTCGAGCTGTTCCTTGGACAGTTCCACCGGCACGATCGTGATCGGCACCGGCAGGGTGCCCGCCTGCTTGACCATGGCCGTCACCAAGGGCCCGGGTCCGCCCTTGCCCGATCCGGCCCCCAGAACCAGCACCCCGATCGCGGGCGTGGCGCGGATATGGGCGAGGATTTCGTCCACCGGCTCCCCCTCGCGGATCACCAGCGTCGGGTCGACGTTCTGCCGGTCGCGCATCCACTTGGCGAAGACGTTGAAATGCGCCTCGATCCGTTCGCGGGCCTCGGCGCGCATCACCTCGCCGACGCCGATCCAGTGGTTGAACTCGTCGGGCGGGATCACGGACAGGATCTCCACCCCGCCCTGCGTGTTGGCCGCGCGCATGGCGGCGAAACGCATCGCGTTCAGGCATTCGCGGGTGTCGTCCAGCACGACCAGAAACTTGCGCATCGGAGGGTCCCTCTTCGGCGGTCAGCATGACCTGCGCCGCCCGACCTGTCCACCGGCTCGGCGATCAGGCCGCGTCGCTGGCCGCCCAGTCCCAGTACAGCTCGCGCACCCGCTTGGTGACCGGCCCGTGCTGGTAATGCGTGCCGTCGAACTCCACGACCGGCGTCACCTTGTTGAGGTTGCCCGACATGAAGACCTCGTCCGCCGCGCGGAAGTCGTCGAAACCCAGCACGGTCTCGACCACCTCCATCCCGTCGGCGCGCAGGTTCTTCATGTGTCGCTGCCGCGTGATCCCGTTCAGGAAGGTCCCGTTCGGGATCGGCGTGAAGACGACGCCGTCGCGCACCATGAACACGTTGGCCGTTGCGGTTTCGGCCACGTTGCCCATCGCGTCGCAGACCAGCGCGTTGTCGTAGCCCTTGCGCATGGCCTCGGCCAGCATCCGGGCGTTGTTGGGATAAAGACAACCCGCCTTGGCGTTGCAGACGTTGTCAGTCAGCACCGGGCGGTGGAATTGCGTCGTGGTCAGGCGCACGGCGGCCTCTGGCGGGGCGATCGGCACCTCTTCCAGGCAGACCGCGAAGCCCGCGGGGCTGTCGGCGGGAATGATGCCATATGCGCCGCCGTCGATGCCCCAGAACATCGGGCGCACGTAGACCGGCGTTTCCCTGGGATAGCGCTTCAACCCCTCCCAGGCGATCTCGAAGATCTCTTCTCCCGTCTTGTCGGGATGCAGCATGAGGGCATGGGCGGACCGCACCACGCGGTCGCAATGCGCCCGGAGGTCGGGGGCGAGGCCGTCGATATGGCGCGCCCCGTCGAAGACGGTCGTGCCTTGCCATGCGCCATGCGCGGCGGCCCCCATGATCGGCACGTCGCCATCATGCCAGCTGCCTTCGAAATAGGTCTTGATGTTGGTGCCGACCGCCATCGCGCTCTCCCCCGGTTGGACAGGGAAGAGCGTAAGGGCAGATCAGCTGGAAGGTCCAGAGGCGAACCCCAGCTGGTAGGTCATGGAGGCGCCGGTTTGCGCCTGCATCTGGGTGCCGCCGCGCCGTACCGAGGCCGCCCGCGGTGTGGCGCGCCCATGGCTTGCGCCAGGGTCCGGACGGGAGCGTGCCGCCGGCTTGCCGTCTTTGCCGGCGAGAATGCGGCCGGTCGGGCGTGATGCCCGTTGGTAAGGTTTGGTCTGCATGGAACGGTCCTTGATCCGTGATCGAAGGTCGTGTCACGGCTATATACCCCTGCATCCGCACAAGTCAAATCCGATAGTGTCGTCAAATCTGTGCAATTTCGCACAAAAGACGTCAGGCCATCTCGAGCAGGGCATCGAGGTTCAGCCGCGCGTTCACCATCTGCAATTGCCCCTCCGCATCCCGCGGCCAGTCCTCGGGTGCGCGGTCGCGGTAAAGCTCGATGCCGTTGCCGTCGGGATCGCTGAAATAGATCGCCTCGGAGACGCCGTGATCGGCCGCGCCCTCGATCTCGACCCCGGCCTCGACCGCGCGGCGGAAGGCCCGTGCAAGCCCCTCGCGGTCGGGGTAGAGAAACGCCGTGTGGTAGAGACCCACCGCGTTCCGTGGCGGTCGCGGCCCGCCCGCGCTCTCCCAGGTGTTGAGCCCGAGATGGTGGTGATACCCGCCCGCGGACAGGAACGCGGCCTGCGCCCCGTAGCGCTGCATGACCTCCAGCCCGATCACGTCGCGGTAGAAGGCGATGGATCGCTCGAGGTCGGACACCTTGAGGTGAACATGGCCGATGCGGGTGCCCGCGGGGGCGATATAGGTCTGCGTCATGGCATTGGTCTCCTTTGCGGAAGAACATGACCGATGCCGCGGCACCTGTCGTCCCCTGCCCGCGCACCGAGCCTGTGCAGGAAGCCGCGCCTGACGCAGGGTTCGGCGCGACAGTCCACCTTCCGTCCTGCTAGCGTCCGGGCGAGGACGGGCGCGGCACATGGACAAGGCGGATGTCATCGTGATCGGCGCAGGCCTGTCGGGCCTCGTCGCGGCCTGGCACGCGGCCGAGCGCGGGCGGCGCGTGATGGTGATCGACCAGGAAGGACCGCAATCCATCGGTGGGCAGGCATGGTGGAGCCTCGGCGGCCTTTTCATGGTCGATACGCCCGAACAACGCCGGCTCCGCATCGCCGACAGCCGTGACCTCGCCGCGCGCGACTGGCTCGGCTCGGCCGGGTTCGACCGGCCCGAGGACGCCAACCCGCGGGCTTGGGCCGGGGCCTATCTCGATTTCGCCGCCGGCCCGATGCGCAGCTACCTCCACGGCCTCGGGATGCGCTGGTTCCCCGTCGTCGGCTGGGCCGAACGGCGCTATGCGCCCGAGGGCCACGGCAACAGCGTCCCGCGCTTCCACATCACCTGGGGCACCGGCACCGGGGTGGTCGAACCCTATGCCGCCCGCGTCCAGGCGCATCCCAAGATCACGCTCGCCTTCCGCCGCCGTGTCACGGCGCTGACGGTGGAGGGTGGGATGGTCACCGGGGTCGAGGGCGAGATCCTCGCCGACGACCTGGCCCCTGTCGGCGCCAGCACGAACCGCACCGTCATGGGCCGGTTCACTGCAAGGGCCGAGACGGTCGTGATCGCGTCGGGCGGCATCGGCGGCAACCACGCGCTTGTCCGCGCCGCCTGGCCCGAGGCCCGCCTCGGCCCGGCGCCCGCCCGCATGGTCTCGGGCGTACCGGACTACGTGGACGGCGCGATGCTGGCGACCGCAGAGGTCGCGGGCGCGCAGATCATCAACCGCGACCGGATGTGGCACTATTGCGAAGGGCTGCAGAACTGGGATCCGATCTGGCCCAACCATGGCATCCGCATCCTGCCCGGTCCCTCCTCGCTCTGGCTCGACGCCAGGGGCGACCGGATGCAGGCCCCGTTCTTCCCCGGCTTCGATACGCTCGGCACGCTGAAGCGCATCCTCTCCACCGGGCACGCGCACAGCTGGTTCATCCTGACCCAGTCGATCATCGAAAAGGAATTCGCCCTGTCGGGCAGCGAGCAGAACCCCGACCTCACCTCGGGCAAATGGCTGGCGGTCCTGCGTGAACGGCTGGGCAAGGGGGCGACCCGCGCAGTCGAGGCCTTCAAGGAGAAAGGTGCCGACTTCGTCGTCGCGCCCGATCTCGATACCCTCGTGTCCGGCATGCGCGCCCTGACCCCGGACATTCCGCTCGACCCGGCCCATATCCGCGCGCAAATCGAGACGCGGGATGCCGCCATCGGCGGCGGACCCGAGGATGCGCAGGTCACGGCCATCCACGCCGCGCGGCACTACCTCGGCGACCGGCTGATCCGAACGGCGAAACCCCACCGCCTGCTCGACCCGGCAAAGGGGCCGCTCATCGCCGTGCGCCTCAACGTCCTGACCCGGAAGTCGCTGGGCGGACTTCACACCGACCTCTCGTCCCGCGTCCTGCGCCCAGATGGCGCCACCTTCCCCGGTCTCTACGCCGTGGGCGAGGCGGCGGGGTTCGGCGGCGGAGGCTATCACGGCTACAACGCGCTCGAGGGCACCTTCCTCGGCGGCTGCATCTTCTCGGGCAAGACGGCGGGCGAGAGCGCCTGACCCCCATCCTCTCCATTCCCCAAATATGGCGGGGGAGTCGCGGCACGCGACGGGGGCGGAGCCCCCACTTCGGGAACGCGCCCTCCGCCTGCGCGACGGTCCCCCGCCGGAGCCCACCGCACCCCGGAACGGGGTGCCACCGGCGCCCGCGGCGCGCGCGCGCCGCGCCACCGGGAGCGTCGCAAGGCTCCGGTTTTCCTACCTTGTGCCCGTCGCCCGATCGCCGCAGGCTGCCCCGCATGTGACGGCAGACAGGACAGGCCATGCGCGCCATCGGCACCCGGTTTCTCATCGTCGGGCTTCTCGCCCTCCTGATGTTCATCCCGCTCTTCTTCGTTTCGGCCGTGATCGACGACCGCGCCCAGTTCAGCCGCGAGACGATCCGCGAGGTCGGCCGCGAATGGGGCGGAAGCCAGCTTCTCTCCGGTCCCGTCCTCATCATCCCGGTCGAAGGCCCTGTAAGCTATTCCGAGACCGTCGCCGTCACCGATCCCCAGACCGGCGACACCCGGCAGGAAAACCGCAGCCGGACCGAGATCCGCCCCAAGGCCCCGGTCCACCTACTGCCGGTAACCTTCGATCTCGACATCGCCACGCGGACCGAGACGCGCAGCCGCGGCATCTTCGACGTGCCGGTCTACACCGGTACGGCCCGGGCCCGGTTCGACTTCGACACGGATGCCGCCACGGGGCTCCTGGCCGAGGGCGAGCGCCTGCTCTGGGACCAGGCCAGCCTGCGCGTCACCGTCTCCGAGAACCGCGCGCTGCGCGGCGAGACGCGGCTCACGCGCGACGGCGAGGTCCTGCCGCTCGAGCCGCGCGCCGATGGCATCGCGGGCGTCACCGCGGCGCTCGGCGATCCACGGGGCGGCGGGGTCTACACGCTGTCCCTCGGCTTCAACGGCGCATCCGAGCTCAGCGCGACGCCGATGGGCCGCGCAAGCCATGTCACGATGACGAGCGACTGGCCACACCCCAGCTTCTTCGGGGCCTTCCTCCCCGATGCGTCCGAGATCACCGACCTGGGCTTCACTGCCAGCTGGACCATCCCGCATCTGGCCCGCCCCCTGCCGCAGGCCGCGCGCGAGGATTACGACGGCATCGCACGGCAGCAATCGGCCTTCGGCGTGCGCTACTTCCAGCCCAACGACTTCTACCAGCAGGCCTTCCGTGCCGCGCGCTACGGCATCCTTTTCATCGCGCTGACCTTCCTGACGGTCCTGCTTCTCGAAGGGCGCACGGGCAAGCCCACGCACCCCGTCCAGTACATCCTGATCGGGCTGGCGCAGTCGGTTTTCGTCCTCCTCATGGTGTCCTACGCCGAGCAGGTGGGCTTCGGCGCGGCTTACGCGCTCTCGGCGGGGGCGACGACGCTTCTTCTCACCATGTTCGGCGCGCTGGGGCTGAAGCTCGGCAAGCGCACCGGCGTGCTCGCCCTCATGCTCGCGGTGACCTACGGGGTGCTCTACCTGATCCTGCGCTCGGCCGATTACGCGCTTCTCGCGGGCTCGACGCTCGCCTTCCTCGCGCTGGGTCTGACCATGTACATGACCCGGAACGAGGATTGGTACGGCCCCCCGCAAGAGGGGCCGCGCCGCCCATGGTTCGGCGGCTCGGCCAAAGCCTCCGCGGTCCCGGAGGGGTCGGCGAAACCCGCCTCCGACTGACTGCGCCGCCCGTCCCTGCCGTTGCGTCACCGCAACAGCCGGACAGGAGCGGACAGCGCTGCCGCGACGGGACAAAATTCCTCTTGCACCGACTCGTGCAAAGCCCCATATGCCCGCCGCAAGACGCCAACGCACGCGCCTCTGTCACGGGTGGTAAGTCGGGGATCCTCCCCGGGATAACCATCGCAGTTACGTAGCGACGGTAACGTCTCCCTTGGAAGTTGCGGGGCCCCTGGCCCCCGGTCTGTCGGAGATGACCATGAACGCTACGATTGCCGATTTCTCGGCCTCTATTCCCGTCGCATCCGCCCGCCTCGAAGGCTTCATCGCAGCCCATACCTTCGAGCGCCCGACGCTGGTGATCGACATCGACCGCGTCGAGCAGCAGTATCGTGCGCTCGCCTCGGGTCTCGGCCACGCCACGATCCATTACGCCGTCAAGGCGAACCCCGCCGACGCGATCATCGACCGGCTGGTCGATCTCGGCAGCCACTTCGACGCCGCCTCGCGCGGCGAGATCGAACTGTGCCTGTCGCATGGCGCACACCCCGAGACGATTTCCTTCGGCAACACCGTGAAGCGCGCGTCGGACATAGCCTTCGCGCATCGCGCGGGCATCACGCTGTTCGCCGCCGACGCCGCCGAGGAGATCGCCAAGATCGCCGAGCATGCGCCCGGCGCCGAGGTCTACATCCGCCTGCTGGTCGAGGCGTCGGGCGCCGACTGGCCGCTGACGCGCAAGTTCGGCACCACCCGCGACACCGCCCTCGCCCTGATGGCGCAGGCGCGCGAGCTTGGCCTGCGCCCTGCCGGTCTCAGCTTCCACGTCGGCTCTCAGACCCGCGACCCGCAGATGTGGGCCTCGACGCTCGACCAGGTTGCCGCCGTCTGGCACGCGGCCGAAGAGGCTGGCTTCGATCTCGACCTCCTCAACATCGGCGGCGGCTTCCCCGCCTTCTACGGCGACGCGATCCCGCACCCGACGGCCTATGCCGCCGCGGTGATGGAGCTGGTCACCGCCCGCTTCCCCGAGGATATCCGCATCATGGCCGAGCCGGGCCGCGGGATGGTGGCCGAGGCCGGAATGATCGCCGCCGAGGTTCTGCTGGTCGCCCGCAAGTCGGAAGACGACCTGCACCGCTGGGTCTATCTGGACATCGGCAAGTTCTCGGGGCTGGCCGAAACGATGGACGAGGCGATCCGCTACCAGTTCGTCACGCCCCATGACGGCGAGGCGACCGGTCCCTGCATCCTGGCGGGCCCCTCCTGCGACAGCGCGGACGTGCTGTATGAAAAGCGTCCCGTGGCGCTTCCGCTGGCGCTCAAGTCGGGCGACCGCATCCTGATCCGGAACTGCGGAGCCTATACCTCGTCCTATGCCTCGGTGGGCTTCAACGGCTTCCCGCCGCTGGACGTGGTCGTCATCTGACACGCTCCGCCGCCCGGCTGTTCCGATCCGTCGCAGCCGGGCGGCGCGGCTGACCGCTGGCCTTGCCGCCCGGGGCGCGCTATTGCTGGTGCACAGCAAGGATTTGGCCCGCACCCATGCAAATCTACCTGCCCATCGCCGAGGTCAGCGTGAATGCGTTCCTGCTGCTCGGTCTTGGCGGGCTCGTGGGCATCCTGTCGGGCATGTTCGGGGTCGGGGGCGGCTTCCTCATGACCCCGCTTCTCTTCTTCATCGGCATACCGCCCGCCGTCGCCGTGGCGACCGAGGCGAACCAGATCGTCGCCTCGTCCTTCTCCGGGGTGCTCGCACATCTCAAGCGGAAAACCGTGGATCTGAAGATGGGCACGGTGCTGCTGATCGGGGGCCTCATCGGTGCCGCGGCGGGCGTGCAGGTGTTTGCGGCGCTGACTGCGATCGGCCAGGTCGATCTGCTCGTCAGGCTGTGCTACGTCGTGTTCCTGGGGATCATCGGCGCGTTGATGTTCCTCGAAAGCCTGAACGCCATCCGCCGTGCCCGCGCCACGCCGGGCGGCGCGCCGGCGGCCGCGCGCAAGCAGCGGACGTGGATCCATGCCCTTCCCTTCAAGATGCGCTTCCGCACCTCGGGGCTGTACATCTCGGTCATCCCGCCGCTGCTCGTCGGGTTGTTCGTCGGTATCCTCGCCGCGATCATGGGCGTTGGCGGCGGCTTCATCATGGTGCCCGCGATGATCTACCTCCTGGGGATGCCCACCAAGGTCGTTGTCGGAACGTCGCTTTTCCAGATCATCTTCGTCACCGGTTTCGCCACGCTGATGCATGCGACGACGAACTATACGGTCGACATGGTGCTTGCGGTCCTCCTCCTGGTCGGCGGCGTGATCGGCGCGCAGATCGGAACGCGGATCGGTGTGAAGCTCAAGGCCGAGCAACTGCGCATCCTGCTGTCGCTCATGGTGCTGGCCGTCTGCGGGAAGCTGGCCTTCGACCTGCTGGTGATGCCGCATGAGCTGTATTCCATCTCCGACGCGAGGGCGGGGCATTGAGGCGGGCTCTGGCAGCCCTTGCGGTCCTCGCCTTCGCCCTTCCGGCCGGGGCGGAAACGGTGGTGGCGGGTCTCAGCCAGGAAGAGATCTCGATCACCACGAATTTCGACGGGTCCGAGATCCTGATCTTCGGGGCGGTCCGCCGCGAGGCGCCGCCGCCCGGCACCGGGCCGATGGAGGTCATCGTCACGGTCGAGGGGCCGAGCCGCCCGGTCACCGTCCGTCGCAAGGATCGCCGCTTCGGCATCTGGGTGAACACCGACGCCTCCGAGATCGACGCCGCACCGACCTTCTACGCCGTTTCGACCTCGGGGCCGCTGCAAGAGGTGCTGACCCAGACAGAGGACCTGCGGCACCGCGTGTCGGTGCCCCGGGCGATCCGGGCGGTGGGCACCGGCATCGCGGACCAGGAGGCCTTCACCGAGGCGCTGATCCGCATTCGCAGCGATACCACGGCCTACCAGCTGAACGAGGGCGCGGTGCGGTTTCGGGAACAGACGCTCTTCGATACCGGCGTTCGTCTGCCTGCCAACCTGACCGAGGGGGATTACCTGACGCGGATCTTCCTCACCCGCGGCGGTGAGGTGGTGGACGTGTTCGAACAGGCCATCCCGGTCAGGAAGGTCGGCCTCGAGCGCCTGATCTTCTCGCTCGCCCATGATCGGCCACTGGTCTACGGAATCCTGTCACTCGCCATCGCCATCGCGGCGGGCTGGCTTGCCTCGGCGGTGTTCCGCTACATCCGGTCGTGACGCGGCGGTTTTCGGAGAAAACCGGAGGGAAGGGAGCGCGCCGCTGACGCGGCGCGGTGTGAATTTTCTTACGAAAATTCGGGGGCTCCGCGCCCGTCCCCCGGCCTCACCCGGAGGTGTATTGGCCAGGATGAAAAGGTTCAGCCGCGCCCCACATAGGGCATCTTCGTCGCCATGATCGTCTGAAAAAGGATGTTGGCCGAAAGCGGCAGCCCGGCCATGTGCCGGACCGAGGTCGCCACATGGGCCACGTCCATCACCTCGGGCGGAGGGTCGCCGTGCTCCATCGCCAGGTGGGCGGCATCGCGCAGGAGGTCAGTTTCGGCGTTGCCGATGTCGATCTGTCCGCAGGCGATGTCGAAGGGCCGCCCGTCGAGCGCGATCTGCCGCGTGAGGCCGGTGATCGCGTGCTTTGTCGCCGTGTAGGGCGCGGCGCCAGCGCGCGGCACATGGGCCGAGATCGAGCCGTTCATGATGATCCGCCCGCCCTGCGGGTCCTGCCGCCGCATGATCCGGAAGGCCATGCGCGCGCACAGGAACATGCCGGT
Organism: Rhodobacterales bacterium HKCCSP123; assembly: GCA_015689745.1. Taxonomy (GTDB): domain Bacteria; phylum Pseudomonadota; class Alphaproteobacteria; order Rhodobacterales; family Rhodobacteraceae; genus Roseicyclus. The sequence goes on along the minus strand of WVSO01000008.1, from coordinate 1,986 downwards.
CAGGTTCACGTCGACCGCGCGGCGCCAGTCGTCGATGGCGATCTCGTCCAGCGGCGCGGTGGGCGTGAAGATGCCCGCGTTGTTGAAGAGGCAATCGAGCCGCCCGTGGGCTTCGGCGAAATCGTGGAAGGCCACCTGCACCGCATCGGCATCGGTCACATCGAGCGGCAGGGGCACGGCGGTCGCGCCATAGGTGTCGGCCAGCGCCTCGAGCCGATCGGCCCGGCGCGCGACGAGGCCCACGGTCCAGCCCGCCTCGAGCATCTCGCGGGCCACGGCCTCGCCGATGCCGGCGCTGGCACCGGTCACGATCATGGTTCTTGTCATGTGTCCTCCGCTTCGAGGGAAAGGGGGGCCGCCGGGTCGGGCAGGTCGGTGATGCCGAGCGGCACTTTCGGTCGGGCCAGCGCATAACGCGTGACCCAGATCAGCCGCTCCTCGGCCCGCGTGATCGCCACGTAGGCGAGGCGCTTCCACAGCGCCTGTCCCGCCTCCATCCGACCCGCGCGCGAGGCGGCGTAGAGATCGGGGGCGAAGACCTGTACCTCGGGCCATTGGCTGCCTTGCGCCTTGTGGATCGTCACCGCCGCGCCGTGCAGGAAGGCCGCGCCCATCCGGGCGGCATAGGGGATGAAGGGTTCCTCCTCGTCCGGTTTCTCGATCTTCACGATCGAGGCCGCCGAGAAGCGCGGGGTCTCGGCGCCGATGACGTGGAGCCGCGAGAAACCGGGGCGCGAGCCGGGGCCGAGGTAGATCACCGGCGCGCCCTTGATCAGGCCGCGCGCCTCGAGGTCGATGCGCCGCTTGCGGTGCTTGAGCGGAAGTTCGATCCCGTCGCAGATCAGCGGCTCGCCGGGGATGAGCGCGTCCTCGGGGGCGCCATGGGCCGCGCGAAACGCCGTGATCAGGCGGATGCGCGTGGCATTGCGCCAGACCAGCACGGGGCTGCGGGCCATCAGGTCGCTGTCGACACGGGGGGCGATCCGCACGCGGTCGTCGCGCCGGGCGGCCTCTTCGACCATGCGTTCGAACCGTTCGAAGCCCAGGTCGGGGTCGCCGAGCGCATGGGCGAGGTCGAGGATCGGGTTGTCGGCATCCTGCCTGTGAATGCGGGCCAGGTCGAGCCGGTTCTCGCCCTTGATCCTGTCGAAGACCATCTGGCCCGACTGGTTCACCGGTGCCAGCTGCGCGGGGTCGCCGAACAGCAGGAGGAAGGGAAAGATCTCGCGCAGGTCCTCGTACTGCCTGTCGTCGAGCATCGAGGATTCATCGACGAGCCCGATGTCGAGCGGATCTTCCCGCCGTTTCCAGCCGGTGATGAAATCCGAGCCGCGCAAGCCCGCCGAGGCGAGCGCGGCCGGCACCGATTTCGTGGCCTCGTAGACCGCCTTGGCGCGGTCCATGGCCGCGTCTGTCAAGGCCTCGATTTCGGGGCGCTCGCCGTTGCCGGCCAGCCATTCGGCGACCTTCTCGAACTCGGGGTCGTAGACGGGGGTGTAGAGGATGCGGTGGATCGTGGTCGCCGGCACGCCTCGGCTGCGCAGCACGCTTGCCGCCTTGTTGGTGGGTGCGAGTACGGCGACGGTGCGCCGGTCCTTGCGGCGGCGCCCCTCCCAGTCGCCCGAGATGACGTCGACGCCCGCATGTTCCAGCGCGCGCACCAGCTCGGCGAGGAGCAGCGTCTTGCCGGACCCCGCCTTGCCGACCACCGCCATGACGCGGGTCTTGCCCTCGGCCATCGGCGAGAGCGTCTCGTCGTCGATGTCCACGCCCACGCCGCGCAGCGCGTCGGCGATGCGGTCATGGGCCTGGGCCTGGTCGTCGGAAAAGGCGAGGGCGGGGGCGGTCATGGGCGGCACCCTAGCCCGCGGCGCGGGGGCGTGCGAGGGGCAAACGCCCGTTCAGAAGGCGGCGCGCCCAAGCGGCATTTCGGACAGCCGCACCGGGTTCCGGCCGGGTGCCGCCGCCTCAAGTCGGAGGCCAAGC
>WVSO01000079.1 GCA_015689745.1 Rhodobacterales bacterium HKCCSP123 | reverse complement strand
AAATCCTCCACTACTCAATCACCCCAGTCTGTCCCATGAGTGCTGATGCCGGACAGGCGCGCGTCGCGCCTTTGGCGCCAAGCGCGCCGAGCCGTTGTGCCGCTGCATCAAGGAAGGAGCCGTCGCCGCAACTTGGTTCCAGCACGAAGTCACTTGGTTTACGGATCGCCCAACTGCACAGCCATGCAGCCAGCTCGCAGGAAGTATAATAGCCGCCCCTCAACTTGTCGGGGTCGAGGTCGGTAAAACGACCACTATGCGTCCGCGACCTCTCGGTGTTCCGCGCCCTGGTCTTCGCGGCTGATGGGGGAACTTCGTTCATTTTGGTCGCCTCACATGGAACAGAGGTTGCTCATCGTGAAGCAGTCGTTCAATCGCTTCGCGCACGACCCAAGCGACCGAAACCTTATTTCTGTTGGCGATCTCGACCAACTCGGCATGGTGCTCAGGCGACAGGCTCACGGAGAGCCTGTGGGACGCCGACTTGTCAGGTTTTCCAGGGGCTTGCTTTGCCATCGACCGCTCGAATCCACTTTCGCACCATGATGCACCACCATGGTGCGCCTTCCAAGCATCAAAGATGGGTCTCCAGCGATTTTCTTCGCCCGGCTCGCCTGCTCGCGCAGCCATAACAGACCAAGAACAAACTAGCAACATTTGCCTCGAACACGGCAGCGTATTCGCTCGCGCTCACTGATGAAGGCGCCGCTGACGGTTCGCCTCCGAAGCAATCTTGTATCGAGTCGCACCTCGCCGCCGCCGCATCAGGTTTTCAACAGAAGGGCCATAGCGCCCCAGGTTGAGCACTGATTATTTCTTTGGTTTGATGGACGGCCAGAGACGTGTACTCGGAGAGGGCGTCCTCTTTCCGCCTGGAAGGTCGAAGCGCAGTAGTCCAGCCTTGCGGTTTGCCGTGGCGACCTTGTTCAGATGCGTGGTTCTCACTGGAACCTGCTCCATGACCTCAGCGGCAAGCGTGCTGAATGCGACCCCAGGCCTGCAAGCAACAGTTCGAAGCATCAGCTCACTGGCCAATTCCTTATGGCCAGAGCATCCGACCCCGTCGCGATCAGTCTCGAACGCGATTACCTGGTCCTCCGGAAACAGCTGCGACTGCCCGCTTTCTTCCGTCTGGATGGTGTGGCGAGTTCGGACGGCCTCCTTCTCCACTTTTTCTTGGACGGTCCGGAAAACCTCGACCCCGAACCCGCTATGGGTGCCGAGGATCAGCCGCATCTTGATCCGATCCTCGCGCGGCTTTCGGATGGCCATATCGGTCAAGTAAGTGGCAACCTGGGCCTCCTTCATCTTGGCCTTCAGGAGCTGCAGGATCTTGGTCTCGTTGGGGCCCTCCGGCATTGCCTCGAAGGCATCCTTCCAGGCAGGGTCCGCCAGGAAACGACCAACAGATGCCGCGACGCCGTCCCAGCCGGCGTGCCTGTTCACCTCTTCGGCCATGAAGTTGAACAGGAACTCGCCGTTCAGACTCCGCAGGAACTCGAATACCTTAGCGGATTCAACATTCCAGCCGGTAGGGTCGATGAAGGTGAAAGTGAAACCGTCTTGGCAGACAGAACGAATGCCGTTGAGGTTGTCCTCGAAAGGGCCGGAGAACACCTGAATATCGAATTCCGGCTTCTCGGCCGCGAATTCCCTTAGCTTTGCGACAGAAGCAGGATTGCGTTCGCAAAATCGAAAGCGAACTTTGAGTCCGGTGCGTCCCATATCGAGCAATGACCGGCGCACCATTTCCAGTGTTTCGATGGCTTGCGAGAATGAGGCGTCCGAGTACCTGTTCGTGTCCGAGACCCTCCAAGGCCCCGCAAACGCGTCCACGAAGTTGAAGATCGGCGATCTGCCTTGGAAGAGTTTGTAGGCCGCAGACTCAAGGTACTGGTTTAGAAAGAGGTGCTTAATGAAGGACTGCTCGCGCCCTCGGTAGTTCTCGATCCGTGGCGGCATCAGGCATCCTCAGGCTGCAGAGCGCGTAGAATCGGCTCGGGAACGACCCGCCAGGGAAAGCCATTCCACTCTTCGCCGTCTAGAAGCCGGCCGCCGGATTTCGGCCTGGCGCCGCCCCACTGCTTGAAGAAGAACGCCACGTCGTCACGGTCGCAGATGTCCCGAAGTTGACGGGCCCAGCTTTCCTCCATGGGTCGAGCGCGTGGCCCGCTCTCTCCCCCAACGATGGCCCATGCGATACCTTGCAGGTCGGCGTCCCCGATCGGTCCGAGCAGCGGCTCGAACGAGATGAAGCGTGCGTCGGACTTGATCTGCTTCAGATGCTCGATCCGGCTCGTATGCGCGGCGTCCTCGACAGAGACGCCGAGCCAGATGTGACGCGGGACTGGCCCACCCTCATACCGCTTCCGGACATAGTTGCGCATGAGCGAGCTGCGCTTGGTCAGCACTTGGTAGACGTGCCAATCAGCTAATTCCATCGCATCGAACACCTTGTCGACGAAAACGCGGTCGATGTCCTTATGGAACAGGTCACTCATCGAATTTACGAAGATCATCCGCGGCTTCTTCCAGAGTGCGGGCTGCTTCAGCCTCGACGGCCAGAGTGTCAGGTCGAAGCCCTGCTCATAAGGGTGCCCGGCAACTCCGCGCCAGCGCTCTGCGAACCGCTCAGCATAGCAGTTGTCACACCCGGGGCCGACCTTCGTGCACCCGGTCACCGGGTTCCACGTTGCGTCCGTCCATTCAATCTCGGATTTCTGCGCCAACTGCTCACCTCGCTGTTTTTGCTTGAAAAGCTAGCACAATTTCGGCTTGGGACAAACCCGGAACATAAGGTCCGTGGAATGGTCACTGGACCGCCGTCCTCGGTAAAGTTCGATTTCTGTTCCTTCTCACGAATGCGACAGCCGTCGAAGTGATCAGCCTTGGCGCTAGGAAGTCATTTCATTCCAGATAATTACAAGAAATTCACCAAATCCGCGCAGTCATGAGGTCCAGAGAATATCTGCTCCGAGAGACCGCTTCCGAGCCTCTTGGCGACGAGGCCAGTGCTCAGCCCCACCCGCATAACCCTCCAAAACAACGGAAAAACCCGGCCGGAGCCGGATCGGGAGAACGCTTTCGCGGGGGTAAGTGGCGGAGAGACAGGGATTCGAACCCTGGAGACGGTTTCCCGCCTACACACTTTCCAGGCGTGCGCCTTCGACCACTCGGCCACCTCTCCGTGCGGCGCGGGATAACGCAGGGCGATACGCGAAGGCAAGTCCAAAGCGGTGCCCGGCGGCGCATGTAAAATAGATTCACTTTTTTCGCTCCGCCCCCTTGCGCCCGCGCACCGGTCTCCCATATTCGTTAATGTGATTAACATTTACATTCATCCGCCGAAAAGGAGACCTCGATGACCACCACCGCACATGCCGCCGTCCCGGCGGGGGCCACCGTCCAGCGCGCAAAGGGCTGGTTCGCCCGCGCCGAGGCGTGGCTCGACGACAAGGGCAAGGGCGCGTGGATTGCCGCCATGGTCCTTGGCTTCATCCTCTTCTGGCCCGTCGGCCTCGCCCTTCTCGCCTACATGATCTGGAGCAAACGCATGTTCAATTCCTCCTGTTCCACCCGCCGCACCGCCAACGGCCACACGTTCCGCTCGTCCGGCAACACGGCCTTCGACGCCTACAAGGCCGACACGCTGCGCCGGCTCGAGGATGAGCAGGACGCCTTCGAGGCCTTCCTGCAGCGCCTGCGCGATGCCAAGGACAAGTCCGAGTTCGATCAGTTCATGGAAGACCGCGCACGGACGGCCCGCGCGGGCAACGACACCGCCGGGGCGTAACCTTCCCCACCGCCCGGCGCGCGGCCCCCGGATGTCCCCCGGGGGCCGCCCCCGACCGCTTTCCCCTTTCCGAATCCCGGTAAAAGACCCATGTCCATGTCCATGAGCACCGCCCTGCCCGATCCCGAGTACGATCACGCCTTCTACGACGGTGTGCCGGCCAAGCGCCTTTTCGCCTGGCTGGTCGATGTGCTGCTCGTCACCGTCATCACCTTTCTCATGGGGCTCCTGACCCTGTCGGTCCTGTGGTGGATCTGGCCCCTGACCTTCATCGCGGTCAGTTTCTTCTACCGCGCGGGCAGCATCGCGGCCTGGTCGGCCACGCCCGGCATGCAGCTCATGAACATCGAGCTGCGCAATTCCATGGGCGGCCGGTTCAGCGGCGGCGAGGCCGTTCTGCACACGCTTGCCTTCATGGTGGCGACCGGCTTCGTGATCCTGCAGATCATTTCCATCGTGATGATGGTCATGGGCAGCCGGCACCAGGGTCTGCACGACCTTCTGATCGGCTCGGCCGCGATCAACCGGCCGCGCTGATCGGCGACGACGCGGCCGGTGACCGAAACGAAAAAAACCTGTTGCGGGGGCCCGCGGCGCTGGTGCAGGCTCCGCGCATATCCATTGGAACGGCCCCGGCCGAAACGACGTCATGCGCCATACGCTGCCCATTGCCCCGCAGTTCTACGTGACGGCCCCGCAAGGCTGCCCGTATCTCGACGGCCGGCGCGAGCGGAAGCTGTTCACGGCGCTGCAGGGCGGACAGGCGGAGAAGCTGAACAACGCGCTCAGCAAGCAGGGCTTCCGCCGGTCGCAGAACGTGCTCTACCGGCCATCCTGCACCGATTGCGCGGCCTGCCTTTCGGCGCGGATCCGGGTGGCCGACTTCGCGCCGCGCAAGCGTCACCGCCGCATCCTGCGCCGCAACGACAGCCTGTCGCGCGTGGCGCGCTCGGCCTGGGCGACCGAGGCGCAATACGAGCTCTTCCGCCGCTACCTCGATGCGCGCCACGCCGACGGCGGCATGGCGGACATGGACGTGTTCGAGTTTGCCGCGATGATCGAGGAGACGCCGGTCCGCACCCGCGTGATCGAGTATCGCGACGAGGCCGCGCCCTCCGGGGCCGACGGCGAGGCGCCGCTGGCCGCGGTCTGCCTGACCGATATTCTCGATGACGGGCTGAGCCTGGTCTATTCCTTCTTCGACCCGGACCGGACGGCCGACAGCCTCGGCACCCATGTGATCCTCGACCATGTCGAGATCGCGCGGGAGGCCGGGCTTCCTTACGTCTATCTCGGCTACTGGGTGCCCGGATCGTCCAAGATGGGCTACAAGGCCCGCTTCCCCGCGCTCGAGGTCTATGTCTGCGGCCAGTGGCAGCCGCTGGGCGACCCGGCGGAGTATTCGAACCATACCCACCCGCTCTCGGTCGATCCGATCGCCCAGCAGGTCGCGCAGATCAGCCTTCCCGACCTGCGCAGCGACGACTGAGTGCTGCGCCACGTCACCCTGCTTGTGTCCGGGTACGACGCGGGCCTGCGCTTCTTCGTGGACGGGCTCGGCTGGACCTGCCTGGACGACATCGACCAGGGGCGGAAGCGATGGGTCACGGTCGCACCTCCCGGCGGAGGCACCTCGCTTGTCCTGGCCGTGCCGGGCACGGAGAGCCAGCAGCGCGCCCTTGGCGGACAGACCGGCGACCGGGTGGCCCTGTTTCTCGAAACCGACGACTTCGAGGCGACGCAGGCGCGGATCACGGCCGCCGGCGGCCGGTTCCTCGAACCGCCGCGGGACGAAGCCTATGGCCGCGTGGCGCAGTGGTGCGATCCCTGGGGCAACCGCTGGGACCTGCTCGGCCCGGCGTGACCGGACCGCCCGACGCGACAGGGGGGCCGCGACGCCCCCCTGCCCTGTCTCGTGATGCCGTGGTCCGCGCGGACCGCTAGTTCAGCAGGTTCGGCAGGATGGTGACGATCCCCGGGAAGAGCCACAGCAGCCCCAGGCCGATCACCTGGATCGCCACGAAGGGCAGCACCCCGCGATAGATATGCCCGGTGGTCACCCCGGCGGGCGCCACCCCCCTGAGATAGAAGAGCGCGAAACCGAAAGGCGGCGTCAGGAACGAGGTCTGCAGGTTCACCGCGATCATGATCGTCACCCAGGCCGGGTCGAGCGTGCCACCGTAGATCACCGGCCCCACGATCGGGATCACGATGTAGATGATCTCGAGGAAGTCGAGCACGAAGCCCAGGATGAACAGGATCAGCATGACGACGAGGAAGACGACCATCTCGTTGTCGAAACTGCGCAGGAACTGCTGGATGTAGTGCTCGCCCCCGAAGGAGATCAGCACCAGGTTCAGCAGTTGCGAGCCGATAAGGATGGTGAAGACCATCGAGGTCACCTTGGCCGTTTCGCGCACCACGGGGCTCAGGATGTTCAGCCGGAACAGGACCCAACAGCTGTAGAGCAGGCCGAAGAAGGCGAAGTGATAGGCGATCTGGGCGAGCCAGTAGGCGACCCAATCCTCGAAGGGCACCACCTCGCGCGTGATGCGCAGGTCGAAGTTGACGCCGAGCAGGATCATGATGGTCAGCGCGAAGGAGGCCCAGATCACGATTTTCGATTTGCCGTTCTCTTCCTTCAGCTTGCGGTAGGCCGCGAGCATGATGGCGCCTGCCGCACCCAGCGCCGCGGCGGGCGTCGGGTTGGTGATGCCGCCGAGGATCGAGCCGAGCACCGCCACGATCAGGACCAGCGGCGGGAAGACCACGCGCAACAGCTCGTTCTGCGCCAGCCGGCCCATCGCCTCCCGCGCGCCGTAGAGCGTCACGATCATCGGCACGGTCATGATGAGGAAGGTCGCCCCCGGCCCGGTGCCGGGCGAGATGAACAGGATGTCGAAGATCAGCGCGAGGATCACGCCGAAGCCGCCCGCGATCAGCGGAGCGGGGTTCGACGAGGGCGACACGCCCCGTGCGAGGATGAGGATCAGTGCGAGCAGCGTGAAGATCACCGCGACGCCCGAGCCGATGGGGGCCGCATTCGCCAGCGCCGCCTCGAGCGCCGCGGCGCGCTCTTCCTCGGTCAGTTCGACGGCGGCTCCGGTGTCGCCCGCGTCCGCCATGGCCGCGCGCTGCGCCACCGCCTCGTCCCAGGCCTCCTGCCCGTGCAGGTCGATCATCGCGGCCTGGCACGTCTCGGAGACATTGGTCCGGAGCGCGGCGCCCCCCTGACGCTCGGCATAATCCGAGACGGTGATGGTCTGGTTGCCGATGATGCCGCCGCTGAAGGCCAGCACGACCGCGAAGATCAGGCCGATCGGCGCGAAGACATACCAGGTCATCGCCTCCTTGCGCGTCACCGGCTCACCGGCGGCGGCGGCGAATTGCACCGGCGGCGCGCTCGACGGACGCAGCAGCGCGAAGCCGAAGGCGTAGACCGCGTAGAGGCCGGCAAGGAACAGGCCCGGCAGCAGCGCGGCCTGGAAGAGCGTGCCGACCGACAGAACCGCGGGCTGCCCGAGATAGGTCAGGGCGTCGCTGCAGCCTGCAAGCTGCGCGCGCGTTTCCTGGCCGGTGGCGTAGAGGTCGCCCACCAGCGTGCCCAGGAGAACGATCACGATCGACGGCGGAATGATCTGCCCCAGCGTCCCCGAAGCCGCGATCACACCCGTCGCCAGCTCGGGCGAGTAGTTGTTGCGAAGCATGGTCGGCAGGGCGAGAAGGCCCATGGTCACCACGGTCGCGCCGACGATCCCGGTCGAGGCGGCGAGGAAGGCGCCCACGATCACGATCGAGACGGCAAGGCCGCCCGGAAGCGGGCCGAAGACGCGGGCCATCGTGGTCAGCAGGTCCTCGGCGATCTTCGACCGCTCCAGCGTGATGCCCATCATCACGAACATCAGCACCGCCAGCAGCGTCTCGATGGACTGGCCAGCGATGACGCGCTCGTTCATCCGGTTCACGATGAAGGAGATGTTGCGCTCCATCGCCTGTTCCCAGCCGCCGGGGAACACGTGTTCCTCGATCCGTGGCAACTCGGGGTATCGGAAGACCGATATGCTTTCCCTGACCACGCCCTCGGCGAGAAGCGCCGCGTATTCGGCGGAACTCGGGTCGATGGCCTGGTGGATCAGCAGCCCCGCACTGTCGAGCGAGGCGATGATGGCGAAGGAGATGACGCCCGCGCCACCGATGGCGAAGGCCACCGGAAACCCGGTCATGATCCCCGCGAAAAGGGTCAGGAAGACGATGATAAGACCGACCTCGACCCCATCCAGTCCGAAAAGCATGCTGTGATGTCCCCTTGGCTCGTGCGGCGGCCCGTGCGACGGCGCGCGCGGCTTTCCGTGTTATTGGTTCAGGTCGATCCGGAGTGGATGGCGTGCTCGAGGTCTTCGGCCTCGTCACCCAACACGTCGCGATCGAGATACTTGTTCTCGCTGGCCTCGCCCTCGCGCCATTCCAGGTAGGAGCGCCAGAAGAAGGCGACTGCCTGCAGGAAGACCATGGCGCAGAAGAGCACGATCAGCACCTTGAACAGGAAGTAGGCGTTGAAGCCGTTCGGGCTGAACCCGATGGTCTCGACGTTCCAGCGGAAGATCCGGCTCTGCATCAGCATCCGGTCCAGCTCGCTCGTCGATGTGACGGAGGGCGTCATCAGGTGCCGCCACATGAAGAACCAGGCGTAGAGATAGGTGATGGTGATCGCCGGGATCATGAAGAAGAGACAGCCGAACATGTCGATCATCTTCTTCGTGCGGAATTTCACCGCCGAGTAGACGAGGTCGACGCGGACATGTCCGCCCTGCACGAAGGTGTAGGACACGCAAAGGCAGACGACGATGGCGTTCCAGAACTTGAGGCCCTCGGCCCACCAGCTCAGGTCGTAGGTCAGCGCCGTGCCAAGCGGGCCGAGCTGGATCTCGGACACGCGGAAGATGCGCTGAAGGAAGACGATCATGACCTGGATCATGACCATCAGGAAGCCCGCCCAGGCCGCGGTGCGACCGACCACGTTGGCGAAGCCCTCGAGAATGCGGACACCGCTCCAGAGGATCTCGCGCTTCCAGGCCATGCCGAGCGCGGTGATCACGATGAAGGTGGTGAAGATGACGAAGAAGAACTCGACCGAGGCGCCGTAGTAGATGAAGCGCATCACGGATTCCGGGTTGGCCCAGTTCAGCCAGGCGCCAGGATTGGTGATCGCGATGAACAGGTGATAGGGCGCAAGGGCGATGTTCTGCAGCACCCAGAGGATGAAGTCGATCATGCGGAAAACCCCCGAAACGCTGGCCACCCGCGGGCCGCGTCATGTCTGTCTCGGCCTGGGCGCGAGAATGGCGTCCGCCCGGCGCCGATCGGGGCGCCGGGCGGGGTAACGTCAGGCTGCGATCAGCCCGCGTTCACGCGGTTGCGCTGGCGGATGTACTCGCCGTCGCCGATCTGCCACCAGGCCGAGGTTTCCGCCTGTGCGGCGAAGTAGCTCTCGGCGATCTGTGCGTAGATCGGATCGCCCATGTTCTCCTGACGGACTTCCGCCGCGGCGCGGCCGAAGGCGTCCCAGACGTCGTCCGGGAATTCGCGAACCTGAACGCCCTCGCCCTGCAGACGGGCCAGGGCGGCACCGTTCTCGGCCCAGGACATACCCAGGTTGTTGGCGTGGGTTGCTTCACATGCGACCTCGACGATGCGCTGCTGGGCGGGGGTCAGCGACTCCCACACATCCAGGTTCATCGACAGCGCGAGCGCCGAGCCCGGCTCGTGGAAGCCGGCGGTGTAGTAGATGTTGGTGACTTCCTGGAAGCCGAGACGCTCGTCCGCGAAGGGACCGATCCACTCGGCGCCGTCGATCTGGCCGGACGCAAGCGCCTGGTAGATCTCGCCGCCGGGGATGTTCTGGACCGAGGCGCCGAGGCGACCCAGCACCTGGCCACCCTGGCCCGGCATGCGGAAGCGCAGGCCCTGCAGGTCCTCGGCCGAGGTGATCTCGGTGTTGAACCAGCCGCCGGGCTGCATCGCGGTGTTGCCGCAGAGGAAGGGCTTGAGGTTGAAGAGCGACGCCAGCTCGTGATGCAGCTCCATCCCGCCCTTGTGGTAGTACCACGCCAGCATTTCCACGCCGGTCATGCCGAAGGGCACGGCGGTGTAGAAGGCGAAGGCCGGGTGCTGGTTGAGGAAGTAGTACTCGGCCGAGTGGTAGATGTCGGCCTGGCCCGACGACACGGCGTCGAACACTTCGAAGGCACCCACCAGCGAGCCCGCGGGCATCTTGTTGATGGTCAGCGCGCCATCGGTCATCTCGGTGATGATGCGCGATGCCATCGTGGCCGCGTCATCGAAGATCGCGAAGCCGTCGGGCACCGAGGTGACCATGGTCAGCGTGCGGTTGCCCTGGGCATAGGCCGGTGCGGCCAGCGACGTCGTTGCGGCAGCGGCGCCGCCGATTGCAGACGTTCTCAAGAAAGAACGACGATCCATTCGGAATCCTCCCCGATATCATGGAACTCCCCGCGCCCCTCCTCAGGACCGCGGACGTGGTTATGACCCACAAGTGTCGGCACGTTAGCGAAGGCATCCGGCGCAGAAAACAGGTTTTCGCCCTCGAACGGTCGATTTCTGTAAAAAAAACTTACCAAAATCGCCTGTAGCACGCGGATTCGCGCCCCGGTTGTGCGCCGGCACTGGGTGTTAGCGCAAACAGTTGCGTCGCCGTGTAGTCCGTGATGTCCCGGGCGTGGCGGACACAACTTGTGGCGGCTGCGGGACGATAACCGGAATCGTATTTCATTGCGGCCACAACTTTCGATTCGTTGCGCATGGGCCGATCCGCACGACATTTTCAGCCATTTTGCAGGTTGACGCCCGCGCGGCCCCTTTCTACTGTCGCGCGCACGCAATCGAACCGGAGCGGCTGGCCATGGCCCGCATTCTCGTAATCGTAGGGACCAAGCGCATGGGTCGGTGACGACAGCCATACCGGTCTCCCATGCGCCCTCGGATCGAAGCCGGGGGCTTTTTTATGTCGAAAGACACCGTAGACGAACAATGATCGCAGACACTGATGTCGACAGTAGAAGGACAGAGGCGATGACACGGCAGATGACCGGCGCGAAGATGGTGGTCGAGGCTCTGAAGGACCAGGGCGTCGAGGTCGTATTCGGGTATCCCGGCGGCGCCGTGCTTCCGATCTATGACGAGATCTTCCAGCAGAACGAGATCCGCCACATCCTCGTCCGCCACGAACAGGGCGCGGTTCACGCCGCCGAGGGCTACGCCCGCGCCACCGGCAAGCCGGGCGTGGTTCTGGTCACCTCGGGCCCGGGCGCGACGAACGCGGTGACGGGCCTGGTCGACGCGCTGATGGATTCGATCCCGATCGTCGTTCTGACCGGGCAGGTCCCGACCTTCATGATCGGCTCGGACGCCTTCCAGGAGGCCGACACCGTCGGCATCACCCGCCCCTGCACCAAGATGAACTGGCTGGTGAAGGACACCGACCGCCTGTCGGGCACGATCCACGAAGCCTTCCACATCGCCACCCAGGGCCGCCCAGGCCCGGTGCTGGTCGACATTCCCAAGGACGTGCAGTTCGCCACCGGCAGCTACACCGAGAAGCCCAAGGTCTCGCTCGGCCACTACCAGCCCAAGGTCAAGGGCGACCCCGAGATGATCGAGGCGCTGGTCGCGGCGATGGAAACCGCCGAGCGCCCGGTCTTCTACACGGGCGGCGGCGTCATCAACTCGGGCCCCAAGGCCAGCGCGCTCCTGCGCGAGCTGGTCGAGGCGACGGGCTTTCCGATCACCTCCACCCTGATGGGCCTCGGCAGCTACCCGGCCTCGGGCGACAAGTGGCTGGGCATGCTCGGCATGCACGGCCTCTACGAGGCGAACCTGGCGATGCATGGCTGCGACCTGATGATCAACGTCGGCGCGCGCTTCGACGACCGGATCACGGGCCGGATCGCCGATTTCAGCCCGGGTTCGCAGAAGGCGCATATCGATATCGACCCGTCCTCGATCAACAAGGTGATCCACGCCGATTTCCCGATCATCGGCGACGTGGCCCATGTGCTCGAGGACATGCTGCGCATCTGGAAGGCGCGCGGGCGCAAGACCAACAGCGCGGCGCTCAAGGCGTGGTGGGCGCAGATCGACGAGTGGCGCGCGGTGAAATGCCTGCGCTACACCAACTCCGAGACCACCATCAAACCGCAATACGCGCTCGAGCGGCTCGAGGCGCTGACCAAGGGCCGCGACCGCTACATCACGACCGAGGTGGGCCAGCACCAGATGTGGGCGGCGCAGTTCCTGAACTTCGAGGATCCCAACCGCTGGATGACCTCGGGCGGTCTCGGCACCATGGGCTACGGCACCCCCGCCTCCATCGGGGTCCAGATCGCCCATCCCGACGCGCTGGTCATCAACGTCGCGGGCGAGGCGTCGTGGCTGATGAACATGCAGGAGATGGGCACGGCGGTGCAGTACCGGCTTCCCGTCAAGCAGTTCATCCTCAACAACGAGCGTCTCGGCATGGTCCGCCAGTGGCAGGAACTCCTGCACGGCGAGCGCTATTCGCACAGCTGGTCCGAGGCGCTGCCCGATTTCGTCAAGCTGGCCGAGGCCTTCGGGGCCAAGGGCATTCTCTGCACCGATCCCAAGGATCTCGACGACGCGATCATGGAGATGCTGGACTACGACGGCCCCGTCATCTTCGACTGTCTCGTGGAGAAGCACGAGAACTGCTTCCCGATGATCCCCTCGGGCAAGGCGCACAACGAGATGCTGCTCGGAGAGGCCGAAACGCAGGGCGTCATCGACGCCGAGGGCGGCGTCCTCGTCTGACGCTGCCGCCAACGGCCGGATTTGAAACGGCGGGTCGCGCGGTGCGGCCCGCCGTTTTTCCTGTCGGCCCGGGCCCCTGTTCACGCGCGGACCTGGCGCGACCCGGCCCCGTGCCAGCCGGGGGGTTGCGCCCGGCGTGACGTCTGATAGCCTGAAAACGACACAATTGATGTCGCATTTGGGCTATCGCCCGTCGTCCCGCAGCATGTTGGCCGGGCAAACTTCCCCCTGAATGCGTCTTGTGAACCGAAGGAACGGACAGGAGGGACATGTGTTCAGTCACATCATGGTGCCGGTCGATCTGGCCCACCCCGACAGGCTGGAGGCCGCGCTGAAGACCGCCGCGGACCTTGCCGGCCACTACGGCGCGCGCGTCACCTACGTCGGCGTGACCACGGGGCAGCCGAGTTCGGTCGCTCATACACCGCAGGAATACGCCGCCAAGCTGGCGAAGTTCGCGGCCACCCAGGCCGAGGTGAACGAGGTGGCCGAGGTCGCCTCGCACGCCATCACCGCCCATGACCCGGCGGTCGAGCTCGATCGCAAGCTCGAAGAGGCCGTCCACGAGATCGGCGCCGACCTCGTGGTCATGGGTTCGCACATCCCCCGCACCTTCGACCTCGGCAGCCACGGCGGCCGGGTCGCCACCCACACGGACGTCTCGGTGATGCTGGTCCGCGCCTGACAGGCCGCGCCGCCCGCATCGCCATCCAGACAACAAAGGACACGCGCATGACTGATACGACACCAGACCAGGGCATCCCCGAGCCGGAAGGCGACGTGGACCTGATCGAAACGGAGTACGACATCGGCCAGGACAATATCGAGGGGACCCTCGGGCCCTTCGGCTTCGACATCCACAACCCTGTCTTCCTGATCTCGGGCCTGTCGGTCGTGGCCTTCGTGGCCTACGCCCTGCTTGCGCCCAACCAGGCGGGCGAGTTCTTCGGCTGGCTGCGCCCCGCCCTCACCTCGAGCTTCGACTGGTTCTTCCTGTCGGCGGCCAACATCTTCGTGCTCTTCTGCCTCGCCCTCATCGTGCTCCCGGTGGGCAAGGTGCGTCTGGGCGGCGCGGATGCGACGCCCGACTATTCCTACGCCGGCTGGTTCGCGATGCTGTTTGCCGCCGGCATGGGCATCGGGCTGATGTTCTTCGGCGTGCTTGAGCCCGCCTATTACTTCGGCACGCCCTGGGACGATGCGCCGCTGGGCGCCATCAGGCCCTTCGACGCCGACGGCAACCTGATCGCCGCCAATGTCGAGGAAGCCCGCCGGATGGCGCTGGCCGCCACCTCCTATCACTGGGCGCTGCACCCCTGGGCGATCTACGCGGTGGTGGCGCTGGCGCTCGCGCTCTTCACCTACAACAAGGGGCTGCCGCTTTCGATCCGCTCCGCCTTCTACCCGATCCTGGGCGAGCGCGTCTGGGGCTGGTGGGGCCACCTGATCGACATCATCGCGGTCTTCGCCACGCTCTTTGGCCTCGCCACCTCGCTGGGTCTCGGGGCGCAGCAGGCGAACGCGGGGCTCGAGCATATCTACGGCGTCACCAATTCGACGACCGTCCAGGTGATCCTGATCATCGGCATCACGGCGATCGCGCTGGTCTCGGTCCTTCGGGGCCTCGACGGCGGGGTCAAGGTGCTGTCCGAGATCAACATGGGGCTGGCCGTGCTGCTGCTCCTCTTCGTGCTCTTCGCGGCGGGCGCGGCCACCATCCTGACCGAGTTCGGCAAGGGCCTCGTCGCCTATGCACAGGAGGTGGTGCCGCTCTCCATGCCCTTCGGGCGCGAGGATGACGGCTACCGCGAGGGCTGGACGGCCTTCTACTGGGCCTGGTGGATCAGCTGGTCGCCCTTCGTCGGCATGTTCATCGCCCGCGTCAGCCGCGGCCGCACGGTGCGCGAGTTCATCACCTGCGTGCTGATCATCCCCTCGCTCGTCTGCATCCTGTGGATGGCCGTCTTCGGCGGCGCGGCGATCAACGACATGGTGGCGAACCCCGGCACCTCGGCGGTCATGGCCAACGTGATCGAGACCTACAGCCCCGAGCTGTCGCTCTTCGCGATGCTGGAAAGCCTGCCCTTCGCGGCGATCACCTCGACGGTGGGGATCGTTCTCGTGATCGTGTTCTTCGTGACCTCCTCGGACAGCGGCAGCCTCGTGATCGACACGATCACCGCGGGCGGCAAGATCGACGCGCCGGTGCCGCAGCGGGTCTTCTGGTGCACCTTCGAGGGGCTGGTGGCCATCGCGCTGCTGATCGGGGGCGGCCTCGCCTCGCTTCAGGCGATGGTGATCTCGACCGGCCTGCCCTTCACCCTGGTGCTGCTGGTGCTCTGCGTCTGCATCATCATGGGCCTTCGCACCGAGCACGCGGCGGTCAAGGGCACCGCCCCGGCCGAATAAGGCCGATTTGGCCCTTTCCCATCACGGCCCGCCCGGCTATGTCGGGCGGGCCGATTTCTTGCCAGGGACCGCCCATGTCGCCGCTCAACATCGAAAAGGGCTCGTCGAGCCACTCCGCCTACGATCTCCGCAGCCACATGTCCGACACCGTGGAAACCCATACGCTTGCCGTGTTGGTGGAGAACGAACCGGGCGTGCTGGCGCGCGTGATCGGCCTGTTCTCGGGGCGCGGCTACAACATCGAAAGCCTGACCGTGGCCGAGGTCGACCACACCGGCCGCCGCTCGCGCATCACCATCGTCACAAGCGGCACGCCGCAGGTCATCAACCAGATCAAGATGCAGCTCGAGCGCATGGTCCCCGTCCACGAGGTGCAGGACCTGACGGTCGAGGGGCCCTTCGTCAGCCGCGAGCTTGCGCTGATCAAGGTGGTCGCAAAGGGCGAGCACCGGGTCGAGGCGCTGCGCATCGCCGAGATCTTCCGCGCCAACGTGGTCGACTCGACGCTCTCGAGCTTCGTCTTCGAGATCACCGGCACCCCGGAAAAGGTCGATGCCTTCTGCGAGCTGATGCGCCCCCTGGGCGAGGTGCGGCTGGCGCGCACCGGCGTCGCGGCCATCGCGCGCGGCCTCTGACCGGGAATTCCCGCGAAGGATCCCGGTGACGGGGACGGCGCGGGGCCTTCTGCCATGCCCCGCGCCCCCGCCGTGGCGGCACCCGGCGTCAGCCGAGCGTGATCAGCCCGGCCTCCTCCGCCACGGTCAGCTCCTCCGGGCTCAGGAGCCCGTCGGCATCGGCATCGAGCGCCCGGAACTCCGCCTCGGTGATCTCGGGCAGCGCCATCAGGAGCTCGGTATAGCTGACCATCCCGTCACCATCGGTGTCGATGCTGGCGGCCTGTCCCATGGCATGTCCCGCGCCCACCGCGGCGACAAGCACCGCGCTGAGGGGAATTGTCCGGGCGGACGGATATTGGATCATCTCGGGGTTCTCCCTGTCTGAGACCTGTGGACGGGGCCGCCGATCGCGGCGACCTCGGTTGGAAGACCGCGCAGGCGGCATTGTCTTCCCGGCAACGTTCGACATCGGCGGCGCCCTGCCGAGCGCGCGCCTCCCGCCCTGCGAAACCCCGCCGAGGCGGCACGCCACCGGCAAGGGGCCGCCTGCGACCGGCAAGCGGCGGCCCATCCCCGCCTCCGTC
>WVSO01000078.1 GCA_015689745.1 Rhodobacterales bacterium HKCCSP123 | reverse complement strand
CCAGCCGCGCGATGCGGCGGCCTGCCGTGGCGGGGTCGAGGCGGAGGCCGCGCGCGGCCCCCGACAGGCCTTCGGCGCGGGCCACGGCAAGGAAGACGCGCAGATCGTCCCAGTTCATGCTCGACCTCCTCCACGGGCGCGGGGCGTTTTCCTGCAGGAAAACGGCTGGAAAACTGCAGTTTTCCGGCCGCCCCTTGCGAAACCGCAAAACGACTTTGGCAACCTGCCGCTTTTCCCTGCATCTCTGCAAGGGTATCCTGCACCCCGAGAGACACGCACCCAAAAGGGAGGACGAGATGGAACAGATCGGACACTGGATCGACGGCAAGCGCGTCGCGGGAACGTCGGGCCGCATGGCGGATGTCTACAATCCCGCCACGGGCGAGGTTCAGGCGCAGGTGGCGCTTGCCTCCAGGGCCGAGATGGAGGCCGCCGTCGCCTCCGCGGCGCAGGCGCAGAAGGCCTGGGGCGCGACCAACCCGCAGCGCCGGGCGCGGGTGATGATGGAGATGGTCCGCCTTCTCAACCGTGACATGGACAAGCTGGCCGAGGCGATCAGCCGCGAGCATGGCAAGACCTTCCCCGACGCCAAGGGCGACGTGCAGCGCGGGCTCGAGGTGGTCGAGTTCTGCATCGGCGCGCCGCATCTTCTGAAGGGCGAATTCACCGACAGCGCGGGCCCCGGCATCGACATGTATTCCATGCGCCAGCCGCTTGGCGTGGTCGCGGGCATCACGCCCTTCAACTTCCCCGCCATGATCCCGCTGTGGAAGCTCGGCCCGGCGCTGGCCGCGGGCAACGCGATGATCCTGAAGCCGTCCGAGCGTGACCCCTCCTGCCCGATGATGCTGGCCGAGCTGCTGCAGGAAGCGGGCCTGCCCGACGGCGTGTTCCAGGTCATCAACGGCGACAAGGAGGCGGTGGACGCCATCCTCGACAACCGCACCATCCAGGCCGTTGGCTTCGTGGGCTCAACCCCCATCGCGCAGTACATCTACGAACGCGCCGCCCAGACCGGCAAGCGCGCCCAGTGCTTCGGTGGCGCGAAGAACCACATGATCATCATGCCCGACGCCGACATGGACCTTGCCGCCGACGCCCTGGTCGGTGCCGGCTACGGGGCCGCGGGCGAGCGCTGCATGGCGATTTCCGTGGCCGTGCCCGTGGGCGAGGAAACCGCCGACCGGCTGATCGAGAAGCTGGTGCCGCGGATCGAGGCGCTGAAGGTCGGCCCCTACACGGCCGGCAATGACGTGGATTTCGGGCCTGTCGTCACCGCGGCAGCCAAGCAGAACATCCTGCGGCTTGTCGAAAGCGGCGTGGCACAGGGCGCCGAGCTGGTCGTCGACGGGCGCGATTTCAGCCTGCAGGGCTACGAGAACGGGTTCTTCGTGGGCGCGCATCTCTTCGACCGGGTGACGCCGGACATGGACATCTACAAGACCGAGATCTTCGGCCCGGTCCTCTCGACCGTCCGCGCGGCCAGCTACGAAGAGGCCATCGGCCTTGCGATGGACCACGAATACGGCAACGGCACGGCGATCTTCACCCGCGACGGGGATGCCGCCCGCGACTTCGCCAACCGCATCAACATCGGGATGGTGGGCATCAACGTGCCGATCCCCGTGCCGCTCGCCTATCACACCTTCGGCGGCTGGAAGCGGTCGGGCTTCGGCGACCTGAACCAGCACGGGCCGGACGCCTTCCGCTTCTACACGCGCACGAAAACCGTCACCTCGCGCTGGCCGAGCGGAATCAAGGAAGGCGCGGCCTTCAACTTCAAGGCGATGGACTGATCCCGGCCTCGGGCGGCAGGATTGCCGCCCCCGGCAGGTCCACCGGCGCCGTCCCCCCTGCGGGCGGCGCCGGTTCCGTTCCGGCCATCGCGAGCGCGCGCAGCGCCTCGGCCTGCGGACCGCGGTGCCGACGGGCTTTCAGGCACTCGAAGCTGCCGGTGCGAAAGGCGCGGCAGGCCTCGGGGCGATCCTCGTAGATCGCGCAGAGCGTCGCGCCCGCCGCGGTCACCGTCAGTTGCGCGCAGTGCCCGCAGGCCATCTTCATGTAGCGCCGCCCCTCGATCTCCGAGGTGGCGTGGTCGGGAATGGACCGGCCCGCATCCTGCGGGAGCACCGCGACATAGCGGTCGTGACCGCCGAAGCAGCAGGCCCCGCAGGCCGTGCAGTCGAATGTGGGGGAGGACACCGAGGCACCCGTTCGCCGCGCCGGTGGGGCAGGCACCACGCCGCCCACGATGCGCCAAGGCGCCAGTTAACGTCACGAAGCCGTTACGGCAAGTCCCCATGCTGCCTGTGGTCTTTTCGACCTCTCTCGCGTAAGAACCTCCGAACACGCAAGGAATCCCGATGCCTGTTCAGTTCAGAATCCTGTCGGATCATGGCCTCGTCTACGTCGAGTATTCCGGCCACGCCTGCGTGCAGGACGGGATCGAAGCCTTCTCCTCCTACATGAATCACGACGATCGGCGTCCGGGACAGCGTCACCTTGTCGACCTGTCGGGCGTGACAGGGTTCGAACAGGATTTCCCGCGGCTCTTCGAGTTCCAGGCCGGCAAGGCCGCGGCCTTCATGACCGGGCCGGACCCGGTGATGCTGGTCTACCTTGCACCGAACAACACGAGCCTGAAGATGGCGCGTCTCATCCAGCGCAGCTGGGAGGGGCTCGACGGCGCCGTCGTGCGGGTGGCCACGGACTGGCCCGGCGCGATGGACATTCTCGGCCTGCCACGGGATGCGCTCGATGACGTGATCGTCCGCGACGCCTGAGACGGAAACGCCCAGGCCGCTCATTGGGGCTTGGCAATCGCGCCCCCGGACAGCCATGCTCGGCATCGGGACGGACAAAGGGGGGCTCGCGATGACGGATGGCGCCTTCACGCTCGGCATCGAGGAGGAATACCTGCTGGTCGACCTCGAGACCGGCGATCTGCGCGAAGCGCCCGAGGGCCTGATGGAGGCCTGCGCGGCCGAGCTCGAGGGCCAGGTCTCGCCCGAGTTCCTGCAATGCCAGATCGAGATCGGCACCCGCGTCTGCCCCGACATCACCGCCGCGCGCGAGGACCTGCGCCGCCTGCGCGCCACGGTCTCTCGTTGCGCTCGCGCGCATGGCCTCTCGCCCATCGCCGTGTCCTGCCACCCTTCCGCCGACTGGAAGGACCAGCACCACACCGACAAGGACCGCTACAACCAGTTGGCCCAGGACCTCGGCGGCGTGGTGCGGCGGATGCTGATCTGCGGGATGCACGTGCATGTCGGCCTGCCCGATGACGAGCTGCGCATCGACCTGATGGGGCAGCTGTCGTATTTCCTGCCGCATATGCTGGCGCTGTCGGCCTCGTCGCCTTTCTGGCAGGGGGAAGACACGCGCCTTGCCTCCTACCGGCTGACGGTCTTCGACAACCTTCCCCGCACCGGCCTTCCGCCCCAGTTCAATTCCTGGGCGGAATACGAACGCACGACCGAGACGCTGATCGAGCTGGGCCTGATCGAGGACACGACGAAGATCTGGTGGGACCTGCGCCCCTCGCACCGCTTTCCCACGCTCGAGACGCGCATCTGCGACGTCAGCCCGCGGATGGAGGACGCCCTCTCGCTCGCGGCGCTCGCCCAATGCCTCGCGCGGTTCTTTCACCGGCTCCGCCAGAAGAACCAGCGCTGGCGCATCTACGACAGGTTCCTCGTCAACGAGAACCGATGGCGCGCGCAGCGGTACGGCACCTCGGAAGGGCTGATCGACTTCGGCGCGCGGGCGATCATTCCGCTGACGCAGGCCGTGGAGGAAATCCGCGAGCTGATCGCCGAGGATGCCGCGGCGCTGGGCTGCGAGGCCGAGATCGCGCGCCTCGGGCATATCGCGGAGAGCGGCACGAGCGCGGCGCGGCAACGCGCGGTCTACGCCGGTGCGCGGGAGGCCGGCCACGACCACGCCACCGCGATGCGATCCGTCGTCCGCCACCTTGTCGAGGAATTCCACCTCGATCTCTGAGGCCGCCCGCGCGGCCTTGCAAAATTCCTGCAACAGTCGGTAATTAAACAAGCGTTCAATTCCGGTGAGGGCTCAAGGGGGAGGAGCGGACGATGGACTTCGCATTGAGCGAAGAGGCGCAAGCCGTGTTCGACATGGCGCGCGACTTCGGACAGGCCGAGATCGCACCGCACGCACAGGCGTGGGAGCGTGAGGGCACGATCCCGAAAGAGCTGTGGCCGAAACTGGCAGAGCTGGGCTTCGGCGGGCTTTACGTCAGCGAGGACAAGGGCGGATCGGGCCTCTCGCGGCTCGAGGCGACGCTGGTCTTCGAGGCGCTGGCGCAGGCCTGCCCCTCGGTCTCGGCCTTCCTGTCGATCCACAACATGTGCGCCAAGATGATCGACCTCTACGGCTCGGAGGAGTTGCAGGCCCGCTACCTGCCCGCCGCGCTGTCGATGACGACGTTCTTTTCCTACTGCCTGACGGAACCCGGTTCCGGCTCGGACGCCGCGGCTCTGAAGACGCGCGCGGAACGCACCAACGAGGGATATGCCCTCACCGGCACCAAGGCCTTCATCTCGGGCGGAGGCTACTCGGACGCCTATATCGTGATGTGCCGCACCGGCGAGGACGGGCCGCGCGGCATCTCGGCGGTGATCGTGGATGATGGCGCGCCGGGCCTCAGCTTCGGGGGGCTCGAGGACAAGATGGGGTGGCGGTCGCAGCCCACGCGGCAGGTTCAGTTCGACGGCTGCGCGGTGCCCGCCTCGAACCTGCTGGGCGAGGAAGGCAAGGGGTTCCGCTACGCGATGGCGGGGCTCGACGGCGGGCGGCTCAACATCGCCGCCTGTTCGCTGGGCGCGGCCGAGGCGGCGCTGGCGGCAACGCTCGGCTACATGGGCGAGCGCAAGGCCTTCGGCCAGTCGATCGACCGGTTCCAGGCACTTCAGTTCCGCCTTGCCGACATGGAGATCGAGCTGGAAGCCGCCCGCGTCCTCCTGCGTCAGGCGGCGTGGAAGCTGGACGAAGGCGCGCCCGATGCCACGAAACATTGCGCCATGGCCAAGAAATTCGTCACCGAGGCGGGCAGCCGGATCGTGGATCAATGCCTTCAGCTCCACGGCGGCTACGGCTACCTTGCCGATTACGGGATCGAGAAGCTGGTGCGTGACCTGCGGGTGCACCAGATCCTCGAAGGGACGAACGAGATCATGCGGATGATCGTGGCGCGCCACATGCTTGCGGCGCGCTGAGCGGCTGGCGGTCGGGCATGCGTATTTATGGAAAGATGAAGGGCAAGGGGCGCGTCCATGACTGACGGCATCCATATCCGCACCGAGGGGCGCGCGGGGCGCATCACGCTGGACCGGCCCGCCGCGCTCAATGCGCTGAGCTACGGGATGTGCCAGGCGATCGAGGGCGCGCTGGACGCCTGGGCCGGGGATGACGCCGTGGCGCTGGTCGTCATCGACGCCGTCGGCGACAAGGCCTTCTGCGCGGGCGGGGACATCGCCGAGATGCACGCGACCGGCACGGCCGGTGACTTCGCCTACGGGCGGCGCTTCTGGGCGGACGAATACCGCATGAACGCGAAGCTCTTCCGCTTCCCCAAGCCCGTGGTCAGCCTGATGCAGGGCTTCACCATGGGCGGCGGGGTCGGCGTGGGCTGCCATGCCTCGCACCGCGTGGTCTGCGAGAGCTCGAAGATCGCCATGCCGGAATGCGGTATCGGGCTGGTGCCGGACGTGGGTGGCTCGCTCCTGCTGGCGCGCGCACCGGGGCGCTTGGGGGAATATCTCGGGACCACGGGGGCAAGGATGGGCCCGGGCGATGCCATCCATGCGGAATTCGCCGATTACCACATCCCGCGGGAGGGTTGGGCGGCGCTGACCGCCGAGCTCTGCGAGACCGGCGACTGGGAGGCGGTGGACCGCGCCGCCGGGCCCGCGCCGGACAGCCCGCTGTCCGCCGCGCAAGCGGAGATCGACCGGCTTTTCGCGGGCGAGACGATCCGCGACGTGCTGAACCTTCTGAAGCTGTCGCAGAGCGAGACGGCGACAACGGCGCTGGCCGCGATGGGGCGGAACAGCCCGCTCTCGGTCGCCTGCACGATCGAGCTCGTCCACCGTGCGCGCCTGCGCGACACGATCGAGCACGCGCTCGAGCAGGAATACCGCTTCACCTTCCGCGCGATGGAGAAGGGGGACTTCCTCGAAGGCATCCGCGCGGCGATCATCGACAAGGACAAGAGCCCGCGCTGGCGGCATCCGGATCTCGACGCCGTTCCGGCGGCCGAGGTTTCGGGGATGCTGCTGCCGCTCGGGGCGGACGAGTTGAAACTCTGAGGCGAAGGGAGAGCGCCATGAAGATCGGGTTCATCGGACTGGGCAACATGGGCGCGCCGATGGCGGCCAACCTGGTGGCGGCAGGGCATGAGGTTGCGGGGTTCGACACCGTCGCCGCCCCGCCCGCGGGCGTGGCAAAGGCCGCCAGCGCGGCCGGGGCCGCGGCGGGGGCCGACGTGGTCATCACCATGCTGCCCAATGGTGCGATCCTGAAGGCCGTGGCCGCCGAGGTCATCCCGGCGATGCGCGCAGGCGCGGTGCTGCTCGACTGCTCGACCATCGACGTGGCAAGCGCGCGCGAGGTCGCCGGACTGGCCGATGGCGCGGGGCTTGGCGCGCTCGACGCGCCCGTCTCGGGCGGGGTCGGCGGTGCCGCGGCGGGCACGCTGACCTTCATGGTGGGCGGCGGCGAGGCGGCCTTCGCCACGGCGAAACCGCTCTTCGAGGTGATGGGGCAGAAGGCCGTCCATTGCGGCCCCGCCGGCAACGGACAGGCGGCCAAGATCTGCAACAACATGATCCTCGGCGTCACCATGATCGCGACCTGCGAGGCCTTCGCGCTGGCCGACAAGCTGGGGCTCGACCGGCAGGCGATGTACGACGTCGTCTCGACCTCCTCGGGGCAGAGCTGGTCGATGACGACCTATTGCCCGGCCCCGGGTGTCGGCCCGACCAGCCCCTCGGACAACGGCTACAAGCCCGGTTTCGCCGCCGATCTGATGCTGAAGGACCTGCGCCTGAGCCAGGCCGCAGCGGAAGATGCCGACGCCGATACGCCGATGGGCGCGCTCGCCGAGGCGCTCTACGCGCGCTTCGTCGAGCAGGAAGACGGCGCGGGACGCGACTTCTCGGCGATGCTGCCGCGCTTCGAAAATCGAGGTCGCAATAGTTAACAGCGGCAATGGTGTAATTTTTTCTTGGGTGTGTGACCGAAATGTGGCACTATATCTTGGACACTCCAAGATATGTCCGCTTAAGTGCCCGGCGTGTCGGCATCAATGCTCAGGTGCACCTCAGCCGCCACGCCGGGCCGCGGACTCCTTGAAATCCCACGAAATTCTTTCCCTGATCCGTCGCGGCCGGCCGCTGTCACGCCAGTTCGATCGTGACGCGCCGATTCTGTCGGCCCTTCTTCTCGATCTTGCCGATACTCAGCTTGCCGATCTCGCCGGTGCGCGCGACATGGGTGCCGCCGCAGGGTTGAAGATCGACCTGGCCGGGGCCTTCCCCGATGCGAACGAGGCGGATGCGCCCTGCCCCGCGTGGCGGCTGCACGGACATGGTCTTCGCGAGCGACGGGTTCGCGTCGAGGTCCGCTTCGGTGATCCAGTCCTCGGTCACGGGCAGATCGCGGGTGATGAGCGCGTTCAAACGCCCCTCGAGCAGCGCCTTGTCCTCGGGGGCCTCCGGCATGTCGAAGTCGAGCCGCCCCTTGTCGGCGCCGACCGCGCCGCCCGTGACCGGAAGCGGGATGACCACCGACAGCAGGTGCAGCGCGGTGTGGATGCGCATGTGGCCATAGCGCCGGTCCCAGTCGAGGCGCTGGCCGACCGTCGCGCCGACCGGGGGCAGCGTGACCGCATCGGCGGGGACAAGCACGATGGCGCCCCGCTCGCCCTTGACCGCCGTGGCGATCGGGATGCGGCCGCCGTCCCAATCGAGCGTCCCGCTGTCACCGGGCTGTCCTCCGCCGCGGGCGTAGAAGATCGTGCGATCCACCACGATGCCGCCCTCGTCGGTCAGGGCGGTGACGGTGGACTGAACGGACTTGCGATAGGGATCGCTCAGGAACAGGGGTTCGGTGATCATGGCTGCGGGTCCTTGTCCGCCCCGCCGTCCGGGGCGTCATCAGTTTCGCTGTCGGTGTCCTCGGGCTCGTCCTCGGAGGCCCGCAGGGCGCGGGGCGGGGTCCGCAGCGCCTCGGGGTTGCGCAGCCAGATGTCGCGCTGGGCGAAGGGAATCTCGATCCCCTCCTCGACGAACCGCTCGGCGATCCGGTGGTTCAGCTCGGTCTTGACGGCCACCATCTTGTTCACGTCCCGCAGGATGCACCGCATGCGGAAATCGAGGCTGTCGGCCCCGAAGCCGAGAAAATCCACCCCGGGCTCGGGGAACTTCGCCACGTCGGGATGCGACCGCGCGATCTCGAGCAGGATGTCCTGCACCTTCCGGGTGTTGGTGCCATAGGCGACGCCCACGGTCAGCACCGCGCGTCCGATGGTGTTGCCGCGGGTCCAGTTGGTGACGGTGCCCGCGATCAGGTCGCCGTTCGGCACGATCACGTCCGTCTTGTCGAAGGTCTCGATCGTCGTGGAGCGGACCGAGATCGCCTTGACGATCCCCATGTTGCCGTTCACCTCGATCCAGTCACCCTCGGTGATCGGGCGCTCGATCAGGAGGATGATGCCCGAGACGAAGTTGTTGACCACGTTCTGCAGGCCGAAACCGATGCCGACCGAGAGCGCGCCGAGCACGACGCCGAGCGCGGTCAGGTCGATCCCCGCCGTGGTGATGGCGATGACCGCCGCCAGCGCGATCCCGACATAGCCGAGCCCCGAGACGACCGCGTTGCGCGCGCCCGCATCAAGCTTCGTGCGGGGCAGAACCGTGGTGCGCAGCGCCCCCTGCAAGAGCCGCGTGACGATCATGCCGATGGCGAAGACCGCGATCACGGCCAGGACGATGGCCGGCGTGATGCGGGTGTCTCCCAGCTGGAAGCCCGCGAAGAAGCGCGTGATGATCTCGGACAGCTGCTCGGGCCGCATGCCCCATGTCAGCAGCACCAGGGGCGAGATCGCGAACACCAGCAGCAGGTTCACGAGGACCGGCAGCAGGGCCTGGCCCGCCTCGTCCTGGGTCTTGTTCGAGATCAGCGCATAGACATCCCGGATCGGGTTCTGCAACGCGACGAGGATGCCCGCGATGCCCAAGGTCAGGGCCGTGGGCGTCATCAGGGATTCGGTGAGGTTCAGGTATCCGGCCGCCGCCAGGATCGGCCCCGCCCAGGAGACGACGCGCACGAGGATGCCGAAGATCGCAAGCATCCGGAACGAGAAGCCGCGGTCGGCGTCGCCCGGCTCTTCGGCGTCGAGGACCGCGAGGCGATGCCGCCGGAGCAGATGCGCGAGCCGCAGGAAGCTGATCGCCATGCCGATGTAGACCGGCAGCACGAAGACACCGCGGGCGGCCAGCGGCACGACGTCCTGCGTGGCGATGGTTTCGGCGATGGTGCCGAGGCCCAGGAACAGGCCCACGAACAGCACCGCGCGCCGCAGGATGCCGCGCAGCTCGGGCTCGACACCAAAGGCCGCCGGAAGCTCGGCGTTCGAGGGAAACAGCCGCCCGCCCAGCCACAGCGCAAGGTAAAGCATCACCGCGGCCGAGATCAGCGCTTCCAGGATGTCGCTTCCGATCCGCCCCAGGAGGTCCAGATACCCGATCGCCCCCCCGACCATGATGAGCCCGACGATCGGCAGGGCCACCTGCAGGAGCGAAATCAGGAAGGCCAGCGCGCCGCGTCCCCGCCGTGCCTCGACCTGCAGCTGCAACCGCTCGGTCCAGCGCCCGACGATGAAGCGGCTGCGGGTCAGGAGGATCAGCGCGACCACGATGAGGATGACCGCGAGGGGCATCCTTTCCCACAGGCTCTCCCCGCTGGTGATGCGGGCCTCGATCTTGTCCGCGATCTCGCGGTCGAGGGCCACGGCCAGATCGGCCAGCGCCACCAGCGCCGGCGGCCAGTTCAGCGGATTGATCGGGGCGGGGTCGCGTTCGAACAGCTCGCGGGTCTGGCGCTCGGCCAGGATGGCATCCAGTTCGCCGATCAGCCCGTCGGCGCGGTTGAAGGCCTCGGTCGCGGTCACCCGCGGCACCTGCGCCTGCGCGAGTTGCTCATTGAGCGAGACGCGCCGCTCGGCGATGGCCGCCGGTTCGGTCTCGCCCTCGGCGGGCGGCGGCCCGAGTGCCGTGATCTGCGCCTCGATCGTGGAGATGCGGGCCGCGTTGGCATCCTGCGCCGCGAGGAAGCGCGAGCGCCATCCGGCGAGTGTCGAGCGTATATTCGTCAGGAAGGCCGTCGAGGCCGACCCGGCCTCGATCAGGTTCTCCGCCCGCGTGGCGTCGCTCTCCCAGGCCGCGTAGTCGATCTCGGCGCTCTGGGCCGACGCCGGCTGGGTCTGGGCTTGGGCGGCAGGCGCGCCTGCGATGGCCAGCGAAAGCGCCAGCAGAAGGCTTGTCAGCAGGTGACGGATCATGCGTCCTCGAAGACGTCGGGGATGTCGGCCGCGGCCCGGGTCAGCCACTCGGGCGCGGGCAGGCCCTTCTCCCGCAGGAATTCAGGGTTGAACAGCTTGGACTGGTACCGCGTGCCGTAGTCGCACAGGATCGTCACGATCGTGTGCCCCGGCCCCATCTCGCGCGCCATGCGCACCGCGCCGGCCATGTTCACCCCCGAGGACCCGCCGAGGCAAAGCCCCTCTTCGGCCAGCGTGTCGAAGACGATGGGCAGCGCCTCGGTGTCGGGGATCTTGTAGCAGACATCGGGCGTGAACCCCTCGAGATTGGCGGTGATGCGCCCCTGTCCGATGCCCTCGGTGATCGAGTTTCCCCCGGCGTCCTTGCCCGTGTAGAGCTTGTAGAGCCCCGAGCCCTCGGGATCGGCGAGGCCGATCTTCACGCCGCGCGGCTGAAGCGCCATGCCGACGCCCGCCAGCGTCCCGCCGGAGCCCACGGCGCAGACGAAGCCGTCGACCTTGCCCCCGGTCTGCTCCCAGATCTCGGGGCCGGTCATCTCGACATGGGCCCGACGGTTCGCCACGTTGTCGAACTGGTTGGCCCAGATCGCGCCATTGGGTTCGGACTGCGCCAGGCGCTCGGCCAGGCGGCCCGAGTAGCGCACGTAGTTGTTGGGGTTGGAATAGGGCGCGGCAGGCACCTGGATCAGCTCGGCGCCGGCCAGGCGGATCATGTCCTTCTTCTCCTGGCTCTGCGTCTCGGGCATCACGATCACGGTGCGGAACCCCATCGAGGCGCCGACCAGCGCAAGGCCGATGCCGGTGTTGCCCGCCGTCCCCTCGACGATGGTGCCGCCGGGTCGCAGGAGGCCCCTCTCGACCGCGTCGCGGATGATGTAGAGCGCCGCGCGGTCCTTCACCGACTGGCCGGGGTTCATGAACTCGGCCTTGCCGAGGATCTCGCAGCCCGTCTCCTCGCTGAGACGGCGCAGCCGGATCAGCGGCGTGTTGCCGATCGCCGAGGCGAGATCGGAATGAATGGTCATGGGGCGTCCCCTGGCAATGGCCGGTCTCTGAGCCTCAAGGGATAGGGGCGCGCGCCGGAAACCTCAACCCGATGCGCGCAACCTGTCGCGGTTCATCACGAGCCATTGAAAGGACAGGATGAGCGGGGCGTTGGCCATGTCGCCCCCCTCGAGCATCGCGAGCGCCGTCTGCCAGTCGACGACATGGGAGAGGATGTCCTCTCCTTCCGCGTCATGGCCGCCGACACCGGTGACCTCGTCGGGCAGGTCGGCGATCCCGACATAGGAGGTCAGCACCTGCGCCACGCCGCCCGGGCTGGGGTAGTAGCGCCCGACAGGGTGCAGATCGCCAAGCATCAGCCCCGCCTCTTCCGCGGTTTCGCGCCGCGCGGCCTCTTCGGGGGTCTCGCCCGCGTCGATCATGCCCGCGACGGGTTCCAGCAGCCAGGGGTGCGGGTCGCCGTGGACATAGGCGCCGAACCGGACCTGCTCGATCAGCAGGATGCGGTCGCGCAGGGGATCATAGGGCAGAACCGTCACCGCATCGGCCACGCGGAACACCGCGCGCTCCTGCACGCCCGAGATCGTGCCGTCGAATTGCCGGTGCCGGATCGCCAGCTCCTCGACCGTGAAGAATTTCGTGTAGGGATGGCGGTGCGCGATCAGTTCGACCGCGTCGCGGCCCGGGGTCTCACCGATCAGCGCGGGCCTCTGCCACGCGCCCGCCGAGACCTGCGCCTGAGCCCGGGCGCAGATCATCCAGTAGCGATGGCCGACGTCCGCCGCACTCGATCCGCCCGCCCGCTGCTGCATGACTTCGCCGGCGGCGACGACGGTCAGCTCGGCCCAGTCCCGCGCCCAGTCCTCGAGCGACCAGGGCCCGCCCGGCGGCGCCCCTTCCCCTTCGGGCCGCCAGACCTCGGCGCGCCGCGGGACGCCATCGACCTCGACGGTCACGGGGCAGCGCGTGTATCCGAAACAGGCCTC
The DNA here is from genome assembly GCA_015689745.1 of Rhodobacterales bacterium HKCCSP123. GTDB lineage: Bacteria > Pseudomonadota > Alphaproteobacteria > Rhodobacterales > Rhodobacteraceae > Roseicyclus. Next base: position 3,906 of record WVSO01000078.1, on the reverse strand, counting down.
GTAATAATCGAGCCGCGCCAGCGCCTCGCCCGCGGCGGCGATCACCAGCCCCTCGGCCCGCGCCCCTGCCCTTTCGACCAGCACCGGCCAGGCCGCGCCCGTGACCCGCGCAACCCCGTATCCCGGCAACGTTGCGGCCCGCGCCGGAAGCTCGGCGCCCGCAACGACATGACGAAGGGGCGCATGGCACAGAGTGCCGAACAGGAAGATCTCGGTCATGGTGGTCCCGGAGGGAAAGCTGCGGATCAGCGCCAGCGGCGCGCGGCACCTTCGCAGATCATTCCGCCGATGACACCCCCCGCCAGAAGCACGCCCCAGACCGGGACGGTCAGCGATTGCAGCCCGTACTCGATGAAGAGGTCCATCGCGGCCACCACCGCCTCGCCGAACCCGTCGTAGCGCAGGTTCGCCGATCGCATGAACATCGTGCGCAGCGCGAAGACGACGAGACCGATGAGGGCGACCTGCACAGAGGTCCGCAGCCCGTTGCCGATCGCGCTGCCGCGCCCGTTGCCCGCATGCCGGCCTGCGACGGTCCATCCCTGCCACAGGCCGATCATCGCGATCGTCAGCGGGAAGAAGGTCGCGGGCGTCCCCTCGGGCATGGTCTTCAGGACCTGCAGCGCCGCCAGCCAACCCACGCCGAAGAACACCATCGCGCCGACCAGCTTGGCCGCCGTTGGCATGCGATCCCGTGTGCCGCCGGTTTCTATGTGCGTCGGAAAGAACATGGATGGCACGGGACCATCCGATTTTGGCGCAACTGTGGCCAAAACGCGGACGATCCGGGGAATCCCGCCCGATCGTCCGTCGCTCAGGCCGGACGCGTCACGGTGATCTGGGTGACGTCGGTGTTGCCGAAGTGGAACGTCGCCGCGCAGGACGTCAGGTAGAAGTTCCACATCCGGCGGAACCGGTCGTCGAAGCCGAGTTTCGCCACGTCGTCCCAGCGGTCGTTGAAGGTCTCGTGCCAGCGCCGGAGCGTCTGGCTGTAGCTTTCGCCGAACTCGATCGAATGCGCGACGGTCAGACCTGCGCGCTCGACCTCGGCGCGCAGCACCGATGGCGCGGGCAGCATGCCACCGGGGAAGATGTACTTCTGGATGAAATCCACGCCGCGCTTGTAGACCTCCCAGCGGCGGTCCTGCACGGTGATGATCTGCAGCGTGGCGTTCTTGCCGGGCTTCAGGTTCTCGCGGAGCGTCCGGAAATAGGTGGGCCAGTATTTCTCTCCCACCGCCTCGAACATCTCGATCGAGGCGATGCCGTCATACTGCCCCTTCTCGTCGCGGTAATCCTGCAGCTTGATCTCGACCCGGTCCGACAGGCCGGCCGCGGCGATCCGCGCCACCGCGTAGTCATGCTGCTCCTTCGAGATGGTCAGCCCGGTGACCTTCAGCCCGCGTTCCCTGGCGGCATATTCCGCGAAGCCGCCCCAGCCGCAGCCGATCTCGAGCACGTGGTCGCCGGGGCGCGCGCCCATCTGATCGACCATGCTCGCGTATTTCGCGATCTGGGCGGCTTCCATCGATTCCTGCCCGGTCTCGAAGATCGCCGAGGAATAGGTCATCGTCTCGTCGAGCCAGAGCGCGTAGAACTCGTTGCCCAGGTCGTAATGGTGGGCGATGTTCTTCTTCGCCTGCCGCTTCGAGTTCGACTGCCACCAGAAGCGCAGCTTCTCGAAGGCGCGCACGATGCCCAGGCCGAGAAAGCCGTCATAGACCTCCTCGTTGTCGGCATGGACAAGGTCCATGAAGGCCTGCAGGTCGGGCGTCGACCACCAACCGTCGAGATAGGCCTCGCAAAAGCCCAGGTCGCCCTCGCGGATCAGGCGCGCGAAGATGTCGGGGTTGTGGATCTGCAGCTCCGCGACCGGCCCGGGCCCGTGCCCCGCCGCGCGGAAGACGCGCCCGTCGGGCAGAACCATGTCGAGCCGCCCATGCTGCATCCTGTTGGCCGTGTCGAACACGGTCGTGAAGTAGCGGGGGAGATTGTCCTCTCCCTTCGTGGTGGTTCTGACGTCCATCGTATCCCCTTGTCTGGCGCCCGATTTGGGCAGATGCGGCGGCGCGGCACAAGCCCAGATGCGCGCGGCCCGATCAGAAACCGCGGTTTTCATACGCCTCCAGCGCGCGCTTGCGCCCTTCGGCCGCCGAAACGATGGGCGCAGCCGGGTAGCGATCGCCCGGCGCCATGGTCCAACTGCGCGGGATCGCGTCGAAAAAGCTCAGGGCCGTGTCCGTGGGCCTGCCGGTGATCTCGGCCACCCAGGCGCGCCGGTAGCGCCCATGGGGGTCGAATTTCTCGGCCTGCGTCTCGGGGTTGAAGACCCGGAAATAGGGCGTGGCGTCCGGCCCCGAGCCGGCCGACCATTGCCAGCCCATCGCGTTCGAGGCCGGGTCCCAGTCCACCAGGCACTCCTCGAACCAGCGCATCCCGATCTTCCAGTGCGTCATCAGGTGCTTGGTCAGGTAGGAGGCGACCAGCATCCGCGCCCGGTTGTGCATCCGCCCCGTGACATACATCTCGCGCATCGCGGCATCGACGATCACCATTCCGGTGCGCCCCCGTTTCCAGTCCCGCACCTCGCCCGCGCGCGCGTCCTCGTTCCAGGGAAAGGCCTCCCACTCCTCGCGCCAGTTCCGCTCGACGATATGCGGCGTGTGATGGACGAGGTGATAGGCGAAGTCGCGCCAGATCAGCTCCTTGAGAAAGGTCTCGGCCCCGGCCTTGCCCTCCGCCATGGCGCGTGCGCCTGCATGCCAGCAGGTCCGCGCCGAGATCTCGCCATGGGTCAGGTTCTCGCTCAGCCCCGAGGTGCCGTCGATGTCCAGCCGGTCCCGGTCCTCGGCATAGGTCCCGATCCGATGCGCGATGAAGGCGCCGAGCCGCCCCTGCGCGGCCTCTTCGCCCACGTGGCAATGCGGGCGCACCACCGCCGCGCCGCGGTCCATCGCGCGCCCGAGGCCCCAGTCGGCGATCTCGTCGCTCGCGGGCCACCGCGCGGGCGCGGGTATCTCCGGCACGGCCAACGGCGCGGCCACCTCGCGGCCGCGCACGGCTTTCCAGAACGGGGTGTAGACCTTGTAGAACCCGCCCGAGCCGGTCTCGACCGTCCAGGGCTCGTGCACCAGGTGCCCGGCATGGCTGACCGCCTCGATCCCCGCCGCCTTCAGCGCCGATTTCACCCCCTCGTCCCGTGCGCGCGACGCGGGATCGTAGAGCCGGTTCCAATGCACGGCCCCGGCCCCCGTCTCCTCGACCAGCGCCTCGAGGCATTCGAGCGCCCTGCCCCGCCGGAAGATCAGCCGGCTGTCCGCGGCGGCCAGGCGATCGGCGAAAGCCTCCGCTCCCAGCCCCAGCCGCCACATCGGCGCCGCGCCATGCCCCTCGACAACCTCGTCGCAGATGAAGACCGGGATGACAGGCGCCCCGCTCCGGCAGGCGGCGACAAGGGCGGGGTTGTCCGTCAGGCGGAAATCCCGGCGGGTCCAGTAGATCACGGGGGCGGTCATTCGGTCGTCGGTCCTTGTCAGCCTGTGCCGCGCAGAGGTAGTGCGCAGACCGGGCCGTCAAGCACCGCCTGTGCCTTCATCTTTCCCCAAATACGCACTCCACGACCGCCACCCGCAGATCTGCCCGGACATGCGCAGGCCGCCTGCCAGGAGCCCCCGCGCGCCGCGCCAGCGGCGCGCCCCCCGGCGACGCCGCAGGCGGCGCAATCCCGAAAACACCCGACGCCGCAGGCGGCGCAATCCCGAAACACCCGACGCCGAAGGTGGCTCAATCGCGGACGGTCTGCGCACCGCAGGATATCAGGGCCTTGTCCGGGACCGCCACACGCGCCCCGTCCGCCCGCCCCGCGGACCACCCGCCAAGCGCACCCCGCGCCGCGCGCGCGGCGCG
>WVSO01000077.1 GCA_015689745.1 Rhodobacterales bacterium HKCCSP123 | reverse complement strand
CTCGATGCTGGCGGCGCTGGCGCTGCCATCCGTCTTGGACCATGCGGCCGACCGCGGCGTGATGCTCGCCGCCGCCACGGGGCTGACGGGGCTGACGCTGGCGCTGGGGGCCTGGGTGACGGCGGCGGGTCTGCCGGACTGGGGCATGCTGCTGGCGGCCTGGGCCGCCACGGGCTTCGCCTATGCGGCGGTGCTGACACCGGCCGGGCGGCTCCTGCGCAGGTCATCCCATGCCGGGGACCGCCCGGCGCTGTTCGCCGCGCAATTCGCGCTGAGCCATGCCTGCTGGCTGGTGACCTACCCGGTTGCGGGCTGGGCGGGGACCGCGGTGGGGATGGGGGCGACACTGCTGATCCTGGGCGGGCTTGCGGCGGTGGGGTTGCTGCTCGCCCTGCGCCTCTGGCCCGCGGGCGACCCGGAGGTCATCGCCCACGCGCACCCCGACCTGCCGCCGGATCATCCGCACCTGCAGCAACATGGCGGCGCACCGCACCGCCATGCCTTCGTCATCGACGACGAACACCGAAGCTGGCCGACCCAGGGATAAGGGTCTATTCCGCCTCGTTCGCGGGCTTCGCCTGCAGCATGGCGTAATTGGCGTCGCCCAGCGTGCCGTGCAGGTCGAGCTGGGTTTCGAGGAAGTCGATATGCCCTTCCTCGTCGGCGATCAGCTCTTCGAAAAGCGCCTTCGAAACGTAATCCTTCACGCTCTCGCAATGATCGCGCGCCTCGATGTAGAGGGTGCGGGCCTCATGCTCGGCGGCGAGGTCGGAGGTGAGCGTCTCCTTGAGGGTCTCGCCGATCCGCAGCGGATCGAGCTTCTGCAGGTTCGGGTGACCGCCGAGAAAGATGATCCGCGCGATCAGCTTGTCGGCATGGTGCATCTCCTCGATGCTTTCCGCGCGCGACTTCTCGGCGATGCGGCCGTAGCCCCAATCCTCCTGCAGGCGGTAATGCAGCCAGTACTGGCTGACCGCCGTCAATTCGCTGCGCAGCGCCGCGTTGAGGTAGTCGATGACCTTGTCGTCGCCTTTCATGGGACATCCTTTCGTCAGGCTGGCCGGGGCGGGGATGCGCCCGCGGCGTGTCTTGCAAAGCTATGGAGGATCGCGCCGCGTCGCCACCGTGCCGCCCGTTCAGCCGGTCGCGCCACGGCGGCGCAACCCGCGCAGCTCGGCCGGAACGCCGAGGGCGGGCGAGGACCGCATCGTGGACATGAAAAGCGGCAGGCAGCCGCCGCAATCGGCCGTCTTGCCGAGCGCGCGGTAGACCTTGCCGGGGGTGATGATCGTGTCGGGATCGGCGGCGCGCATCCAGTCGATCGCCCCGCGGATGTCGGCGTCGCTGATGCCGGTGCAGTGGCAGACGATCATGGCCGCACCCCGCGGGCGGCATCTGCGGCCTGTCGGTCGATCAGCCGCTCGAGGTAGCCAGTGACCGAGGGGCAGAGCGCGCCGGCGAGGCCGCGCAGCACGGTCTCGAACCCCTCCTCGGCGGGAACAGGGTGGCGATCGGACGGACCGGGCCCGTCCCGTCGGTGTGCCGTGGTCTGGATGCGCATGGGGGTGGCCTCCGGTGTGTCCCCCCTATTCCTGACCAAAAAACTCGGTCATTTCAATTCAGAGTATTTCTATCGATTATTCGAGGCCGGTCTCGGCGCGATGGACCCGCAAATGCTTGATGATGTATACCTTTGGCGGAGAAAGTTCACGGAGGGGTCCATGCGACGCCATCTCGCCGCCATCCTGATTCTCGTCGCGCAGCCCACCGGCGTCCTCGCCGAGGTTCCGCCGGGCACCTGTAGCGCCCCGAGCACGGCACCCGCCGCCGTCGCGGAGGCCCTGGACGGAGTGCTGACGGTCCTGACCGACCCCGAGCACCCGCTGGCGGCCCGCTACGGCCATGCGCCCGCTGCCGTGATCTCGGTGCGCACGCCGGACTGGACCCATGTCGCGGCGGCAGGGCTTGCCGACCCCGACACGGGCGCACCCGTCGATTGCGGGATGCCTTTCCAGATCGGCTCGAACACCAAGATGATGACCGCCACGGTCATCCTGCAGTTGATGGAAGAGGGGCGGCTTTCGGTCGACGACCTGCTGTCGACGCATCTTCCCGACATGGCCGCGCGCCTGCCCTTCGGAGAAGCGATCACACTGCGCCAGTTGCTCGACCACACCTCGGGGGTGTTCAGCTACACCGACAACGCGCCGGACGGCACCCCGGGCCTGATGGACGGGGACACGAGCGACCCCGCGGCGCTGGTGCGCCCCCTGGCCCCGGAGGAGGCCGTCGATTTCGTCGCCGCGCATGGCGCGCCTTACTTCGCGCCCGGCGCCGAGGGGGAATGGGCCTATTCCAACACCGGCTACACCCTGCTGGGACTGATCGTCGAACGGGCCGAGGGTGCCCCGCTCGCCGAGGTGTTCGACCGGCGCATCTTCCAGCCGCTCGGGATGACCGACACCTTCTTCTGGAACGACGTGCCCGGGGCGGAGCTTGGCCTGCCGCGCACCTGGTTCGCCGCCCCCTTCGACTACGAGACGACGGACTGGAACATGTCGCAGGGCTGGGCCGCGGGTGCCGTGATCTCGACGGCGGAGGACATGCACCGGTTCATGGCCGGTCTGCTGGGCGGCGAGCTGTTCGAGGACGCGGCCACGCTGGGACTGATGGAGGCGGGAGGGCCGACCACGAACCCTGCGCTGCTGCGCTACGGGCTGGGTCTTGCGCTCAAGGGCGACGACCTCTGGGGGCACGGCGGCCAGACCCTCGGCTTCATGTCGGACGTGGCGGCGGCCGGGGACGGCAGCCTGTCGATGGTGCTCTGGACGACGTCGGGCAACAACCTGGGTGCGCTGGGCGTGCAGCTTGTGACACAGGCGCTCGTGGCCTCGGCGCCTTAGCCGGACCGACCTGTCACTTCAGCTGGCTGTCCTTGGACCCGCGCCGGTTGATGCCGCCGCGCGGGCGATAGGCGCCGTCGCGCTCCTGCTGGCAGTCGATGCAGAGCTTCACGCCCGGCAGCGCCTGCCGCCGCGCCTCGGGGATCGGCTCTTCGCAGTCGGCGCAATGGGTCAGGCTTTCGCCCTGGGGCCCGCCGCGGGCCTTCAGCCGCGCGAGCTCATCCTGGATCGAGGCCTCGATCTGCTCCTCGACCGCGCCGTCTTTTGCCCAACCGCCTGCCAAGACACCCTCCGCCGTTCGTCGCCGCCGCGATCAGTCGAGGTCCGTCCAGGGCCAGGGCTTCACCTCGGAGGCGGCGGACTGGTAGCGCGCGGCCTTGGCCATCCAGATGCCCAGATCGGTCCCGAAATCGGCAAGGCGCTGGTTCCGCTCGCCGCTGTTGACCAGCATGATGACGAACTGGATGACGGTGATGACGGTCAGCACGGTCTGGCTGACGCTCAGCATGAGCCAGAGGATGACCATGTAGAGCAGCCGCATCCCCATGCCGTCGCGCGCCGCCTCGGGCTGGTCGCCGTTCAGGCGCCCCTCGATCCGCTCGTCGTCGTTGCGATCCATGCTCACTCTCCCCGTAACCGGTCGAAGACCGCGTCGATCACGGCCTGCGTGCCGCGCGCGGCCTCCAGAGGATAGGGGAAAGCGGCGCCGTCGAGAAGATGCGCCGCCACGGCCTCGACCTGCAGCGCGTATTGGCGCGGCTCGGGGAAGGCGTGGGTCTCGGCCGGCAGGCCGTCGCGCGACAGGATCAGCCGCGCCTCGGCATACTGGCCCGCGTTGAAGGGGGCGGCGACGGTCAGGGTGCCCGCGTCGCCTTCGAAGACCATCTCCTGCCTGCGCTGCGTGCGCATCGAGACATGGAAGGAAAACCGCACGTCGCCCGCGCGCGCCTGCACCCAGGTCGAGGTGTCGACGCCGTTCTCGAGGATCGCGTCGGCCCAGGCCACCTCCGGCTCCAGCCCGGTGGCGAAGCGGAAGGCGCCGATCGGATAGACGCCCACGTCGCGCAGCGCGCCCCCGGCGAGATCGGGCGAGAGGCGGATGTTCGCCGGGTCGTGCAGCCCGTAGCAGAAGCAGCCGGTGACCGTATGCAGCCGCCCCAGCGCGCCCGAGGCGACCAGGTCGCGCGCCATGGCCCATTGCGGGTGATGGGCCGGCATCCAGGCCTCGGCGATGAGCTTGCCGGTCGCGTCGCGCGCGGCGATCAGCCGGTCGAACTCGGCGGCGTGAAGCGCGATGGGTTTCTCGCAAAGCACGGCCTTGCCGGCTTCGGCCGCGCGGATCGACCAGTCGACATGGAGGGCGTTGGGCAGCGGGATGTAGACCGCGTCGATGGCGGGATCGGCCAGAAGCGCCTCGTAACTGTCATGGACGGCCAGGCCCGGGGCGATCTCGGCGAAAGGCGTGGCCTTGGCCGGGTCGCGGGTGGCCAGCGCCGCAAGCCGCGAGCGGCGTGCCTCGTTGATGGCCGGGGCCATGGTCTTGCGGGCAAAGCCCGCGGCGCCAAGGATGCCCCAGCGGATGTGATCTGTCATGCGCGCCTCCGTCGTCTCGGGGCGCAGAATGGGAATTGGCGGGCACACCCGCAACCCGCATAATGCCGCCCGTGATCCTGTCGTGACGAGTGACCCGATGCGCCTGCCCTTCATCCTCCCCCTGCTCTGCGTCCTGTCGCTGGCCGCCCGTGCCGACACCCCCGGACCGCTCGCCGCGCTGGCGGCTGACGTCGACCGGGACGCGGCGCAGGTGATCCATGTCTGGACACCCGAGGGAGCGTGGACGCTCGCCACCGGGCCGCAGCGCCCGGGCGGGCGGGAAACCCGCGCGGGCGACCGGTTCATCCTCGCCTCGGTGGGCAAGCCCTACCTCTCCGCCGCGCTTCTGCGCCTGCACGCGGCGGCCCGCCTCGACATCCGCGACCCCGTCACGCGCTGGTTGCCAACCGAGGTGACGGACGCCTTCGGCGGCCTCGAGGGGGTACGGATCGACCACCTCCTGTCGATGACGAGCGGGGTGCCCGATTACCTCGACGACGCCTTCACCGAAGCGTGGATGGCCGAGCCCGAGGGCTGGACGGTGCGCGACGCGCTCTCCTTCGCCGAGGGCGAACCGCCGCTTTTCGAGCCGGGAGACGCCTACGACTATTCCAACACCAATTACCTGCTGGCGCAGCTCGTGCTCGAGGCCGCGACCGGACAAAGCTACGGCCAGGCGCTGCGCAGTCTGGTGCTGGACCCCGTGGGCGCCGCCGAGACGGCCGCCTTCGGCAGCGCGCCGCGCCGGGCCGAGGATGCCGCCGGGATCACGGGGGACGGGTGGGATGCCTCGGGGCTCTACGTCGGCGAAGGGTTCGGCGACGGCAGGCTGATCGCACCTGCGGCCGAGGTCGCGGCCTTCTTCCGGGCGCTCCTGGTCGAGCGCCGGCTCCTCGGCTCCGAGGCGCTGGCGCTGATGCTGGAGGACCCGCTGGGCGAGGGTTATGGCCTGGGCCTCGACATCGGCATCGACACCTCCGGGTACGGGCCGGTCTACGGCCACGGCGGCGGCGATGTCGGCTATTCCTCGGGGGTGATCGTCCTGCCGGAGGTGCCCGCGGTGGGCGTCCTCCTGCGCGGGGACGAGAACGCGGACGAGGACCTGTTGTGGCGGGCCCTCGACCTTGTCATCGACGGGGATTGACCGCGGCCCTCAGGCCGAGGCGAGCATGCCCTGCGCCTTCGCCAGCTCGCGCATGCGCTTCTGCAGCTTCTCGAAGGCGCGCACCTCGATCTGGCGGATCCGTTCCCGGCTGACGTCGTAGACGCTGCTCAGATCCTCGAGCGTGACCGGGTTGTCCTGCAACCGGCGCTGCGTGAGGATGTCGCGTTCGCGCTCGTTCAGAACCTCCATCGCCTCGGCCATCAGGGCCATCCGGCTCTGGAACTCGTCCCGCTCGGCGTAATCCTCGGCCTGGTTGGCGTCTTCGTCCTCCAGCCAGTCCTGCCACTGGGTCGAGCTGTCGTCCTCGGTCCCGATGGTCGCGTTGAGCGAGGCATCGCCGCCCGACAGCCGCCGGTTCATCGAGATCACCTCGTCCTCGGTCACGCCGAGGTCATGGGCGATGCGCGCGACGTTCTCGGGGCGAAGATCGCCCTCCTCCAGCGCGCCGATGCGGGCCTTGGCCTTGCGCAGGTTGAAGAACAGCTTCTTCTGCGCCGAGGTCGTGCCGAGCTTCACCAGCGACCACGACCGCAGGATGTATTCCTGGATCGAGGCGCGGATCCACCACATCGCGTAGGTCGCGAGGCGAAAGCCCTTTTCCGGGTCGAAGCGCTTCACGGCCTGCATCAGGCCCACGTTCGCCTCGGAAATCACCTCGGCCTGCGGCAGGCCGTAGCCGCGATAGCCCATGGCGATCTTGGCGGCGAGCCGCAGGTGGCTGGTGACAAGCTGATGCGCGGCGTTGGTATCCTGATCCTCGACCCAGCGCTTCGCGAGCATGTATTCCTGTTCCGGTTCCAGCATCGGGAACTTCCGGATTTCCTGCAGGTAGCGGTTGAGCCCCTGCTCCGGCGACGGTGCCGGGAGATTTGCATAGTTCGACATGGTTGAACCCCCTGTCAGGCCCTGTTGACGTATATGTAAAGCCGGTTAACTTTTCGTCAAGTGGCCAAGTGAACGACACTGTTCAGATTGTGCGCCGCGTTCCTGTGAACAGCAAGTCTCGTTTCCGTGACTTCACGTGCATGTGTGCACAGGGCGCACGTCCGATTTCGCCGATCCATGCGATCCTGCATGGACCATGAACGGAATCGGGCAATTCTGACGCTTTCCCGCATGGCATATGCTTCCGGCATCCCCAAGCCCAGACCCGGAGGCCCCAGATGACCGCCCAGACGTCCACGGCCCGCATGGCCGGCATGCTCTATCTCGTTATCATCCTGTGCGGCATGACGGCCGAGCTCGCTTTGCGCGGCCCGCTGCTTGCGCCCGGCACGGCCGAGGGCATGCTGGCCGCGATCCTCGCCGCGCCGGGTCTCCTGCGGGGGGCGGTCCTGCTCGACACGGTCATGGTGCTGGCCGACATCGGCCTCGCCATCCTGCTGTACCGGCTGCTCGGACGTTTCGGCGAGACCGCCGCGCTGGCCGCCATGATTTTCCGCCTGATGCAGGCCGCGGTCATCGCGGCAAGCCTTCTGGCGCTGGTCGCGATCGACATCGCCGCCTTGCGGCACGACACCGCGACGGCCGGCGCGGTCGGTGCCCTGATGGAGTTGCACGGCATCGGATACGATGTCGGCCTCGTCTTCTTCGCGGTGAACACCGCGCTGACCGCCTGGCTGCTCTGGCGGTCGGGGCTGGTGGCGCGCGCGCTTCCGCCGCTTCTGGGGACGGCGGCGCTGGTCTATCTCGCGGGGTCGCTGACGCGCATCCTGGCCCCCGAGCTGAACGCGGCCATTCAACCGGCCTATGCCCTGCCGCTCGTCGCGGAAGGCTGGCTGGCGCTCGCCCTTCTGACAGGGCGCAGACTGGGCCGCGCCGCGGTCTAGCGGTCCCTGAGCGCGTCGAGAAGCCTGGCCATGTCCTCGGGCAGGTCGGCGGTGAAACTCAGCGCCTCGCCGCTCACCGGATGGATGAACCCCAGCCGCGCGGCATGGAGCGCCTGGCGTGGAAAGGTGTTGAGGCGCGCGGCCAGTGCCTCGCCCAGCAGCTTTTCCGAGACCTTGCGCCGCCCGCCATAGACGGGATCACCCACCAGCGCGTGACCGACATGGGCCATGTGCACGCGGATCTGGTGGGTGCGCCCGGTCTCGAGGCGACAGGACACGCGGGTGACGGGGCCGAGCGGCTCCTCGACCGTCACGCGGGTGACGGCATGCCGCCCGCCCGAGAACAGCACCGCCTGCCGCTGGCGGTCGGTCTTGTGGCGGGCAAGCTGGGTTGTGATCTTCAGGACACCGCCCGCCTCGAAACTGACGCCGCGCACGCCGTTCAGGCGCGGATCGCCCTGGTCGGGCAACCCGTGGCACAGCGCGATGTATTCCCGGTCGACGGTGTGGGCCGCGAACTGGTCGGCCAGCCCGTGATGGGCGGCATCGGATTTCGCCACGACGAGCAGGCCGGAGGTGTCCTTGTCGATCCTGTGCACGATCCCCGGCCGCTTCTCGCCACCGACACCGGAGAGGTTGCCGCCGAAATGATGCAGGAGCGCATTGACCAACGTGCCGCCGGGCGAGCCGGGCGCGGGGTGGACGACCATGCCGGCGGGCTTGTTCACGACGATGAGGTCGGCATCCTCGTGGAGGATGACCAGCGGAATCGCCTCGGGCGCGGTGTCGGTCTCGGCGGCCTCCTCGACGGTGATCTCGACCGTATCGCCCTCGGCCAGCTTCGCCCGCGCGTCGGTCACGACCGCGCCGTTGACGCGCACCGCCCCCTCGACGATCAGCCGGGCGAGCCGCGACCGGCTCAACGCCTCGGCCTCTGGCACGGCGGCGCCCAGTGCCTTATCAAGGCGGCCAGCCGGGTCCGGGCCGATCAGGACCGTGACGATGCGAGGGGCCAGGCCCATGACGATGCCTCCGGATGGCGACGAGGGAACCGCCCTGCCCGCCAACCTGCGATTCCTCAAGGGGTTGGTGACGGTGCTGACCGCGGTGATGATCCTCGGCGTTCTAACCATCGTGGCGCTGCTTGTCATCCGGCTGAACGAGACGCCCGCGCACCTGGTCATCGACCCCGGCGCGTTCACCTTGCCCGACGGCGTGGGCGCGGTGGGCATCAGCGTGATCGAGGGGCGCACCGTGATCGTGGGCGACGACGGGGTGATCCGGGTCTATGACGCGCCGGGGGGCGCTCCGGTGCAGGAATTCGGGATCGGGGGCTGAGGTGGTACCGCCTCCCCGGCTTGAACGGGGGACCTCTGGATCCACAATCCAGCGCTCTAACCAACTGAGCTAAGGCGGCACTGGCAGGCGGAATAATCTCCGCGCTCCGCGATTGCAAGGGGTCAGGCGCGTCACAGATCGCGCACCCACTCCTGCTCGACGAGATCGGTGCCGAAGCTGTGCACGGGCTCGGACCGGACGCAGGCGAAGCCGTTCCTCGCATAGAGCGCACAGGCCGCGCGGTGGCTTTCATGGGTCCAGAGGGTCATGCGCCGGTAGCCCGCGGCGCGCGCGAACGCCATGCATTCCTGGAGCAGCCGCTGGCCGAGGCCGAGGCCGCGGGCCTCGGGCTCAAGATAGAAGAGGCGCAGCTTCGCGGTGTCGGGCGTGGGCCCCTCGACGCAGAAGATCGATCCGAGGCGGCGCTCGCCCGCCCGCGCGATCCAGCCGCGTTCGCGCGCCGGATCGTGTCCCTCGAGGAAGCCGGCGAGAATGCGGGCGACGAGCGGCTCGAAGCTCGCGTCGAAGCCCTCGTCGGCGGCGTAACGCTCGGCATGGCGCATCACAAGCCAGCCCGCATCGCCGATGCGCAGGCCGTCCAGCACCACGTCGCTTGCAGAAAGGGCCATCTGCCGCTACCTCCACCCCCAGCTTTGGAGGCAACGGCCATGGGCATCAACAGCGAAAGCGAGATCGCGGCGAACCTGCAGATCGGGCCGACGACGCTCGGCATGGTGCGGATCTATGTCGAGGGGGACGGCGTGGACCTGCCGCTCGACTTCGACCCGGAAGAGGCCGAGGAGATCGCCGAGGAGTTGCGCGCTGCAGCCGCAGCCGCCCGCAAGATGGGCAAATCGAAACGCTGAACGGCTTGATCCGCGTCAAGTGCCCGAGGGCCGGAGCGCGCTAGGGTCGCGGCCATGGACCTTGCACCGATCTTCCTGACGCTCGGGGGGCTCTTCCTTGCCGGGCTCGCCGCCGACGTGATCGCGCGGCGCACGCGCTTGCCGCGGGTGACGCTGCTCCTGGCGCTTGGCGTGATCGCGGGGCGGTCGGGCTTCGACCTGATCCCCGCAGGCTTCGACGCGCTCTTCTCCTTCATCTCGGTCGCGGCCCTGACGCTGGTGGCCTTCCTTCTGGGCAACGCGCTGACCTGGGAAAAGCTGCGCCTGAACGGGCGGCTGATCCTCTGGGTCTCGTGGTCCATCGTGGCGGCCACGATCCTGGTGGTCACGGGGGGGCTGACGCTGGCGGGGGTCGAGCTGCCGCTCGCCATGATCCTTGCCGCCATCGCCTGCGCCACGGCGCCGGCCGCGACGCAGGACATCCTGCGCGAGGCGGGCGCCGAGGGACGTTTCGCCGACGCGATCCGGGGCATCGTGGCGATCGACGACGCCTGGGGCCTGATCGTCTTCAGCCTCGTGCTTGTCGCGGCGGCAGGCCTGACCGGCGTGGATGGCGAGGGGCTGCTCGCCACGGCCTTTCACGACATCCTGGGCGCCGCGGTCATCGGGCTTCTGGTCGGCCTGCCCGGCGCGGCGCTCACCGGGCGCATCAGCCGCGGAGAACCCTTGCAGGCCGAGGCGCTGGGCCTCGTCTTCGTCACCGCGGGGCTGTGCGAATGGCTGGGGGTCTCCTACCTGCTGGCGGGGATGGTGGCGGGCGCCGTCATCGCAAATTTCGCCAGCCACCACGAGCGCGCCTTTCACGAGATCGAGCATATCGAGTGGCCGGTGATGCTGCTCTTCTTCCTCATGGCGGGCGCCGTGCTGGAGCTGGACCAGCTCTGGGCACTGGGCGGCGTGGGTCTGGCCTATGTCGCGCTGCGCATCCTCGCGCGGATCATCGGGGGCTGGGTCGGCGCAGGGCTTGCGGGGGCAATCCCGGTCGAACGGCGCTGGATCGGCCCCGCCCTTCTGCCGCAGGCGGGCGTCGCCGTGGGCATGGCGCTGGTGGCCGCCGACCAGTTCCCCGGATGGGGTCCGCAGATCATGACGCTGACGGTGGGCACCACGGTGCTCTTCGAGCTCCTGGGCCCCCCCATCACGCGCATCGCCCTGAGCCGCGTGGGGGCGGTGCCTAAAGCATGAGGCCCGGATCGCGCAGGCCATGCAGCCTGAGCGCCGCGTGGCGCGCGAAACGCTGGGTCACCGCCTTGCGGCGCGCGGGCGGCAGTTTCGTCTCGGGTCCCATGCGCAGGATCTCGGCGTCATAGGCGTCGGCGATGATCAGGCCCGTTCCCTCGGGCAGAAGGTCGGTCGGAAAGGCCTCGTCCACGGCCCAGAAATACCGGTCGCCCCATTCGAGATAGCCCGCCCACTTCGCGTCCGAGGTGAAATCCGCGCGGCTGGATTTGCACTCGATCACCCAAAGCTCGCCCTTTGGGCCCAGCGCCATCACGTCGAGCCGCTTGCCGCGTTCCGGCGTGAACTCTTCCAGCGTGACGAAGTCATGGGCGCGCAGGTGCCGGCAGACGCCGCGGGCCAGAAGCTGACCGGGGGCGAGCGCGTCGAGGGGGCGGGCGGCGTCGGACATGGCGCAAGCATGGAACAATCCGCGAACAAAGGCAAGATCGCCGCCCCCCTTGCCAGACGCCCCAAGCCCGCCTATCTGCCGGGGTGACGGGTCTGCCCTTCTCGTGCCTGTGGCAAAATTCCGGTGGCCTTAAGCAATTCCGAGGGAGCTGGCTCTTGCCGGGCCGTGGTCCGGTTACCTGGCGCCCACCTGTATATACAGGTCCTCGGGAATGAACGCCTCCACGGTTGGTTGGTCCCCGTCACCGCAACGAAAAACGCCGCCCCAATTGGGGCGGCGTTTTTTCGTGTCCGAAGGCGGCGCTCAGCGGCGCGGGCGCTCGGCGCGGACGGGAACCGGGATCGCGTCGAGCGTGAAGACCGCGTCACGCTTGCCGCCCTTGTCGTCGTCCCTGCCCTCTTCGCCCATGGTCATGATCTTGTAGCCGATCTGGGCGGAGCCGAAGGTGATGGTGCAGAAGACCGTCAGCATCAGGACCGCGATCGGCCCCTCGGCGGTGTGCGTCACCAGGTGCCAGAGCCCGCCCACGTCGAAGGCGAGCAGCATCGCCACGAAGGCGACCCCGATGCCAAGCCCGACGGCGGCGTGTTTCAGGATGAAGCGGATATGCGATGGCATGGCTGGCTCCTCGACTGTGTCGGTTCGAAGCTTATGCCCCTTCCGCCGGGGCGCAAGGGGGCGCGTCGGTCTGGCGCGGGTTCCGGCGGGGCTCTGCCTGAAAATCAGGCAGAGCCGAGCGCGAGCCAGCCGATATAGCCCGCGTAGACCGCGAGAAAGCCCGCACCGGCCCCGCGCCCGATCCGGCCCGTGGCCAGCACGATGAGCAACAGCGCGGCGGCCCCCGCCACGGCGGCAAGGTCGACCATCGACAGGCCGGGCGGCACGGGGATCGGCACGATGGCCGCGGTCAGGCCGAGGATGGCGAGGATGTTGAACACGTTCGACCCGAGGATATTGCCCAGCGCCAGCCCGGCCTCGCCCCGCCGGGCGGCGATGACGCTCGTGGCCAGCTCCGGCAGCGAGGTGCCGACCGCGACCACGGTCAGGCCGATCACCGTCTCGCTGATGCCGATGGCCCGCGCGATGCCGCTCGCCCCCTCGACCAGCAGCCAGGCGCCCGCGATCAGGGTCGCCAGCCCACCGAGGATATAGAGCGCGATCGTGAAGCCCCCCATGGCGGGGATCTCCGGCACAGGCTCCATCGCGTTGTCGCGCGCAAGCTGCCGCCAGAGGTAGACACCCAGCGCCGCCAGCAGGATCAGCCCCTCGGCCCGGCCCACCATCGGCCCGAGCAGCATGACGGCGAGGCCCATGACCGTCGCCACGGCAAGCCATGCGCGGTCTTCGCCCCCCGCGGCGTCGGCGGGAACGGGTGCGATCACCGCGGCGATGCCGAGAATCAGCAGGATGTTGGCGATGTTCGAGCCCAGCACGTTGCCGATGGCGATGCCGGGCGCGCCCGCGAAGGCCGCCGAGAGCGAGGTCAGAAGCTCCGGCGTCGAGGTGCCGAAGCCCAGCACGACCGCGCCCACGACCGCCATCGGCAGCCGCATCCGCGTGGCCAGCGCCACGCCGCCACGCACCAGCCCCTCACCGCCCCCGAGCAAGAGCCCGAGGCCGACCGCCACCATCAGGATATCCATCTGTCCCCCTCGACACGGCGCCCCGCCCCTGCGCCTGTCCCGAGAAGGTGGGGCGCCGCCCCTTCGCCAGCAAGCCCCCCGCTCAAGACATTTTCACCCCGGAAAAGATTGCCTCGGAACACGATCTGCAACTGCGGTTTATTGCGCCGACGGCCGCGCCCTGCTTCATCTTCCGCAATCGCGCCCGACCGTCGGGCGTCATTCCGGGACACCCTGACATGCGCATCAACGACCACCTCGCCGCGAGCGGAGACCGCCTCTTTCGCTGGCGGAGTTTCGTTCTCGGTATCTTCGTTCCCTTCATGGCCGCGGCCGTCCTTCACGGCGAGGCGATCGAACTGACCTACGGGGAGATTGCCGGCCGGGCGGTCGAGGACCTCGCCCTCGCGCTCGTGCTTGTCGGGCTGCTCGTCCGCGTGCTGACCGTGGGCCATGTCCCCGCGCGCACCTCGGGGCGCAACACCCACGGGCAGGTGGCCGAGGTGCTGAACACCACCGGCATCTATTCGGTCGTGCGCAACCCGCTCTACCTCGGCAACGCGATCTCCTACATCGGCGCGGTGCTCTATACCCAGTCGCTGGTGCTGACGCTGATCATGGCGCTGGTCCTCGTGATCTACTTCGAACGGATCATCGCCGCCGAAGAGGCGTTCCTCGCCGACCGTTTCGGCACGGCCTACACCGACTGGGCCGCGCGCACCCCGGCCTTCTTCCCCGACTTCAGGCACTGGACGCCCCCCGCCCTGCCCTTCTCGCTGCGCGCGGTGATCCGGCGCGAGCATCCGACCTGGGCGGGCAGCGTCGTGCTGCTCTACGCGATCGAGATGACCTCGACCTGGGTCGAAGGCGAAAGCCTCGCCGACCGCCCGGTCTGGCACGCCGTCCTGGCCGCGGCCCTGGTCGGGCAGATCGTGGTGATGCTGCTCAAGCGGCGCACCCGGCTCTTCGCGGTGGCGGGCCGCTAGACCGGCCTGCGCCGCAGGAAAAGGCGCAAGGGCGTTCCGGCAACCTCCGCCTCGCGCAGAGTGTCGAAGCCGAAGCGCCGCGCAAGCCGCTGCGAGACCGCGTGGCCTTCCGCGATCACGCAGACGATCCGCTCCGCTCCGAGCGCGGCATCAGCCCATCCCAGCACCGCCGAGACCCCCTCGGTCGCGATCCCGCGGCCCCAGGCCGACGGTGCCAGCACCCAGCCCGCCTCGGGCCAGTCGTCGAAATCCGGGCCAAGCCCGCGCCCGAACCGCGCCAGCCCCATCTCGCCGAGGAACGCGCCGGTCTCCCGGTCCTCCACCGCCCAGAACCCGTGGCCATGCGCCGGCCACATGGCGTGGTACCGCGCAAGCCGCGCGGCGGTTTCGTCCGGCGTGAAGGGGCGCCCGCCGATGAAGCGCACGACGCCCGGATCGGACCACATCGCCACCATGTCGGGCAGGTCACCGTCGCGATGCGCCCGCAGGCGCAGCCGCGCCGTCTCGATCACCGGGGCCACGGACGGCACCTCAGAACGCCTCGGGCTTCGCCTCGCGCGCCATGTGGTCGAGCACGGCGTTGACAAAGCTCGGCTCCTTCCCCTCGGGGAAGAAGGCGCGCGCGACATCGACGTATTCGCTGATCACCACCTTCGGCGGCGCGTCCCCCTCGACCAGCTCCGCCCCGGCGGCGCGGAACAGCGCGCGCAGGGTCGGGTCGATCCGGTTGATCGGCCATTTCGCAACCAGCGCGCGGTCGGTCATCTGGTCGATCTTCGCCTGCCAGTTGACCGCATCCTCCAGCGTCTTGGCGAAAAGGTCGGGATCGCCCTCGGCCATCTCCTCGCCCTCGTAGACGGCGCCGAAGCGATGCGTCTCGAACTCCTGGCGCACCGATTTCATCGACTGCCCCGAGGCCTCCATCTGGAACAGCGCCTGCACGGCGTAAAGCCGCGCCGCCGAGCGCATCTGCCGGCGTTCCTCGCGGCTCGGGCCCTTGGGGCGCGATTGGGGGGCGTCGTCTGTCGTCATGCCGTGGCAGGGCCTTCGCTGTCGCCCGCCACCTGGATCGTTTCGGTGCGGGGCTTGAATCCGACGCCGCCCTTAGGCTGCCCGAAGCGCCGCGTCAACGCGATCAGGTGGAGCGCCGCCACAGCCGCGCCCCCCGCGGTGTTCAACCGCGCGGCATCCGCCCGTTCCTCGGCCTGCGCACGGTTCTCCACCGTGATGATCCCGTTGCCGACGCAGACCCCCTGCAATCCCAGCATGGTCAGCGCGCGGCTGCTTTCGTTCACGACCACATCGTAATGCGAGGTCGCCCCCCGGATCACGCAGCCTAGCGCGACGTAGCCGTCGAAATTCGACAGCCGGTGCGCAATGCCGATGGCGGTGGGGATCTCCAGCGAGCCGGGCACCTCGATCACCTCGTGGGTCGCGCCCGCCTGCTCCAGCACGCCCTTGGCGGCAGCAAGCTGCGCCTCGGCGATGGCGGTGTAATAGGTCGCGATCACGATCGCCACCTTGACCGGCTTGTCGAAGGCGGGAGGCCCCATGTCGTTGTCGGAATGTCCGGCCATCTATCCAAGCTCCGATATCTTGCGCGTGCCCACGATCGAGAGGCCATAGGCCTCGAGCCCCACCACCTTGGGCTTGGGCGAATTGGTCAGAAGGATCATGTCGCTGATCCCGAGCGACGAGAGGATCTGCGCCCCCAGCCCGTATTGCCGCAGCGTCTGGGGCGACACCTCGTCACCCACGGCCAGCTTCATCGTCAGGTCGCGCAAGAGCACCAGCACCCCGCGCCCCTCCCCGGCGATGAGCCGCATGGCATCGCCGAACTCGCCCGCGCGCCCCTTGGGCCCCGCGCCCACCACGTCGAGAAGCGGGTCCATCGCGTGCATCCGCACCAGAACCGGCGCATCGCCCGAGATGTCGCCCTTCACCAGCACGATATGTTCCGCACCTTGCGTCTCGTCGGTGTAGATCCGCATCACCCACTCGCCGCCGAACTCGCTTTCGATCTGCCGCTCCTCGCGCACGCGCACCAGGTTGTCATGGCGGCGGCGATAGGAAATCAGGTCGCTGATCGTCCCGATCTTCAGGTTGTGGCGCTGCGCGAAGGCGACCAGATCGGGCAACCGCGCCATGGTGCCGTCCTCGTTCATGATCTCGCAGATCACGCCCGAGGGGTTCAGCCCGGCCAGGCGGCTGATATCCACCGCCGCCTCGGTGTGGCCCGCGCGCACCAGCACGCCGCCATCCCTGGCGCGCAGCGGAAAGACATGGCCCGGTGTCGCGATGTCCTGCGCCCCCTTGGAGGCGTCGATCGCCACCTGCACCGTGCGCGCCCGGTCTGCCGCCGAGATGCCGGTCGTAACCCCCTCGCGCGCCTCGATCGACAGCGTGAAGGCCGTCTCGTGCCGCGACGAGTTGTTCGTCGACATCAGCGGCAGGCCAAGCTCCTCGATCCGCGCGCTGGTCATCGACAGGCAGATCAGCCCCCGGCCATGGGTCGCCATGAAGTTGATCACGTCCGGCGTCGCCCATTGCGCGGGGATCACCAGGTCGCCCTCGTTCTCGCGGTCCTCGTGGTCGACGAGGATGAACATATGCCCGTTCCGGGCCTCCTCGATGATCTCCTCGATCGACGAGATCGCCTCGGCCCAGTCCCGTTCGACGGGCCCCGGTTCTTCGAAGGCTTGGGTCATTGCCATCCTCTCGCGCGTCGTCCGCATGTCCTCACTCGGGGCGCAGATAGACCATCCGCCCCGCGATGACTAGGCCGCGCGCGGCGTCAGGACGGTGCGTCGAAAACCACCTCGCGCGCGACGCAGCCCGCAAGGCCCGCCGTCTCGGTCCAGCCCCGCTCGATGCCGGTCGCCGCCACCAGCACGACCCCGTCGGCGGGCAGGCGCC
>WVSO01000076.1 GCA_015689745.1 Rhodobacterales bacterium HKCCSP123 | reverse complement strand
CGGGCGGCGGCAGGTCGCGGACCCCCATGGCCTGCGCCGCGCGGCGCCGGACCGGGTGGCGCGACACGGGCACGGCCCGGTGCCGCATGCCATCGGATCACCGATTTCGGACCGGGACATGACGGGAACTGCACGGCTCCGGACCACCTTGAAATCGGGGCATGCGCTGCGTATCTTCACCCTGTCCCGGCAACGGGACTATGGGCATAAACGCGCGTGGAATAAGCGGTTCGGACCCGGGGGCGGTACCCGGCGGCTCCACCAGATACCCCGTCGTTGGCGGATCATGGGGCCGAAACAGGATCGACGAGCGTGTAAAGACGTGGCTTTGTCCCGGTGAGGTACCACCGTTATCGGTCCGTAAAGCATAATTGCCAACGACAATCGTGCTCCGGTTGCTCTGGCTGCGTAAGCAGCTCGAGGGATCGAAATCTAAGCCCTTGCGCCTAGCAGCGTAAGGCGGGGTTCGCAGGCACCTGGCAACAGAAGCCTGCACTTTCAATTCCCTGGACCATCCTTCCCCGAAAGCTCACGGGTCCGTGAGATTTTTTTCATCTGCAAGTGATCCAAGCCGCCCTTCCTTGCGTTTAACGGCAAGAGGAACGGGCTTGTGGGCCCGGAGTGTGGATGTGAAAGGACGGCCATGACCGCCATCGACTATGTGAATTACGCGGTTGCGGGACTGACGATCGTCCTCGGCCTGATGGGCTGGCTCGCGCCGCGCTGGACCATGGAACAGCTCGACATGCAGGCGGGCCCCACGAACATGGCCTATACCGAGGTCTCGGCCGCCTCCGGCTGCCTCTTCGTGGGCCTGGGCCTTGGCGCGATGATCCTCGACCAGCCGCTCGCCTGGGTCGTGGTGGGCCTTGCCTATGCCGGTGCGGCGACGGGGCGGGTCACCTCGATCTTCCGCGACAACGCGGCAAGCCGCCAGAGCTGGACCTTCTTCGGCTGCGAAGCGGGCCTCGCGGCATGGCTCATCCTGGCGAATATCGGGGGCGTCTGACGCCCGGCGCGCGCGCCCGGTCGGCCCGCCTTTCAAATCGGAACGAATCTTCTATGGTGAGCGTGTGACCCCCCAGGGATGCGCTGCCACCATGACCGACCGACCTGCCTCCATCGCCTATGGCCGCCTGATGCATCGCGCGATGCGCGGCCTGATCCAGCGGGTGCTGGAGGATGTGGCGCGCGATGGCCTGCCGGGCGATCACCACTTCTTCATCACCTTCGAGACCGGGGCCGAGGGCGTCGAGATCGCCGACTGGCTGCGCGACCGCTACCCCGAGGAGATGACGATCGTCATACAGCATTGGTACGACGGGCTGGCGGTCGACGACGACGGCTTCTCCATCGTGCTGAATTTCGGCGACAATCCCGAACCCCTGCGCATCCCCTTCGACGCGATCCGCACCTTCGTCGATCCCTCCGTCGAGTTCGGCCTGCGCTTCGAAAGCACCGAGGCGCCTGAACCCGACAGCGACGACCCCGCCCCCACGGACGACGGCGGCGACACCCCGTCACGGCCCGGCGCGCATGATGCCGAGGTCGTCAGCCTCGACACCTTCCGCAAGAACCACTGAGGCTCTGGACCCGCGGCGAAAGCGGGGTAAAACCCCCGAGAGGCGCGCGTTCAGGTGAGGTGTTCCGGATGGCCAGCAGCGATTTCGCCCTGTTCATGGGGCAGCTTGTCCGCAGGCCGCACCAGGTGGTCGCGCTCGCCCCCTCCTCGCGGTTTCTCTGCGCCGAGATGGTGGCCGAGATCGACCCCGCCGCCGGCCCGGTGATCGAGCTGGGCGCGGGCACGGGCAACATCACGCAAGCCATTCTCGACCGGGGCGTGGCACCCCAGGACCTCCATTCCATCGAGATGAACCCCGAGTTCTGCGACCGGCTGCGCGCGCGGTTTCCGGGGCTGAACGTCCACCAGATGAGCGCGGGCGACGTCGGCGCCCTGCCCGTCGAGGGCGCACAGGCGGTGGTCTCGGGCCTGCCGCTCCTGTCGATGCCCGTGCAGCTTCAGCGCGATATCCTGACCGGCACCTTCCGGCGCGTCATGCCCGGCGGCACCTACGTGCAGTTCACCTACGGGCCGAAACCGCCCGTCACCCGCGCGGTGCGCGAGGAACTGGGCCTGGCATGGCGAGTCTCGGGCAAGATCTGGTGGAACATGCCGCCCGCCCGGGTCTATCGTTTCAGCCGCGCCGCAGACTGAGGCATCCCCGCGCATTGCCCTGCGCACGGGTCACGGATAAACGGCATGCAACCGCATACCGGAGGGACTTGAGATGACCGCCACGCGTACAGAATCCGACAGTTTCGGCCCCCTCGAGGTGCCCGCCGACCGCTACTGGGGGGCGCAGACCCAACGCTCGATCATGAATTTCCCGATCGGCTGGGAAAAGCAGCCCGTCGCCATCGTGCGCGCGCTCGGCGTCATCAAGCGCGCCTGCGCCGAGGCCAACAAGGCGAGCGGCAAACTGGACGCCACGCTCGCCGACGCGATGATCGCCGCCGCGCAGGAGGTGATCGACGGCCAGCTCGACGATCATTTCCCGCTGGTCGTCTGGCAGACCGGCTCGGGCACGCAGTCCAACATGAACGCGAACGAGGTGATCTCGAACCGCGCCATCGAGATGCTGGGCGGCGAGATCGGCTCGAAGAAGCCCGTGCACCCGAACGACCATTGCAACATGGGCCAGTCCTCGAACGACACCTTCCCGACGGCGATGCACATCGCCGCCGCCGTGACCTGCCACGAGGTTCTGATCCCCGGGCTGGAGAAACTGGCCGAGGGGCTCGAGGCCAAGGCCGCGGAGTTCAGGGACATCATCAAGATCGGCCGCACCCACACGCAGGATGCGACGCCGCTCACGCTGGGGCAGGAGTTCTCGGGCTACGCGATGCAGGTCAGGAACGGCATCGCCCGGATCAAGCTGGCGCTGCCGGGCATCTACGAGCTCGCCCAGGGCGGCACCGCGGTGGGCACGGGGCTGAACACCGACAAGGGCTGGGACACGACCGTGGCCGCGAATATCGCCGCCATCACCGGCCTGCCCTTCGTCACCGCTCCCAACAAGTTCGAGGCGCTGGCCGCCCATGACGCGATGGTCTTCATGTCGGGCGCGATCAAGACCGCCGCCATGGCCTGCTACAAGATCGCCAATGACATGCGTTTCCTCGGCTCCGGCCCCCGCTCGGGCCTGGGCGAGCTGATCCTGCCGGAAAACGAGCCCGGCAGCTCGATCATGCCGGGCAAGGTGAACCCGACGCAGGCAGAAGCCATGACGCAGGTCTGCGCCCATATCCTCGGCAATGACGCGGCGATTTCCTTTGCCGGAAGCCAGGGCCATTTCGAGTTGAACGTCTACAACCCGATGATGGCCTACAACCTGCTGCAGTCGATGACGCTGCTGGGCAATGCCGCCGACAGCTTCACCGAGCGGATGCTCGCGGGCACGCAGGCCAATGTCGAGCGGATCGACCGGCTGATGAAGGAAAGCCTCATGCTGGTGACGGCGCTGGCGCCGACCATCGGCTATGACAACGCGACGACGGTCGCCAAGACCGCGCACAAGAATGGCACGACCCTGAAGGAAGAGGCGATCCGCCTCGGTTTCGTGGACGAGGACACCTTCGACCGCGTCGTGCGCCCGGAAGACATGATCGGACCAAAGGAATAAGTGATTTGCGTAAAGAGTTTCTGTCGGCGGGCCTTGCGCTCGCGCTGTCCGCGCCCCTCGCCATCGGGGCGGCGCGCGCCGAGGGCGATGCAACCGCCCTGCCCGGCCTGATCACCGAACGGCTGTCGCTGATGCGGGATGTCGCGGCCTGGAAGTTCCTGCGCGAGCTTCCCGTCGAGGACCTCCCCCGCGAGGCGGCCGTGCTGGAGGCCATGGCGACGCGCGCGGAGGAGCTGGGGCTTGCCCCGGCTCCGCTCGTGGCCTTCTCGGCGGCACAGATCGAGGCGGCCAAGGCAATCCAGTCCTGCTGGATCGACCGCTGGACCGGTGGCGCGGCACCGGCCCCGACCGAAGCGCCCGACCTTGCCGCCGTGATCCGGCCCGAGATCCTGCGCATCGACGCGGCCCTTGTCGGGCTGGTCGCCACGGGCGAAGTTCCGGCGGCGATGACACCCCCCGAGATCGACTGCCTGTCGCCCGAGGTGGCGGCAGCGCTGGCCGAGGCCGCCACCGGCCTTGCGGCCCCACGCTGAGGAAAGGACCGGCCATGGCACGCGACGTGATCAACCTTGGCCGGGTCCGCAAGCAACGGGCGCGCGACGAGAAGCGCCGCGCGGCCGATGCCAACGCGGCGCGTTTCGGGCGGACCAGGGCCGAGCGCGAGGCCGAGGAGGCGCGCGCAAAGGCCGAGGCCGCGCATCTGGACGGTCATCGGCGGACACCGGCCGAGCCGACCGGGGAGCCCGAGGAATGAGCGGCTCCGCGCGCCCGCGCAAGCATTCGCTGACCCTGCAGGGGCATCGCACCAGCGTGTCCCTCGAAGACGCCTTCTGGTCCGAGGTGCAGCGCCTCGCCGAGGTCGAGGGCAAGTCGGTCAACGAACTCATCGCCGAGATAGATGCCGGTCGCGGCACGAAATCCGGGCTGGCCTCGGCGATCCGGGTCTACGTGCTGGAGCGGCTGAAGGCCGGGCATTAGCGATGGCTTAACCAATTGCGGGGCATGGTGGCCGCCATGGACCGTTTGCCCCCCAATCACTCGCCCGAGGCCTTTCTGGCCGATGTGTTCCGCTCCCGACAGGCCCGGCAGGGCAAGGTGATCCGCCGCGCCACGCGCGACGTCGAGCGCTACATCGGGCGCGAGGCCTTCATCTCGGACGTGTATCGCCGCGGCTACCGCGCGGTCGAAAACGCCGGCCAGATCGTGATCTTCTGCAACCAGGACCCGGTGCGCATCCTGCGCCCGCGCGACGGGCCCTGAGGCGGCGGAAAACTGCAGTTTTCCGATGCCGTTTTGCAGCAGCAAAACGAAGACGCGAAACTGCAGTTTCGCGCGCCCGAAGACCTGCAGGTTTTCGGCCCGTCCCGCAACGCGCCGGCGCGTGCTAGCCCTTCGCCACGAAAAAGACCGTCGCCGCTCCGCGCATCTCGGACCAAAGCAGGCGGTGGCCCTGCTCGGCACAGAAATGCGGCACGTCGATCTCGGCCATGGGATCATCGGCGACAAGGCGCACGACCTGCCCCGGCCGCAGCGCCGCAAGGCGCTGGCGAAGCCGCAGCACCGGCAGGGGGCATTTCAGCCCCTGTGCATCGATCTCGACATCCCAATCCATGACCCGCCCTACGCCGTCGCCGTCACCACGCGAATGTGACGCGTTGGCGCGTGACGCCGCCCGCCGGAACGGCTAGGTCTTGGCCCATGTTCGGGATCGACCTTTTCGACGCCAGCCTTCTGCCGGCCATGCTGGTCGCCTTCGTGGCGGGCATCCTCAGCTTCCTGTCGCCCTGCGTGCTGCCCATCGTGCCGCCCTACCTGGCCTACATGGGCGGGGTCACGATGGCCGAGATCGACAGCGACGCGCGCGCCGCGCGCCGGAAGGCGCTTCTGGCGGCAGGCTTCTTCGTGCTCGGTCTCTCGACGGTCTTCGTCTTCCTGGGCTTCACGGCCTCGATCTTCGGACAGTTCTTCCTGCAGAACCAGATCCTTCTGTCGCGGGTCGCGGGCGCGGTCATCATCGTCTTCGGCCTGCATTTCCTGGGCCTCATCACCATCCCGATCCTGAACCGCGAGGCGCGGCTCGACGCAGGCGACCGGGGCGGCTCGGCCCTGGGTGCCTACATCCTGGGGCTGGCCTTCGCCTTCGGCTGGACACCCTGCATCGGCCCGCAGCTCGGCGCGATCCTGTCCATCGCCGCGACCGAGGCGAGCGTGCAGAAGGGCACGACGCTCCTGGCGGTCTATGCCATCGGTCTCGGCATTCCCTTCCTGCTGGCCGCAGGGTTCATCGACAAGGCGATGGGCGTGATGAACCGGCTCAAGCGGCACATGAAGACGATCGAGCGGGCGATGGGCGTGCTGCTGGTCGTCGTGGGCGTGGCCCTGATGACCGGCGCCTTCTCCGCCTTCTCTTTCTGGCTGCTCGAGACCTTCCCGGCGCTCGGTGCGCTGGGCTGACCGATTTGCCTTAAGCGCGCCCGAAATCCGGGCTAGTCTGCGTCCCATGACGAGTGACGCGCCAGTATCCGCGACCCGGCCCGAGGTCCGCAGGCGCCGGGTGATGTATATCCCCGGCTATGACCCCGTACCGCCGCGAAAATACCGCGAACGCTACCGCGTGCAGGCCGCGAAACAGGCCGCCTTGTCGGGCTACGAGATCGCGATCGGCAGGAAGGAAACGCGCGGTCGCTTCGGCTGGCACGTCACCGCCCGGATCGACGGGCACGTGACCGAGGCGGACGTCGAGGTCATGTACTGGGCCGACATCGTGCGCGGCTCGATGGACCGTGGGATCCTGGCGACCTATGGCCAGCTTGCGCGGACGGCCTGGGCCTATGTCGGCTCGGGCGCGCTCTTCCGGCTGATGCGGCTGCGCAAGGGGCCGGTGATCGCGGCGCTCTACCCGGTGGTGGTCCTGCTGGCGCAGGCGGCCCTGGCGCTGGCCTTCGGCCTCCTGACCTTCCGCCTTTGCCAGGCCATGCTCGAGGCGGCCATCGGGGGCCCTGGCGACCGGTTCGGTCCGCTGCCGACAGGTCTTGCCACCGCGGCCGGCGTGGCCATCTTCCTTCGCGTTCTGCGCTGGTGCCAGCGGCGCGATCACCTGCTCGCGTGGTACCTGATGCATGACTACGCCTTTTCCGCCCGGCACCGTGGCGCCTATCCCCCCGCGCAGGAGGCGCGGATGGCCGAGTTCGGCGAAGAGATCGCCGAGGCGCTGGCCACCGACATCGACGAGGTGCTGATCGTCGGCCATTCCTCGGGCGCCTATATCGCCGTCTCGATCCTGGCGGAGCTGATCCGGCACGGCCGGGTGCCGGCGGGCGGCCCGGCGCTGTCGCTTCTGACATTGGGCCATGTCGTGCCGATGGTCAGCTTCCTGCCCGGCGCGACGCGGCTGCGGGCGGACCTCGCCTGTCTCTCGACGCGGGACGAGCTGACCTGGATCGACGTCACCGCCCCCGGAGACGGCTGCGCCTTCGCGCTCTGCGATCCGGTCGCGGTCTCGGGCGTGGCGCCCGAGGGCAAGCGCTGGCCTCTGGTCATCTCGGCGGCCTTCAGCCGCACGCTGAGACCCGCGACCCGGAGGGCCTTGCGCTGGCGTTTTTTCGAGCTGCATTTCCAGTATCTGAACGCCTTCGACAACCTGCCCGGCAGCGCGGATGACTACGACTACTTCCGCATCACGGCGGGGCCGCTGACGCTGGCGACGCGCTTTGAGGGCCGGCAGCCGTCGCGAAGCCGGATCGAGCGCCCGGTGAACCGTTTCACCGACCAGGCGGCGTGACGGGATCGCATGTCCGACGCGCCCGGCCATCCCCCGAAGCCGCCAGCCCGCGCCGGGCGCGTCTCGCTCTGGCGTTACATGCGGCTCTTCCGGCAGGATGTCCTCTCGGCCCAGCCCGCGCGCCTCTACCGCGCCTGGATGGCCGAGTTCCGGACACCATTCTTCCGGTCCTACCTGGTGAACCAGCCCGCCATCGTCGATGAGGTGCTGAAGGCCCGGCCAATGGACTTCCCGAAATCCGACCGGGTGGGCGAAGGGCTGCGGCCGCTGCTCGGCAACTCGGTCTTCCTGACGAACGGGGCGACATGGGCGCGCCAGCGCCGCATCATCGACCCCGCCTTCGAGGGTGGCCGCCTGCGCGACACCTTCCCGGCCATGTGGGCGGCGGGCGAGGCCGCGGTGGCGCGCATGGGCGAGGGACCACGCGAGATCGAGGAGGACATGAGTCACGCCGCCGCCGACGTCATCTTCCGCACGCTCTTTTCCCTGCCGATCGAGGACGAGACCGCCAGCGCCGTCTTCCACCAGTTCCGCGCCTACCAGCGCACCCAGCCGATCCTGAACGCCGCGGCCTTCCTGCCCCTGCCCCGCTGGATGCCCCGCGGCCATCGCGCCGAGACGCGGCGCACCGCCCGGGCGATCCGCGCGCTGATCAGGGGGCTGACCGCCGCGCGCATGGCCGAGATCGAGGCCGGCACCGCGCCCGACGACCTGGCAACCAAGATCATGACGACCGCCGATCCGGAGACGGGCGCACGGTTTTCGATGGAGGAGATGGTCGACCAGGTCGCGATCTTCTTCCTTGCCGGGCACGAGACCAGCGCCAGCGCGCTTGGCTGGGCGCTGTACCTCGTGGCGCACCATCCGGAATGGCAGGAGCGCCTCGCCGAGGAGGCCGGGGCCGCGCTGGCGCAAGGACCCGATCTTGCGGTCATGGGCAAGCTGCGCCTGGCCCGCGACATCTTCCGCGAGGCGCTCAGGCTTTATCCGCCGGTGCCCATGATGGTGCGCGAGACGACCCGCCCCGAGCGGTTCCGCGACCGTGACCTGCCGAAAGGCAGCCAGATCGTGCTCTCGCCGTGGCACCTGCACCGGCATGAGCGGCTGTGGGAGACCCCCGACGGCTTCGACCCGGCGCGCTGGCAGACCGAGAACGGGAGACAGTGCCTGCGCGAGGCCTTCATCCCCTTCTCGGCGGGCGCGCGGGTCTGCACCGGGGCGGGCTTCGCCATGGTCGAGGGGCCGCTTCTGCTGGCCATGCTGGTGCGCGCCTTCCGGTTCGAGAGGGTCGCGGGGCACGATCCGATGCCGGTGGCCTACCTGACTGTGCGTGCGAAGGACGGGATCTGGCTGAGGACCGAACGGCGCTGACGGCCCATTGCGGCGCGTCGTTCTTGCGGTGTAGGTGCTTGGAGGGCCTGTTTCGGCCACCGGCGCCCCGGGCGCGGGCGGGACCGGCAGGACGTCGTGACGAGTACCGGTGTGACCATGAACCTAGTCCTTGTGACCTCCCTCAAGAACGAAGGCCCCTACGTCATCGAGTGGCTGGCGTACCACAAGTCCATCGGGTTCGACGATGTCGTCATCTTCGAGAACGATTCCGACGACTTCACCGACCTGATCCTCAAGCGCCTCGAGGCGATGGGCGAGATCGGCTTCGTCAAGAACCACTCCTACGAGAACAATCCGCAGGCGCATTCCTACAGGATCTTCAGGGGGATGGAGGCCTACAGGACCGCCGATTGGGTCTTCTGCATCGACGGGGACGAGTTCTTCGTTCCCAAGCAGCACGACCGCGTGACCGATTTCCTGAACGACTACCACGACGCGGATGCCATCGCGGTGAACTGGCTCAATTTCGGCAGCGCGGGACAGGAGGCCTGGGTCGACGAGATGGTCACGAGGCGGTTCCGCCGCTGCGCGCCCTTCGTTCACCAGGCCAACCGGTTCTTCAAGTGCTTCCACCGGCCGGGGACCCTGTTCAGGACCTTCGGGATTCACCGCCCCTGGCCCAAGGCCCCGGTCGAGACCTTCGTCTATCCGGACGGCACGATGGTGGAACACGAAGCGCAGATGGGACGGGCCCCCGCCATCAGCGAGGAGCTCGCGCAGCGCCATCAGCTGTGCTCGCTCAATCACTACTCGCTGAAAAGCCGGCAGGAATTCGACCTGAAGAAACGGAGAGGCAGGGGCGCCAGGCCGGATGTGCCCTATGGCAAAGGCGACAAGTTCGGCAAGGGCGACACGAACACCGAGACCAATCACGACATCGACCGCTTTCTCGATCGGACGACGGCGCTGATGGAGGTCTACCTGTCGGACCCGGTCCTGGCCTTTCTCCACCACAGCAGCCTTGCCCGTCACTTCGGGCCACGCGCCTGAGCCTGGCGGCGGCTTGCGGGCGGGTCGGCCATCCGGGCTTGCGGAACCGTCGGCACGCGGGAAGGCGAGCCCGCCGGACCGGGACGGCGCGCCCGTGCCGTGATCCGGCCTGCCAGCGCGGCCGTTCCCCGGAGCCGGGCGGCCGACGGGACCGACCGTCCACGCCGCGCCGGGCGTCGCTCAGCTGAACAGCATCATCGACCTTGGATCCCAGGCCAGCCGCGTCCGCGCGCCGTAGTCCAGCACGCGTCGTCCCGGCATGTTGCGCATCGAGACGCGCACGGGCGCGGGCGCGCCGTCCAGCAGGATGTCGTAATAGGTCATGTCACCGTAATAGACGACCTCCCTGACGGTGCCCTCGGCCTCTCGTCCGCCCTCGGCGCTCTGGCCCTCGTAGAGCACGGTCAGGCTTTCGGGACGCACGCCGATCTCGGCCTCGCCCACGGCGGCCCCATTGGGGCATTGCGCCGTCTCGAGTTCCGCCGGACCGAGCCCCGCCACCTCCAGCGCAATCCGCCCGCCGCCCGGGCCCGTGGGCAGAACGCGGGCGGGCAGGAAGTTCATCATCCCGATGAACTCCGCCACGCGCCGCGATCTCGGGCGGCGATAGAGCGTCTCGGGGTCGTCGAGCTGCGCGATCTCGCCCTCGAACATGACCGCGATGCGGTCCGACATCACCAGCGCCTCTTCCTGGTCGTGGGTCACCAGGATGAAGGTGATCCCCACCTCGCGCTGCAGCTTGATCAGCTCGACCTGCATGACCTCACGCATCTTCTTGTCGAGCGCCGACAAGGGCTCGTCCAGCAGCAGCACCTTGGGCTTCAGGATCAGCGCGCGCGCCAGCGCGACCCGCTGTCGCTGGCCGCCCGAAAGCGCATGGGCGGCGCGGGCGCCGAACTTGCCCAAGCCCACCATCTCGAGCGCCTCGCCCACCGCGCGGCGCTTTTCCTCCGCGCTCATGGACGAGCGGCGCAGGCCGAAGCCCACGTTCTCGGCCACGCTCATGTGGGGAAAGATCGCGTAGGACTGGAACACCATGTTGGTGGGCCGCTTGTTCGGCGGCACGCCCTCCATGTCGCGACCGTCGAGCCGGATCACGCCGCCCGAGATATCCTCGAAGCCGGCGATGGCGCGCAGAAGCGTGGTCTTGCCGCAGCCCGAGGGCCCGAGCAGCGAGAAGAACTCGCCTTGCCGGATCTCGGCAGAGATGCCGCGCAGCGCATGGTACTCGCCATAGTATTTCTGCACGCCTTCGAGCGTGATGATGGGCTGGGTCTTGCCCTGGGTGGCGGTCTGGCTGTGGCTCACAGGAAGCCTCCGGTGTCTTTGAGCCCCGCGCGTTTCAGGCCGCGGCGGCGGAAGGTTTCGGCAAGGACGAGCAGCAGCACCGACAGGATCACGAGGATCGTGCCGAGCGCCATCACCACCGGCAGGCGCGCCGGAAACCGCAGCTGGCCCCAAAGGTAGACCGGCAGGGTCGGCTCGTTCCCCGAGAGGAAGAAGGCGATGATGAACTCGTCCAGCGAGATGGTGAAGCAGATCAGAAGCGAGGCGATGATGCCCGGCGTCACCAGCGGCAGCGTGATGAGGCGAAAGGTCGACCAGGGCGTCTCGCCGAGGTCGACGGCGGCCTCCTCGAGGCTTCGGTCCATGTTCGAGAAACTGCCCTGCAGGATCGCGATGGCGAAGGGCGTGCAGATCAGCGTGTGGCCCGCGATGATCGACCATGTCCCGCTGTCGAGGCCGAGCTGCATCAGCACGATCAGAAGCGAGATCGCCACGATCACCTCGGGCAGCACGAGCGGCAGCATGATGAAGCCGACGACCCCGGCCTTCGCGGGGAAGCTGTAGCGCGTGGCCGCGCGGGCGGCGAAAAGCCCGAGGATCGTTGCGAAGACGCTCGTCGAGACCGCGATGACGAGCGAGTTGAGCGTCGCCTGGTGCAGCGCGGGCGTATCGAGGAGGGCCGCGAACCACTGGGTCGTGAACCCCTGCAGCGGGAAGGCGATCACCGTGCCGTCGTTGAAGGCGAAGAGCGGCAGGAGCACGATCGGCGCGTAAAGCACCAGCAGGTAGAGACTTGCGAAGACGGTGAGCGGCGTCAGCCTCATATCCCCCACCTCCCCTTCGGAACCCGCATCAGGATCAGCACCGAGCCCGCCGTCGCCAGCAGGAGGAGGACGATCACCGCGACGCCGGGGCCGAGCAGCGCCGGGCCGAGCGAGAAGAGCGCGCGGAGCACGAGGATCTCGGCCAGGGCCGCACCGATCGCTGCGCCGATGCCCTTCGCCCCCCCGCCGGCGCGGTCCACGAGCCAGAGCCAGAAGCGCAACCGCGATACGCCCCAGAGCAGGACCATCGCAACGACCATCATGGCCAGGACCGCCAGCGTCGCCCCCATCGGGCGGTCGTTCAGGTCGAAGATCTGCGCGTAGATCATGTTGGCGATCATCGTGCCGCCCGACCCGCCCACCAGGCGCGGGGTGACGTAGTCGCCCACCGTCGGGATGAACACGATCAGCACGGCGGCCAGCACGCCGGGCATGGCCAGCGGCAGGGTCACGCGCAGGAAGGTCATCGCCTTGGACTCGCCCAGGTCGCGCGCCGCCTCCAGCAGGCTGCGGTCGATCTTTTCGAGGCTGACGAAGATCGGCAGGATCGCGAAGGGGGCAAAGGCATGGGCCAGCGTGATGACCACGGAATTGGCGTTGTAGAGGATCCAGGACAGCGGCTCGTCGATCATGCCCGTCGCGATGAGCCCGCTGTTGACCGGCCCGTCATAGGCGAGGATCACGCGCCACAGGAACACCCGGATCAGGTAGCTGGTCCAAAACGGGATGGTGATCAGGAACAGCCACAGCGACTTGCGGTCGGGCCGGACGTGGAACGAGATGAAATAGGCGACCGGAAAGGCCAGGACGACCGTGACCATGGTCACCATGCCCGAGATGCGCAGGCTGCGCAGCATCAACTCGCGGTACAGCGGGTCGGTCAGCGCCTCGGCGTAGTTCGCGATGGTGAAATCGCGCTGGATCGTCAGGAACTGCTGGGTCCAGAAACTGAGCAGGACGATGCTGATGAGCGGCGCGGCGAGCAGCAGAAGCGCATAGACCAGCGTCGGGCTGATGAGGGTCAGCCCCTTGCCCGCCTCGCTGCGCATGACCTTGCCGTAGACGCTCACCCGTTCCCTGCCCCCTCGCGCCGACCTCGAGGGGCGCGCACCGATTCCACGTGCCACGATGCGGCTTTCGCGTGCGCCCCGCAAGGGCATTGCTGCAGCCGCAGCACGCGCGGCTGGGCGTCCCTAGTTCCCGAGCATCCAGGAACCATCGGGCCAGAAGGCGTGAAAGGCGAAGGCGAACATCACGTCATGGACGAGATCGCGCCCCTGCGCGTCCCTGACCCGGATCTGGCCGATGTCGCGCCCCTCGGCGATCTCGGCCGTGTCGAGCGCCGAGGCCTGTCCCGCCGCCCAGCTGATCGTCACGCCCGCCTCCGTGATCTCCCGCTCGCGTGCCAGACGCTCGAGCGGCCAGGCCCGCGCGCCCACGCGCACGATCCGCGCCAGCGGCGCGATGCCGTGGGGCGGATCCTCGCCCGAGTAGAGGAAGGGCCGGCTCGCGCCGTCATAGCCCACGTAGGGATTGCGGCCGTACGGGCGGCGCGCATCGGGTTCGTCCATCACGAGGCCATCGGGATAGGCGCTGCGATAGCTCTCCCAGCTTTCCATCCAAATGGGGATCTCGGCGAGGTCCGCGCCCGCCATCTCGCCCACGATGCCCTCGCCGGTCGCCTGCTGCCACCAGCTTCCGGTCTGCCGGTCATACATCACGAGGTCCGAGTTGCGCAGGTTGCCGGAGACGCCGAACTCCAGCACGCGGCCATCGACCCGCCGGTCGAAGGCCAGCGCCGAATTGCACAAGGGGCAGAAGGTGACGGCCACGGGCCGCCCCCCGACCGTGTCGTTCACGATCTCGTGCCAGGTCAGGTAGCGGATCGGGTAGGCCCGCGGCACCTCGCCCGGCAGGGCCAGGGTGACGACCAGCTCGGCCGCGTCCAGGCGGGTCTCCTGCGCCACGCGGAGAAAGGCGGGATCCTCGACTGACGGGATGCCGTCGCGCGGCACACCGCCCGAGCGGATTTCCGACAGCTCGACCGTTCGATTGTCGAAATCGGTGTCGGGCCAGTCGGCGTCCCAGCCGGGAGATTGCGCGGCAAGGGATGCCGCCAGCAGCGTGGCGGCGAGCCCGGGGGCGAGGATGAGCGGCTTCATGCGGGCCTCCCGTGTCGATGGCCCGAGGATGCCACGAAGAAGGGGAGCACGTATGCCCCCCTCACGCGGTTGTGTCGCGGTGTCGGACTGCCGTCACTGGCTCTCGGCCGCGCCCTCTTCGGGTGGGGGCGGCCGGGGATCGTCCTCGCGCACGCGCAGGGCGGTCATGCGGTCAGGCGGGCCGATCACGGCCCCGTTGCGCCCGCGGCCCCGCTTGATCGCATCCACGACATCCATCCCGTCGACCACCTGCCCGACGACGGTATAGTCCCCGTCGAGGAAGGGACCCGGCGCGAACATGATGAAGAACTGCGAATTGGCGCTGTCGGGGCTTTGCGCCCGTGCCATTCCGATCACGCCGCGGTCGAAGGTGATGTCCGAGAACTCGGCCGGCAGGTCCGGGTAGGCCGACCCGCCGCGCCCCGCGTAGCGCATGTCCTGCCCCATGCGGCCGAACTCCACGTCGCCGGTCTGGGCCATGAACCCGTCGATCACGCGGTGAAAGACGACGTCGTCATAGGCGCCCTCGGCGGCCAGCGTGGTAATCCGCTCGACGTGCAGGGGGGCCACCTCCTCGAAGAGGTCGATGACGATGGTGCCCTCGGCCTCGCCCGCGATGTCGATCTCGAGCCCCGTCGCCAGGGCCGGAGACCCGAGCAGGCAGAGCGCCAGCGCCAGCTTACGCATCGGCCGCGACCTTGACGCTGATCATCTTGTCCGGGTTCGCGGGCGGCTCGCCCCGGGTGATCTGGTCGACATGCTCCATCCCCGAGATGACGCGGCCATAGACGGTGTACTGGCCGTTCAGGAAGTGGTTGTCGGTAAAGTTGATGAAGAACTGGCTGTTGGCCGAATTGGGGTTCGACGAGCGCGCGGCCCCCAGCGTGCCCCGGTCGTGCGGCAGCTTCGAGAACTCGGCGGGAAGATCGGGCTTCGACGAGCCGCCCGTCCCGGCGCGGCGGATGTTGCCGCCTTCCTTTCCATGCTCCACGTCGCCGCTCTGGGCCATGAAGCCCTCGATCACGCGGTGGAAGATCACCCCGTCATAGGCGCCTTCGCGGGCCAGCTCCTTCATCCGTTCGGCGTGCTTCGGGGCGACGTCCGGCAGCAGCTCGATCGTCACCGTGCCGGTCTTCAGCTCGATGAGAATGGTGTTCTCCGGGTCCTTGATCTCGGCCATGAGCCAAGCCTCCTTTTCTATCGTTGTCAGGTGGTTACTTGCCGAATTTCTCGTCGAGCGCCGCCTTGATCTCGGGACGCACGAAGGGCGAGACATCGCCGCCAAGCCGCGCGATTTCCTTGACCAGCTTCGAGGCGATGGCCTGGCGGTCGGCCTCGGCCATGAGAAAGACGGTGTCGATGCCGGCATCCAGTTTCCGGTTCATGCCGACCATCTGGTATTCGTATTCGAAATCGGCCACCGCGCGCAGGCCACGGATGATGATCGACGCCCCCACGTCGCGCGCGCAGTCGATCAGAAGGTTCTCGAAGGGATGCGCGACGATCTCGGTCCCGGTCTTCTCGGACAGGCGCGCGCTCTCGGCCTCGACCATCGCCACGCGCTCCTCGAGCGAGAAGAGCGGGCCCTTGTCGCGGTTGATCGCGACGCCGATCACCAGCCTGTCGACCAGCAGACAGGCCCGCTGGATGATGTCGATATGCCCCAAGGTGATCGGGTCGAATGTGCCCGGGTAAAGCCCTGTCCGCATCGCGATGTCCCTGCCGGTGCCGTCGTCGTCCTCGTCGGGGCGGACACAATCACCCGCGCCGGGGCAATGCAAGCCCCCGGCGCGTCGCAGCCCCGGCCCGGTTGCCGCCTCAGAAGCCCTTGATCATGCCTTCGAGGGCTTCCTTTTCCATCGCCAGCTCCGAGAGCTGCGCCTTCACGACGTCGCCGATGGAGATGAGGCCGACCATCTCGCCTTCTTCCACCACGGGCAGGTGCCGGAAGCGGCCCTTGGTCATCATGGCCAGCACGGCGTCGGAGCTGTCGGAGCGGCTGCAGGTCACGATCTCGCGCGTCATCACCTCGTCCACGTCGGTCGCCATGCAGGCCGCGCCACGGGCAGCCAGTTCGCGCACGATGTCGCGCTCCGACAGGATCCCGGCGACCGCCTTGCCGTCCGGCGACACCACGACGGCGCCGATCTTGCGCCGGGCGAGCATGGTGGCGGCCTCATCCAGCCGGGTTCCCGGGGCGATCGTTACCACACCATCATCGGATTTCGATTTCAGGATCTGCTGCACCAGCATGACCTGCCTCCCTTGTTCTCTCCGTCCCTGAAGGCAGCGTCCACCCGCACAGGTTGATCTGTCAAGGGAAACGCGGATGTCAGGCGACGAGCGCCTCGAGCCGGGCGATTTCCGCCCGCATCCCGTCGCGCAGCAGTGTCGAGACCCGCTCGAGCCGCGCATCGCGTGGCCCCGCATGGGTGACCAGCCAGAAGCTGCGCGTCAGCCGCACGGCATCGGGCATCACGCGGACGAGCTCCGGTGCGGCGGGCAGTGCGAAATCGTGCACGATGGCCAGCCCCGCCCCAGCCCGCGCGAGGTTCAGCTGCACCGAGACGGCGTTCGAGGCGAGCGGCACGCGCGCCACGCCAAGCTGCGCGAGGTAGTCGAGTTCGGCATCGAAGATCATGTCGGGGATGTAGCCGATCATCCGCGCGCCCTTCAGCGCCTCGGGACTGTCGGGCGCGCCATGCCGCGCCAGCCAGTCCCGCGAGGCGGCGAGCGACAGGTGGTAATCCGACAGTTTCTCGGCCCTCAGCCGCTGGGTTGCCGGTTGCGAGACGGTGATCGCCAGGTCCGCCTCCCGCCGCGAGAGGTTCACGACGCGCGGAAGCGCGAGGATCTGGATATCGAGGTCGGGATGCCTGGCCCCGATCCCCGCGCAGACCTGCGGCAGGAGGTAATTGGCGCAGCCATCCGGCGCGCCGATCCGGATCGTGCCCGACAGCCGCTCGCCCCCTGCCCCGGTCGTCTCGGCCTGCCCTTCCGCCAGCGCGGCCTCGGCCGCTTCAGCGCGCGGCAGGAGGCGCTGGCCCGCCTCGGTCAGGGCATAGCCCTGCGGCGACTTGGCGAAGAGCACCGCG
>WVSO01000075.1 GCA_015689745.1 Rhodobacterales bacterium HKCCSP123 | reverse complement strand
CTGCCCGCGCGGTCCCGCCGGCCCTTCTGCGCCGCCCCGCGCGGCAGGGCTGACCCGCCGCCGGACCCGGCCCCGATGATTTCGCAGGCGCGCCGTCGTGACGCCCGAATTTCGGCTGAATCCGCCGTCATCGCTGGGGTCATGGAAAAAGCAATCCGCCACGCAAGCCGCCACGGCAGCCTCGCTCTCAGCATCATGGCCCTTGCCGGCCTCGCGCTCCTGTCCGTCCAGCTCTGGTCCATCGCCGCCGGATACGTCCTGCTGCTGCTGGTTCCGGCGCTCCTGACCTGGCTCTACCAGGTGACCGTGACGCGGGACTGCGGCCTCGTCATCGACGCGCAGTGCTGGCGGGTCATGACCGGCACCGAGGAACGCAGGATCCCGACCGACCGGATCGCCTACCTGCGGGTCACCGGTCACGGTCCGATCTCGCGGTCGGTGATCGTGCTGCTCGATGGCCGCGAGGTGTCCATTCCCTTCGACCTCGCCCCCGACCCGCTCGAGCTGATCCGCGCGGCGACGGACCTTGGCGTTCCGGTGCGCAGCCGCTGAGCCGACGACCGCGCGCCGCCCTCAGCGTTGCGCGGTCCTGTCGGGCCGCAGCTCCGGGCGCCGGAACCCGACGGCACCCCCCCGCGACACGGGCCTGATCCAGGCCTCGATCAGGCCATCGGGCCGCATCCCGGGACGGATCCCGGACAGGTCGCGGCTCTGGCAATACTCCTGTCCCCGCACCCAGTTGCGCATCTCCTCGCGCTTGCGCCGCGAATGGAACGGTCCCCAGTCGGCGGCGACGCCGCGCATCCCCTCGGCCACCACCCCGTCGCGCGGCACCGTCTCGGCCATGATCCGGATTCCGCAGCGCAGGTTCGCCGGCCCGTTCAGAAGCGCCTCGCCCGTGCCGACGGCGCAATTGCGCCAGCGCGCGGTGCCGGGCGCGATCTGCACCAGGCCGAACCAGCGCCCGCCGCCGCCGACCGCATCGGGGCGGTGCGTGCTCTCGTGCCAGGCGAGCGTCGAGACGAGCCCGGCCCAGAAGGCCGCGCGCTGGCCGCGATCGGCGTAGGGATAGGCCGGGCACCAGGCCTCGATGTCGCGTGGCACCACGTCGAGCAGCGGGGCGCCGTGGCCGCGCAGCGCCCCCATCACCGCCGAGGTCCAGCGCGGACCCCTCGGGTGATCATCCCACCTGAGCGCGGGCATCGCCCAGGCGTCGCGGGTGACGGGCCTCGGGCTCCGGGCGGGGGCAAGCGCGCTGGCCCCGTCGGCGGCGGGATCGTCGCCCGTCACCATCTGCATCTGCGCGGCGGTCACATCGACCGGCGCGGCCAGGGGCGACGGGGCGGCCTCCTCGGCCACGGCCGGGGCGGGCAGACTGGCCCAGACAAGGGCCGACACGGCAATACAAATGGCGCGGCAGCGCGACATGCGGTCCCTCCCCAGGCAGCACGCACCGGGGCAGACTGCCGTCAGGGGCCGATCATTGCAAGGAAAACGACCCCGCGGGCGTCAGCCCTGGCAATAGGGCTGCGCCTGCATCCAGGCCCGCATCTCTTCGCGCTTGTTGCTCTGGCTGGGGTGCATCGGCCCCCAATCGGCCGCGACACCGCGCGTGTTCTCCGAGATCACCCCGTCGCGCGGCACGGTCGAGGCCCAGATGCGCAGCGCGCAGCTGACATTGGCGGCCCCGTCCAGCAGCGCCTCGCCGCTCGTCGCGGTGCAGCCGTAATGCCGCGCCGTCGCGGGGCTGATCTGCACCAGCCCGAACCAGCGCCCGCCGCCGCCGACGGCCTGTTCGTTCCAGGTGCTCTCGTGGCGCGCCAGCGCCGACATCAGGCCCAGCCAGAACGCCGCGCGGTCCTCCTGGCCTGCATCCACGTAGCCGGGGCACCACGCCTCGATGTCGCCCGGCACCAGCTCGGGCAGAACCGCCGCGTGGCTTTCCAGCGCGGCGTACCCCGCGCGCTCCCACTCGGCCGATTGCGGGACATGGTCCCAACGCATCACGTACCCGTCCTCGGGCATGTCGCGCGTACTCATACCCGGCACCATCACGCAGCCCGACAGCGCCACCGCGCAGACAGCCGCGCCCAGCGCGGCCTTCACGAAACCAGTCAAGGGAGAACCCCATGGTTGTTGCAGACGCTCGCAGATGCCCCGGCCCGGACGGGCCCGGCAAGCCCCGCGCCGCCGCACCCCCGTTTTGGGCGGCATCCCGCCGATCGACACCCGCTTGCCCGCGCCGCGCCGCTGCCCTAAACCCTGACCCGTTCCGACGCAGGAGACCCGACCGATGCTCGACCTGACCTACGACACGCCCAAGCCCAAGGTGATCGCCGGCGCCAAGCACGATTGGGAGCTCGTGATCGGCATGGAGGTCCACGCCCAGGTCTCCTCCCGCTCCAAGCTCTTCTCGGGCGCCTCCACCCGTTTCGGCGCCGAGCCCAATTCCAACGTCGCCTTCGTCGACGCGGGCATGCCCGGCATGCTCCCCGTCATCAACGAGTTCTGCGTCGAACAGGCCGTGCGCACCGGCCTCGGCCTCAAGGCGCAGATCAACCTGACCTCGGCCTTCGACCGCAAGAACTACTTCTACCCCGACCTGCCGCAGGGCTACCAGATCTCCCAGCTCTACCACCCCATCGTCGGCGAAGGCGAAGTGCTGGTCGAGATGGGCGACGGCACCGCCCGCGTGGTCCGCATCGAGCGCATCCACCTCGAACAGGACGCAGGGAAGAGCATCCACGACATGGACCCGGCCCTTTCCTTCGTCGACCTCAACCGCACCGGCGTGGCGCTGATGGAGATCGTCTCCCGCCCCGACATCCGCGGGCCCGAGGAAGCCGCCGCCTATGTCGCCAAGCTGCGCCAGATCATGCTCTACCTCGGCACCTGCGACGGCAACATGCAGAACGGCAACCTGCGCGCCGACGTGAACGTCTCCGTCTGCCTGCCCGGCGCCTACGAGAAATACCAGGAAACCCAGGACTTCTCCCACCTCGGCACCCGCTGCGAGATCAAGAACATGAACTCGCTCCGCTTCATCCAGGCCGCCATCGAGTACGAGGCGCGCCGCCAGATCGCCATCCTCGAGGCGGGCGGCGAGATCGTGCAGGAAACCCGCCTCTACGACCCCGACAAGGGCGAGACCCGCTCCATGCGCTCCAAGGAAGAGGCGCATGATTACCGCTACTTCCCCGACCCCGACCTCCTGCCGCTCGAGATCGAACAGGCCTGGGTCGACGACATCGCGGCCAATCTGCCCGAACTGCCCGACGCCAAGAAGGCCCGCTTCCTTGGCGATTACGGGTTGTCGGATTACGACGCCTCCGTCCTGACCGCCGACCTGGACGCCGCGCATTTCTTCGAAAAGACCGTGGCCGCCGCCGGTGACGGCAAGCTTGCCGCGAACTGGGTCATCAACGAGCTGTTCGGCCGCCTGAAGAAGGAAGAGCACGACATCACCGAAAGCCCCGTCTCGCCCGAGCAGCTCGGCCAGATCATCCGTCTCATCAAGTCGGATGCCATCTCGGGCAAGATCGCCAAGGACCTCTTCGAGATCGTCTACACCGAGGGCGGCGACCCCGACCAGATCGTCGAGGCGCGCGGCATGAAGCAGGTCACCGACACCGGCGCCATCGAGGCCGCGGTGGACCGGATCATCGCCGAGAACCCCGACCAGGTGGAGAAGGCCAAGCAGAACCCCAAGCTCGCCGGCTGGTTCGTGGGCCAGGTGATGAAGGCCACGGGCGGCAAGGCGAACCCCAAGGCGGTGAACGAGCTGGTGGCGGCGAAACTGGGGCTGTAAGGCCGGTTTCGCCGAGACGCACCCCGCAGGGTGGACAATCCTGCCGGCCTTGCCCCGCCTCTGCGCCCGCCCCTTGCGCGCTCCGCACACCTCCCCTTAACCTCTGTCCCACCATGACGGGCAGAGATCACGAGTGACCGGGGGCGCGCGGGCGATGAACCACCTCTATTACGGCGACAACCTCTCCGTCCTGCGCGAGTCCATCGCGGACGACAGCGTCGACCTGATCTACCTCGACCCGCCCTTCAACTCGAACGCCTCCTACAACGTGCTGTTCAAGGGGCCGTCCGGCAGCGAAAGCGCCGCCCAGATCGAGGCCTTCGACGACACCTGGCACTGGACCGACGCCGCCGAGGAAGCCTTTGACGAGGTCCGCCGCTCGGGCAATGCCGAGGCCGCGACGATGAACACCACGAAAACGATAATCTAGTCTACGCGAAAATGTTCCATAGTGTGACGAGGACTCGCAAGTGCCCCTATCAACCACCCAAATAAAAACCTTCCGAAAGCGCCTAATTTCACTGTCTCCCCCTGAGGAGGTCTTATTAAATTTCGACAGCCTCATCGAAATTTCTACGGCATTTGAGACAGAAGACTCCCTTGATGAGTTATTGCGTGACGCATGCCGCGGATCCAATTGGACGAAACCTTGGGAGCCCGAAGGAACCAGACTCACTTTTCGAGCTTCAAAATTAAGAACCGAACATCCGGAATATAAGAGTGATACTGGAGGCGAGAACACACCGGCGGAAGAACAGTGCTATCGTAGAGGGTTTTCCCACGGATTTAACCATGCTCGACAGGCTGTCAAAAGTATCGCAGCGGCCGAGAAAATTCTTAATGATATCGAAAAATCGGTGTTTCTCTGGCGACGAGCTGAGTTGCACGATCGCGAATCACTTATTTGGGGTTCAATCATCGAACCCGACTACTCCTGCAAGGTGCAGTCTACGGCAAAGCGCTCTGGTTTGTCGTTGAAAACAAGATATGAGGTTCTAGAGAGAGACGGAAGGAGATGCGTGATTTGCGGTGTTTCTACAAGGCATGATGCAGTATTGGAGGTAGATCACATTGTCCCGGTGGCCAAGGGTGGCTCTGATGACCGAGACAACCTTCAAACGCTCTGCTTTGACTGCAATCGCGGCAAGGGGCCATCATCCATCTAACTGAAAATGGCCGCTCAAAGACCCGTTCTGCGGCTGCGGCACCACCGTCCACGCCGCCGAGAAACTGGGCCGCCGCTAAATCGGCATCGACGTCACCTACCTCGCCATCGGCCTGATCGAGAAGCGTCTGCGCGACGCCTTCGAAGGCGTGACCTTCACCACCCACGGCGTCCCGCAGGACCTCTCGGGCGCGCGCGACCTCGCCCGCCGCGGGCAGGAGGACCCGCGCTATTACTACGAGTTCGAGAAATGGGCCGTGGCCCTTCTCTCCGGTCAGCCCACCAAGCGCTCGGGCGACGGCGGCATCGACGGCAACCTCTATTTCGGCAAGACCGGCCGCGCCATCATCGAGGTGAAATCGGGCAAGGTCGGCACGCCCCAGATCGCCCGGCTCCGCGGCGCGATGGAGCGCCACCGCGCCGAGATCGGCGTTTTCCTCACCCTCGATCCCCCCAACAAGGGCATGGTGGCCGAAGCCGCCGCCGCGGGCCTCCACGAGGAAGAGGGGTTCACCCCCGTCCCCCGCCTCCAGATCGTCACCATCGAGGAGGCCTTGCAGTTGCGCGACCGCGCCGTCCGCCTGCCCGCCCGCCGCGACGACGCCTACAAGCGCGCCGCCCGCGAGGAAGACCGTGGCGCGCAGGGCAGTCTGGATATCTGAAGGGGCCGCGCGCCGCGCACGAAAGCCTGGCCACCCGCGCCCCACCCTGCGCCCGTCGCGCATGTACCGGGTGTGTACGCCCTGTGTACGCCGATCAGACACCCCCGCCGCCTGTCGTTACGGGATAACTACGGGATAACTACGGGATCACGACGCGATGACGACAGCCCCGTCACCCCCCTTGCCCGGCCCCTGCCCGCCCGGCTAAACCGCTCCGGAACGAGAGGACCCGCGATGCCCCGCCCCATGCCCCGATACGAGTACAAGCTTGTCCCCGCCCCGGAAAAAGCCACCAAGCACAAGGGCTTGAAGGGCGCGGCCAATTTCGCCGCGACGCTTCAGGACATCCTGAACGAGCTGGGCGCCGAAGGCTGGCACTACCTGCGCGCCGATACCCTCCCCCAGGAGGAGCGGTCGGGCCTCACCTCCAGGACCACGACCTACCGTAATCTCTTGATTTTCCAACGTGAATTGCCCGAGGTCGAGGCCCCGCCCGCCCCCGAACCCGCCGTGGAAGAGCCGCGGGACGAGGCCAGCCTCGCCGACCTTCTCACCGATCCCGGCGAAACGCCGGAAATGGAAGAAAAACCAAAGGCTTAATCGCTGATTTTCAGCGCGAGCGCGTGGATCTCCGCGACCAGCTCCCGCCCCAGCGCGGCATGCACCGCCCGGTGCCGCTCGATCCGGCCAAGCCCTTGAAACGCCTCGCTTTCTATCGTCACCCGGAAGTGGCTCTCACCCCCTTCCCGGTAGCCCGCATGCCCCCGGTGCCGCTCGCTATCGTCCACCACCTCCAGCACCCGCGGCGCAAAGGCCTCGCGCAACCGTGTCTCGATTTTCTCCGTCCGCGTCACCG
Source organism: Rhodobacterales bacterium HKCCSP123 (assembly GCA_015689745.1). Taxonomy (GTDB): domain Bacteria; phylum Pseudomonadota; class Alphaproteobacteria; order Rhodobacterales; family Rhodobacteraceae; genus Roseicyclus. The sequence continues at coordinate 10,744 of WVSO01000075.1, read as the reverse complement.
AATCCGCTCCTCGCCTCTTCACCTTGCCGCGCGAAACACTAAACTGCCCCTTCCGAGTCGAGAAGGGCGCCCCATGACCGACAAAGACCCGTTCAACTTCGACCTCCGCGTCTCGACCGACAAGAAGAAGCGTCGGTCCGGGCGCCGTGGCATGTCCGGCGCGTTCGAGACCTCGCAGCGCGTCTGCGAGCACGAGGGCTGCGAGGAGCCCGGCCAGTACCGCGCGCCGAAAAGCCCCGACAACCTCGAGGACTACAAGTGGTTCTGCCGCGAGCACGTGCGCGAGTACAACCTCAAGTGGAACTTCTTCGAAGGCACCACCGAGGCCGAGATGGAAGCCCAGCTCGACCGCGACAGGGTCTGGGACCGCCCGACGAAACCCTTCAAGAGGACCGTCGAGGAACGCGCCTGGGCGCGGCTCGGCATCGATGACGCGCACCAGGTTCTCGGTGGCAACGCCACCCGCAACCCGGGCCGCGCGAACGGTGGCGGGCGCAAGCTGCCGCCCACCGAGCGCAAGGCGATCGAGATCCTCGACGTCACCGAGCGCGCCACCAAGACCGAGATCCGCAAGAGCTACAAGGCTCTCATCAAGGTTCTGCACCCCGACATGAACGGCGGCGACCGCTCCGACGAGGACCGCCTGCAGGAGGTGGTCTGGGCCTGGGACCAGCTGAAGGACAGCCGCAACTTCTCCGACTGACGGGCGGCCCTCGTCTTCTCCGTTTCTCAAATATCCCCGCCGGAGGCTCCCGAACCCTCGACCCGCACAACCGCCGGGCAGCGGGGCGAACCGGCCGCAACGAGCCCCCGCGCCGCGCCAGCGGCGCGCCCCCCGGCGACGACGCAGTCGGCGCAATCCCAGAGGCCAAAGGCCATGCCAGTCCCCGCAAGCCTCCACGTCAGAACCCTGATCCTCGGCGCCGGCGCCGCGGGGATGATGTGCGCGGCCCATGCCGGTCCAGACACGCTGGTCATCGACCACGCGAAGGCGCCGGGCGAGAAGATCCGCATCTCCGGCGGCGGGCGCTGCAATTTCACCAACCTTCACGCCTCGCCCGAGAATTTCCTGTCGGAGAACCCGCATTTCTGCAAATCCGCCCTCAGCCGCTACACGCAATGGGATTTCCTCGACCTCGTCGCCCGCCACGGCATCCCCTGGCATGAGAAGACGCTCGGCCAGCTCTTCTGCGATCGCTCCGCGAAGGACATCATCGCCCTGCTGCGCGCCGAGATGGGCGCAACGCCCCTCTGGCTCGAGACAGGCATCGAGGACATCGCCCATGACGGCACCCGGTTCCGCGCCAGCCTGACGCGCGCGGGCAAGCCCGTCACCGTGACCGCCGACCACCTCGTGCTGGCCACGGGCGGCAAGTCGATCCCGAAGATGGGGGCCACCGGCCTCGCCTATCGCATCGCCGCGCAGTTCGGCCACCGCATCACGGAAACCCGGCCCGCGCTTGTGCCGCTGACCTTCGACGAGGCACAGACGGCGGTCTTTGCCGGGCTTGCGGGCACCGCGGTGGACACGCGGATCACCTGCAACGGCACGGCCTTCGACGAGGCGATGCTCTTCACCCACCGCGGCCTCTCGGGGCCCGCGGTGCTGCAGGTCTCCTCCTACTGGCGCGAAGGCGACAGCCTTGCCGTGCGGCTCAGACCCGACCTCGACCTTTACGCCCATCTGAGGGCGCGGCGGGCCGAGGCGGGGGCCAAGGCCCTGTCGACCGTGCTGGCCGAAGTCCTGCCCAGGAAACTGGCCCAGCACCTCGCCCTTGCCTGGGCGCTGGAGGGCAACCTCGGCGACCTCTCGGACGCGGCTCTGCGCGGGCTGGCCGACCGGCTGGAGGGATGGGTCCTCACCCCCACCTCCTCCGAGGGCTACCGCACGGCCGAGGTGACGCTGGGCGGGGTCGCCACCGACGAGATCAGCTCGAAAACGATGGAGTCGCAGCGCGTGCCGGGCCTCTTCGTCATCGGCGAGGCGGTGGATGTCACCGGCTGGCTGGGCGGCTACAACTTCCAGTGGGCCTGGTCGTCGGGCGTGGCCGCGGGGCGCGCCATCGCGGCGCGCTGACCCCCCGACGCGGTGCGGCTCAATCCCGCCAGAAGGTCGTTGTCAGAAGCACGAAGACCGCCATCAGTTCCAGCCTCCCGATCAGCATCGCCGCCGACAGGATCCATTTCGCCGTGTCGTTGAGCCCCGCGAAATTGCCCGCCGGTCCGATCTCCGGCCCCAGTCCCGGCCCGATGTTGCCAAGCGCGGCCGCCGCCCCGGAGACCGCCGTGATCAGGTCCAGCCCGGTCAGCGCGAGCAGGATGGCGACGATGACGAGGGTCACGAAGAAGAGCGCGAAGAAGGCCATGACCGAGGACAGGACCTCTTCCGCGACGGGACGCCCCTCGTAGCGCGGCTGGAAGACGCCATGCGGCGCGTAGAGCCGGCGCACCTGGGTCGAGATCGAGGCGAAGAGCAGCTGGTAGCGGAAGATCTTGATCGAGCAGGAGGTCGACCCGGCGCAGCCGCCGATCAGGCCGATGAAGAAGAACAGCACCACCGGAACCGGCCCCCAGAGCTGGTAGTCGACCGAGGCATAGCCCGTCCCCGAGATGATCGAGGTCACGTTGAAGATGCCTTCGCGGAAGCCGTGTTCCCAATGGTCGTCGTTCACGGCGACCCGGTAGAGTGTCAGGGCGACGGTCAGCACGAGGATCGTCGCGATATAGGCGCGCACCTGGCTGTCGACGAGGATCGGCCGCGCCGTTCCGGCGACGAGCTGGATGTAACGCACGAAGGGCAGGCTCGCGAGGATCATGAACACCGACGCGACATATTCCAGCGGCCCCTGGAACGCCCCGAAAGAGGCGTCGCTGCTGGAAAAACCGCCCGTCGACATGGTGGTCAATGCATGGATCAGCGCCTCGAAGACGGGCATCCCGAGCGCGAGGTAACTGAGCCCGCACAGCACCGTGAGCGCCACGTAGATGACCGAGATCCGCGCCGCGATCTCGGTCGCGCGGGGCAGGATCTTGCCCATCGTGTCGAAGGCCTCGGAGCGGAAGATCTGCATGCCGCCCACGCGCAGCTCCGGCAAGAAGACCATGGCGACGACGATGATGCCGATGCCGCCGAACCATTGCAGCATCCCGCGCCACAGGTTGAGACCCGCCGGAAGGGTCTCGAGCCCGGTGAAGACGGTCGATCCGGTCGTGGTCATCCCCGACATCGCCTCGAAGAAGGCATCGACGAAACGGGCGTCGGTCTCGCCCAGCACGAAGGGGATGGCGCCGAAGATCGGCAGCACCAGCCAGACGCCCGTTGTCAGCAGAAAGGTCTGCTGGATCGACAGGCCCCGGCTGACGGCGTTGGAGCAGGAGAGCGTGACGAGCAGACCGATCATGACCGTGATCGCCGCCGATTCGGCAAAGGCGCCCCAATGGCCGTTGCGAAGGATGAGATCCGTCGCGAGCGGCACGCACATCGCCACCCCGAGGCTGAGAACCATCAGGCCGAGCACGTAACCCACGGGGCGCAGATCGAACATGGTGCGGAGCGTTGGCCCCTCCCCGCGGCCCTGTCAAGCAGAGGCCCGCCATGTTGGCCCATATAAATTATTGAAATCGGGACTGTCTTCGTGTCTCATCATCGGCAGAAAAGATTTGACTCGGGCGGCGCCAGGCCGCCGGGCGACCAGCAAGCCGCATGCGCCTCGCGCGCGGCGGCAAGCCAGACAGGGGACATCGACTTGGCCGACACCAAGCCAAAGAGATCGCTCAGCGACAGCGATATCGCCACGGTCCAGCGGCGGTCCGGACCAACGGGCGGTGGTGCCGGGGCCCATGCCGATGCGGACGCCCACGCCCATACCGATTCCGACGCGGCACCCAAGCCGGGCACGGATGCCGATGCGGCACCGGCCACCGACCGCGATCACTGACGAATTCTCAAGCAAACCATACCAATCGGAGGACATAGGGATGAGTGACGGTACCGATGACACGGATGCAAAGCGCGGCGGTGAAAAGGCCACGCTGACGGACAAGAACATCAAGACGCGTCACGGCATGGATCGCAGGATGATGCTGCGCGGCTTCGGCATCGGGACGCTGGGCCTTGGTCTTGCGGGTGTCGCCGGGTGTGTGCCGACCTCGACGACGACGACGATCGTCACCGCGCGGTCGGGCTGGACCGACCGGGACAACGGGCCGATCCTCGATCCCGGCGGCAATGGCCGCGGTCCCCGCCACGGCCGCTACACCGGCTGGACCGACCGGGACAACGGCCCGATCCTCGATGCGGGCGGCCAGGGCCGGGGACCGCAGCGCGGCTGATCGCGGCACCGGCAGGACAAGGCCGGGACACGGCCGCCGCACGCAAGAGAAAGGCGCACCTGGATTGCAGGCGCGCCTTTTTTCGTGGAATGCCTGCGCCTAGCCGCGGTGGATCAGGCTGGCGAAGAGATGCGGATCGAGGCTCGCCTGGGCAAAGGTCTCGCCCTCGGTCAGGACGCTGACCGCGTCGTGGCTGTGCAGGCTCTCCTGGTGGCTGGCCACCACGCGGAAATCGCCGACGCGCACCTCCGCATGAAGCCGCTCGGCGAAGAGGCGGGCGGCGTCCTCGACGAAGATCGGGTTGGCCGCGTTCAGCTCTGCGAAGGCCTGTTCGTCCTCGCGCTTGACCATCACCTGCGTCTCGGTCGGGACCGCGTCGCGGGCCAAGTCGATCAGGTCCTCGAACCAGAGGCAGCCCTGTCCCTCGGCCACCTCGACCGAGATGCGGGCCACCGAGCGCTGCGAATGCGGCGTCGCAAGCTGGTTGCGGGTCGCCCGCGCGTGCTCCGACAGTTCCAGCGAACAGGGGCAGGTCGAGGAATAGACGTAGTCCAGATGCACGAGTTTCTGGCGCACCCCGTCACGCTCGACCAGTTCGAGCGCGATATCGTAGTACTGGTACCCCGACAGGCCCGAGCGCAGGCTCTTGACCTTCGCCGGGAAGCTGAGGCGCATCTGGATGCGGGCGTCGAAGCTTTCGAGGTCGGACTTGTAATCGTCGAGCGCGGCCTCGATCACCTCGAAGCTGAAGGTCTTCTCGGCATGGGCATAGAAGGAGCGCATGATGCGGCTCATGTTGATGCCCTTCTTGTCCGCCTCGAGGCTGACGGTGCCGGTGACGCTGGTTTCCAGCGTCAGGTCGCCGTTGTCGCGGGTGTGGTAGTTGATCGGCAGGCGGAAGTTGGAAATGCCGACATGCTGGATCTGGCGGTTCGCACCCCGGATCAGCGACGACGGGCCGTTCTGCAGGTCGGGCAGCGTCGCCTTGTAGGTGGCGTCGGTGCGGAACTCGGCGGGGTACTCGCGGTTGAACGACGGGTAGCCGTTGCCGGTCAGCCGCGCCACGACGGGGTCGAGGGCCGCGATCTCGGCCTCGGAGGCTTCGGCGGCCCAGGCCTTGAGGCGGGCGAGCGCGGTTTCGGCCTCCGCGCGGGTCGGTGCCTCGGTCATCTCGGTCACATGAATGTTCATCTCGGTCGTCCCTTTCCACCCGGTCACGGGGTCGAAAGATAGGGAGCGCGGCGCGCGTGCCCAATCTTGTCGTTCGGAAATTTTACGCTAGGCGCCCTGAAACAGATCACATTTCAGGCATGTCTTCGGCGATTGGCGGCAAGCCGCCCCCTCCTGGCGGCCCTGCCATAGCCTTGCCTAGCCACTCCGGTACCGCGCGACGAAGCGCGACAGGATCCGCTGCGGGACCGTCACCGTCTCGGCAAGACAGGCGGCGGTCAGCGCCGCTGCCTCGGTCGGGTCGAAATAGCCGCGGTGCTTGTAGATCTCGATGCGGCTGGCGAAGTTCTCGCCCTTCGCCTCGGGGTGAAACTGCGTGGCATAGACGTTGGAGCCCGCGCGGATCATCTGGAACGGGCAGGTGTCGGAGGCGACGAGATGGACCGCCCCATCGGGCAGCGCCTCGACCGCCTCCTTGTGCCCGACGAGTGCGCGGAAGCTTCCGGGCAGTCCGGACAGGAGGGGGTCGGCGGCACCCGCCTCGGTCACGCGGCAGTCGACGCCGCCGATCGGCTCGCCGTAGCGGCCCTTGCCCACCGGCGCGCCCAGCGTCGCGCCAAGGATGCCCATGCCGTAGCAGCAGCCCATGAAGGGCATGTCGCGGGCCAAAACCTCGGGCATCAGGCCCATCACATCGGCCTCGATCCGGGCCTCGAGCGGGTCCTTCTTTTCCGGCGGATCGCTGACGCAGCCCGGCCCGCCACCGACGATGACGCCGGCATAGTCGTCGAGCGGCAGCGCGGGCAGCGGCCCCTGGTCGAGGCGGATGCGATGCACCTCCGCCGCCTGCAGCCCGCCGCGGTCGAGGAAGGCGCCGAATTCCTCGTCGGCGGCCTCCGTCTCGGGGCGGAGCTGGAGGACGAGGAAGGGCCTCATGCCGCCGCCTTTCGCTTGTGCGACGGGGATTTCGCCATGACGGCATTGGGAAGGCGGACGCCGTGGCGCTCCACCTCCTGCCGCTTCAGGATGCGCCAGCCCCGCCGCGCGAAGAAGCGTTGGGCCAAGAGGCTCGCCTCGGTCTCGAGCCGGGCGAGGCCCGCGGCGCGCGCGCGCCCCTCGAGCACGGCATAGAGCGTTGCGGCCACCCCCTGCCCCATCGACTCGGGCGCGACATAAGCGAAGTCGAGCCAGCCGGTGCCGAGGTCGAGCGTCATGAAGCCGAGCAGCCGGTCGTCGCGCTCGGCCAGGATCGTGTCGGCCTCGATCAGGCGGCGGCGCCAGTCCTCGCCATTGGGCGGGGCGGGCGACCAGGCCTCGCGCTGCGCCTCGGTGTAATGCGCCGCCGTGCCCTCGCGCACGGCGCGGTGGTAGAGCGCGGCCAGCCCCGGCGCGTCGGTGACGCGGCAGGGGCGGATGATCAGGCCGTTCATGCGCCCGCCGCCGACAGCGCGGCGGCCAGGTCGGCGATAAGGTCCTCGGGGTGTTCGAGGCCCACCGACAGCCGCACCAGCCCGCGCGTGATGCCGAGCGCCTGGCGCTGCTCTTCGGTCAGGCGCTGGTGGGTGGTGGTGGCGGGGTGGGTGATGATCGACTTCGCATCGCCGAGGTTGTTGGAGATCGTGATGATCTCCAGCGCGTTGAGGAAGCGGAAGGCCGCCTCCTGCCCGCCGTCGAGTTCCAGCGCGATCACCGTGCCGCCGGCCTCCATCTGCTTCCGGGCAAGCCCGTGCTGGGGGTGGCTGGCAAGGCCTGGGTAGAGCACGCGGGACAGGCCCAGCTGCCCCTCGAGCGCCTCGGCGATGCGCTGCGCCCCTTCGGCCTGCGCGCGGCAGCGCAGCTCGACGGTTTCGAGCGATTTCAGCATCACCCAGGCGTTGAAGGGCGACATCGCGCCGCCGGTGTGCTTGAGGTAAGGCTCGACCGTCTTGCGGATGTACTGCTTCGAGCCAAGGATCACGCCGCCCAGGCAGCGGCCCTGCCCGTCGATATGCTTGGTGGCCGAGTAGACGACGACATCGGCCCCAAGGCCGAGCGTGTCCTGGAACACGGGCGTGGCGAAGACGTTGTCCACGATCACCAGCGCGCCCGCCGCATGGGCCAGCCGCGAGACGGCGGCGATGTCGATGACCTCGAGCGTGGGGTTCGAGATCGACTCGAAGAACACGGCCTTGGTGCCGGGTCGGATCGCTGCCTCCCATTGCGCAAGGTCGGTGCCGTCGACGAAGCTGACCTCGACGCCGTAGCGCGTCAGCACCTCCTCGAGGATGTAGAGACAGGAGCCGAAGAGCGCGCGGGCGGCGACGACATGGTCGCCCGCCTTCAGCATCGACACGAGCGCGCCGTTGACGGCGGCCATGCCGCTGGCGGTGGCGAAGGCATCCTCGGCCCCCTCAAGGGCCGCGATCCGGTCCTCGAACATGGCGACCGTCGGGTTGCCGTAGCGGGCGTAGATGAACTCGTCCGGCCCCGTCTCGATGAAGCGCGCCTCGGCGGCCTCGGCGCTGTCGTAGACGAAGCCCTGAGTCAGGAACAACGCCTCGCTCACCTCGCCATACTGGCTGCGGCGGGTGCCGGAATGCACCGCGCGGGTGCGTTTCTTCCAGGTCTTGCGGGGGGATGCGTCCTTCATGCCCCTGTCCTTTCCTCTCATGGCCCCGCGGGTCTTGCCCAAGGGCGAAAACGGTCGGGGGCGAGCGGAAGGCTGGGCGTCCACGACCTCTTTAGCGGTTTCTTTAGCGTGGCCCGCAATCCGGTTCACAAATCGCCACGTGCGCGCTTGGCTACGCCGGGCCGCGCCGCGCGTCAAGCCGCTGGCGTGGGTCGGGGCACCGCCAACCCACCCTCGGGCGGTCCTCGGAAAGGTCGGAAAGGGGGGGAGCGGGCCCCGGTCTTTCCCCCGCTCCGCATCTTGCACGGCGACGCGCAAGGTCCGATGTCGGAGCGGACTGGCGGGAAACCACCAGCGCGCGTCGCAATGTCTGGTTTTTGTAAGAAAACCTTTCTAACGTGATTGTCGCGGCCGGCAAACGATCGACGGGGAACGTATGAGTTCAAGCTTTCTTCAGGGTGTGTCCTTCTTCACGCTGGTGGTCATCGTCGCGATGGCCAGCTTCGGCGGCTTCGGGGCGCTTTGACATGTCGAAACGCTATGGCGGAGAGTTCAGCCCGACAGGCCAGCGCGACGCGGGCACCCCGCGCGAGACGGTCATGGCCGAACGGCTCGAGGTGCCGAGCTTCAAGGGGCGCAAGCCGATGCGCCATGGCGCGAAGCTGAACCTGATGTTCGTGCTGGCGCTTCTGCCGCTGGTGACGGCCTTCTTCCAGCCCGTGACGGCGATGGCCGCCGACCTTTTGGGCGCAGGCGCGATGATGCTCTCGGCCTGGCTGACGCGCGACGGGGTGCGGGCCGAGGACGCCTTCAACGAGCGCAAGGTCGCCCGCCGCCCCGCGATCCCGCGCAAGATCTTCGGCTCGGTCCTGATGGGGGTCGGCGTGGGCCTCGTGGTCTTCGGCGGGCAGTGGAACATCGCGGCGGCTGTCGTTGTGGGTGCCATCGCGGGGGCGCTGCACCTGGGCGCCTTCGGGCTCGACCCCCTGGCCGACAAGGGGCTCGAGGGCATGGACCGCCACCAGACCGACCGCATCGCCCGCAAGATCGAGGAGGCCGAAGGCGTCCTCGGCCAGATGACCGACGCGATCAAGCGCGCCCGCGACCGCCAGCTCGAGGCCCGCGTGGCCGCCTTCGAGGAGACCGCCCGCGCCATGTTCCGCCAGGTCGAGGCCGACCCGCGCGACCTGGCGGGCGCGCGGCGCTACCTCGGCGTCTACCTGCAGGGCGCGCGCGATGCGACGGTGCAGTTCGCCGATCTCTACGCCCGCAATCGCGAGCCGCAGATCCGCGCCGATTACACGGCCTTTCTCGATGACCTCGAGACCAATTTCGCGAAGCGCACCCGCGCGATGCTGACCGACGACCGAACAGATTTCGACATTGAAACCGAGGTTCTGCGCGAACGCCTGAACCGAGAAAACCTTCATATCGAGGGATAAGGACGACCCCATGACGACTGAAATCCGCCAGCAGGCCGAAGAGGCCGCCAAGCTTGTCGACGAGTTGAACGCCATCGTTCTGCCGGAACCCAGCGCCGACCTCGTGCCGCTTCCCGCGGCCGACGCGCCCACCGCCGAGGAAATCCGCAAGCGGATGGCCGAGATCGACATGACCGACACCAACTCGATCGTCACCTTCGGCTCGGCCGCGCAGGCGGAGCTTCAGCAGATCAGCCAGTCGATGCTGCAGGGCGTGAAGAACAAGGACGTGGGCCCCGCGGGCGACTCCTTGCGCGAAATCGTCGGCACGATCCGCGGCTTCTCGGTCGATGAACTGGACCCGAACCGCAAGCGCAGCTGGTGGGAGCGCCTCTTCGGCCGCGCCAAGCCCCTGCATGATTTCATCGCGAAATACGAAGAGGTGCAGGACCAGATCGACCGGATCACCGACAACCTTCTGAAGCACGAGCACACGCTGATGAAGGACATCAAGTCGCTCGACCTGCTCTACGAGAAGACGCTCGATTTCTACGACGAACTGGCGCTCTACATCGCCGCCGGCGAGGAGAAGCTGCGCGAGCTCGACGAAGAGACGATCCCCGCCAAGGAGGCCGAGGTGAACGCCGCCCCCGAGGAGGACCAGGTCATCAAGGCGCAGGAGCTGCGCGACCTGCGCGCGGCACGCGACGACCTCGAGCGGCGCGTTCACGACCTCAAGCTGACGCGGCAGGTGACGATGCAGTCGCTCCCCTCGATCCGGCTGGTTCAGGAGAACGACAAGTCGCTCGTCACGAAGATCAACTCGACGCTCGTGAACACCGTGCCGCTGTGGGAAACGCAGCTGGCGCAGGCCGTGACGATCCAGCGCTCGACCGAGGCCGCCAAGGCCGTGCGCGAGGCGACCGACCTGACCAACGAGCTGCTCGAGCAGAACGCGGCGAACCTGCGCGAGTCGAACCGGATGGTCCGCGAAGAGATGGAGCGCGGCGTCTTCGACATCGAAGCGGTCAAGAAGGCCAATTCCGAGCTGATCGCGACGATCGAGGAAAGCCTGCAGATCGCCGACGAGGGCAAGCGCCGCCGCGCAGAGGCCGAGGCCGAGATGCGCAGGATGGAGGCGGAGCTGCGCGACACGCTCGCCGCGGCCTCGTCGCGGGCGACCCAGGCCGCGGACGGCGCCACCGGGTCGGGC
>WVSO01000074.1 GCA_015689745.1 Rhodobacterales bacterium HKCCSP123 | reverse complement strand
CGCAGGGCGGCGTCGGGCGCATGGGCGGCCATCAGCCGGTCAAGCGCGGGGGTCTCGGCGGCGTGGAGGCCGTCGCGGATCGCCGCGCGCAGGCAGGCGAGATCGGGGGCAGGGCGGTCGAGCGGCATCGCGGGTGTCCTTGCTGGGATGACGCGCCGATGATACCAGATCAAGGGAAGGCGGGTTTCCCGCGAAATGACGAATGACAGGCTGGTATCCCGAAGATCATCTCCAGAGAGGTCAAACAGATGGAAAAAGACGCGCAAGACGGTCCGCTTGACGCCTTCGATCGCAAGCTCCTGACGGAGCTGTCGAAAAACGGCCGCCTGCCGGTGACCGAGCTGGCCCGCCGCATCGGCCTGTCGAAATCCCCCACCCAGGCGCGGCTGAAACGGCTCGAGGCGCAGGGCTACATCCTCGGCTATCGCGCGCTCCTCGACCCCGAGAAGCTCGACCGCGACCATGTCGCCTTCGTCGAGGTGCGCCTGACCGACACGCGCGAGGCGGCGCTGGCGGCCTTCAACGCCGCCGTGATCGGCGTGCCCGAGATCGAGACCTGCCACCTGATCGCGGGCCAGTTCGACTACCTGCTCAAGATCCGCGTGCGCGACATGCGCGCCTACCGCGAGATCCTGGCCGAGGTCGTCTCGGAACTGCCCCATGTCTCCTCCACCTCGACCCATGTCTCGATGCAGGCGGTCAAGGACGCGGCCCTCTGAGCCGATCCTGAGTTTCTCCGTTTCAAAAATATCCCGGGGGAGTCGCGGAGCGACGGGGGCAGAGCCCCCACTTCGGGCGCGCCTTGTCCGCCCCTGCGCAGCGCCTGCCGACACGGGCGCAGCCGCACCCCGGAACGGGGTGCCACCGGCAGCCGCGGCGCGTGCGCGCCGCGCCCTCAGCCCTGCGACCAGTCCGGGTCGCGCTTCTCGAGAAAGGCCGCGATCCCCTCGCTGGTGTCGCTGTTCAGCATGTTCTCGACCATGACGGCCCCCGTCATCTCGTAGGCCTTGTCGAGCGGCAACTGGATCTGGTCGTAGAAGGCGCGCTTGCCGATCCGCACCGCCGATCCCAGCTTGCCCGCGATCTTCCCGGCCAGGGCCTCGGTCTCGGCCGACAGCGACCCGGCGGGCACCACCCGGTTCACCAGCCCGATCTCGCGCGCCCGCGCCGCCGGGATGAACTCGCCCGTCACCAGCATCTCGAAGACCTGCTTGCGCGGCGCGTTGCGGCTGAGCGCCACCATCGGCGTGGAACAGAACAGCCCGATGTTCACCCCGTTCACGCCGAAGCGGCAATCGTCGGCCGCCACCGCCAGGTCACAACTCGCCACCAGCTGACAGCCTGCCGCCGTGGCGATGCCATGGACCTCGGCGATCACCGGCTGGGGCAGGCGCGGGATCATCTGCATCATGCGCGCGCAGCGGTCGAAGAGGTCGCGCAGCGCGAAGGCGCCCTTGTCGTTGCTCTCGCGCTTGGCCTGCATCTCCTTCAGGTCGTGACCGGCGCAGAACGCCTTGCCCGCGCCCTTCAGCACGATCACGCGCTGTGTCTCGGAGGCCATGAGGTCGGAGAACTGCGCCGTCACCGCGGCGATCATCCCGTCCGACAGCGCGTTCAGCTTGCCGGGCAGGTTCAGCGTCAGATGCGTCACCGCGCCCCGATCCTCCCGGATCACCAGGTCCTGGGTCATGGTCTGTCCTCCCTGCGACGGCGTTCCCATCCCGTCGGCAACCTTCTATAGCGATCGGGACGGAACAGGAAAGGGAAGAGGGCATGCCGGTGCAGATGGACGCAACCGCGCTGACGCGGTTCCTGGAGGACGGATTTCCCCAGGTCGCCGCCGATTTCGTGATCGAGGAGGTCCGCGAGAATGCCATCCGCGTCCGCCTCGCCGTCGAGGAGCGGCACCTGCGTCCGGGCGGAACGGTCTCGGGACCCTCGATGTTCGCGCTGGCCGATGTCTCGGTCTATCTCGCCATTCTCGCCATGATCGGGCCCAAGGCGCTGGCCGTCACGACCAATTGCTCGATCGACTTCATGCGCAAGCCCGCGGCGGGGGCCGACATGCTCTGCGACTGCCGCCTGCTGAAGCTCGGCCGGGTGCTGGCGGTGGGGGAGTGCCTGCTCTACTCCGAAGGGGTCGAGGCCCCGGTCGCGCGGGCCTCGATGACCTACTCGATCCCGCCCGACCGCTGAAGGCTGCGACACTGGGTGGCGCTGCAGAGCCCGGGGACAGGCGGTAGAATTTGATTGACGGTGATAATCGATACGGGAGAGGTGGCATGGCCGAGGCGACGGTGCAGGACACGGGCGAATTCAGCCGGCTGGAACATCTTCCGGTGACCTTCTTCGCGATCCTGATGGGGCTCTTCGGGCTGGCGCTCGCGCTCCATGCCGCGGCGGGCAGCTACGCCGCGGCCGAGCCCGCGGCGCGCGCGGTGCTCTGGCTGGGGCTCGCGGGCTTCGTCGGCATCGCGGCGCTCTACCTCGCCAAGGCGCTCCGCTACCCGCGCGCCGTGGCCGCGGAATGGCACCACCCGGTCAAGCTCGCCTTCTTTCCCACGATCACCATCTCGCTCCTGCTGATGGCGACCGCGATCCACGGCTACAGGCCCGACATCGCTCAGCCGGTCTGGCTCATCGGCACGATCGGGCAGGGGGTGCTGACGGTCATGGTGATCTCGGGCTGGATCAGCCACCGCGCCTTCGAGGTCGGCCACCTGACGCCCGCGTGGTTCATCCCCGCCGTGGGCAATGTCATCGTTCCGCTGGCGGGCGCGCCGATGGGCTGGGAGGAAACCAGCTGGCTGTTCTTCTCGGCCGGCCTCGTCTTCTGGCTGATCCTCCTGGTCCTGGTCTTCAACCGGCTGATCTTCCACGCGCCGATCCCCGGTCGGCTCTTCCCGACGCTGGTGATCCTGATCGCGCCCCCCGCGGTGGCCTTCGTGGGCTACCTGCGCCTGACGGGCGGCGGCATCGACGCCTTCGCCCATATCCTGATCGACAGCGCCTATGTCTTCGCGGCGCTTGTCGTGGTGCAGGTGCCGAAGCTGGTGAAACTGCCCTTCGCGCTCAGCTGGTGGGCGCTCAGCTTCCCACTCGCGGCCCTTTCGGTGGCAAGCTTCGTCTACGGACGGGAGGCGGCGAGCGCGGTGCATGTCAGCATCGGAGTCTTGGTCCTCGCCCTCCTCGTGGCCGTGGTCACGGGCCTTTTGTGGCGCACGGGGCTGGCCATCGCGCGGGGAGAGATCTGCCGCCCCGAATGACCCCGAACGGGCGCCGTTAACCCTGCATCAGGGTTAACGCCCGCCCGCTTGCGTCTTCATCTTTCCAAAAATACGCAAATCCGACGCCGGCCACCCCGCGCCTCAGCCGATCAGCCGGGAGACATAGGGCGGCAGCGCGAAGGCGCCGAGGTGGACGGCGGGCGTGTAATATTCCGTCTCGATCCCCGCCGCGTCGAAGCGCGCCGTGAGCGTGGCGAGGTCCACGCCCCGCGCGTCGCCATCCGTGCCCCAGCCGAAGGCCATCGGCCCGCCCGCATAGCTCGGGACCGTGGCGAGATAGCAGGTCGCATCGGCAAAGAGCGCGCGGAAGGCGCGCATCGTGTTCGTCAGCTCCTCGCCCTGCAGGAAGGGCACGCCGTTCTGCGTGACGAGGATGCCGCCGGGCGCCAGCCGCGCCTTGGCATGGCCGTAGAACGTGTCGGTGAAGAGCACCTCTCCGGGGCCGACCGGGTCGGTCGAGTCGATGATGATCACGTCATAGGTGTCGGCGTTCCGCCGCATGAACTCGGCCCCGTCCGCGATCACCAGGTCGAGCCGCGGATCGTCGAAGGCGCCCGCCGAGATGCCGGGCAGGTAGTCCTTGCAGAACTCCACGACGCCGCCGTCGATCTCGACCATCGTCACCTGCTCGACGCTGGCATGCTTCAGCACCTCGCGCGCCATCCCGCCGTCGCCGCCGCCCACGATCAGCACGCGCCGCGCGGCCCCGTGGGCGAGGATCGGCACGTGGGTCAGCATCTCGTGGTAGATGAAATTGTCGGCCTCGGTCACCTGCACCACGCCGTCGAGCGTCATGATCCGGCCGAAGGTCGGGTTCTCGAAGACGCGGATGCGCTGGTGTTCGGTCGCGCTGTCGTAGAATTCGCGGCTGATGCGCAGGGCCTGCGCATGGTCGGCGTGCAGACGCTCGACGTTCCAGTCCTTCGGCCAGGTGTCGCGGTCGGTCATGGCGCTCTCCGTCGAAATGGAACCGGGCCGCGCGGTCATGGCGCGGCCCGGACATGCCCTTGGGGCAGGGGTCAGGCGGCGGCGGTCTCGCTCACGAGGCCTTCGCCGCGGCGCAGTTCCTTCACATGGACCGTCTCGGTCGCGAAGGCGCGTTTCAGCACATCGACCGCGCGCCAGGGATCGGCGTCGCCGCACATGAAGACGTCGAAGGCGCCGTAGCCGATCTCGGGCCAGGTGTGGACCGAGATGTGGCTTTCGGCCAGCACCGCCACGCCCGAGACGCCCTGAGGGCTGAACTTGTGGGTGTGGATGTGCAGAAGCGTCGCGCCGCAGTCCGTCACGCAATCGCGGAAGGCCTGCCGGATGCGGGCCTCGTCATCGAGGCCGTGGCCGTTCTCGACCTCGATGATCAGATGCGTGCCGGCGAAGACGCTGCCGTCGCGCCGGATGAAATGATCGTCGCGGCCGGTGTCGAGCACGTCCCGGCATTGTGTGTCGTCAAAAGCGATGGCTGCGACCGGGAGGTCGCTTGTGTCTTCCGCATGGGCGCCTGTCTCCAGACCAGTCCCCAGTTGGAAGAGGTTGGCGCGGGTCATGGCGCTCCCCCTTCTTACCAGCAGATTGATGTGGTGGGTCCTTAGCGCCCCCCCGAGGCAGGCCTCGGAGTTGGGATCGGTCCCGGTTCGTGAGGGGGGCACCTAATGTCCCCCCCGAGTCGGATCAAGGATGAATTGCCCGGAGGGGCGATTTTTTCGCCGGTCGCCGTGGGAGAGCGCCCCGTTTGGATGGGGTAAAATGATACCACACTTTCAACCAATTGATTTGGCTTGTAATTTCAAAATCCAAGGCCATTGACGCGGCCGGAAAACCCGGTAGAAGGCCTGCATCGCGGGGCTGCCTCACGGGGGTCCCGCCCGTTTGAACGTCATTCAGGCCGGACCGTTACCGGTTCGCCCCCGAAAGGACCACCCGATGAAGACCTTCACCGCGACTCCGGCGGACATCGAGAAGGAGTGGATCGTGATCGACGCCGAGGGCGTCGTTCTCGGACGTCTCGCCTCGATCGTCGCCATGCGGCTGCGTGGCAAGCACAAGCCGTCCTTCACGCCCTCCATGGACATGGGCGACAACGTCATCGTCATCAACGCCGACAAGGTGCAGGTGACGGGCAACAAGCGCAACAAGCCGAACTACTGGCACACCGGTTTCCCGGGCGGGATCAAGTCGCGCACGACCGGCCAGATCCTCGAGGGTGACCACCCCGAGCGCGTCGTCATGCAGGCCGTCAAGCGCATGCTGCCGGGCAACCGCCTGAGCCGCAAGCAGATGACCAACCTGCGCGTCTACGCGGGCGCCGAGCATCCGCACGAGGCCCAGAACCCCACCGTTCTCGACGTCAAGTCGATGAACCCCAAGAACACCCGGAGCGCGTAACCCATGGCCGAGACCCTGACCTCGCTCGATGAGCTGAAAGGTGCCGTGGACGCGGGCGATGCGCCCGCCGCCATGGCCATGGACGACACCCCGCGCGCGCCCGTGCGCGACGCGCTCGGCCGCTCCTACGCGACCGGCAAGCGGAAGGACGCGGTCGCCCGCGTCTGGATCAAGCCCGGTTCCGGCAAGGTGGTCGTGAACGGCAAGGAAATGGGCACCTATTTCGCCCGTCCCGTGCTGCAGATGATCCTGCGCCAGCCCTTCCAGGTGGCCGGCGTCGAGGGCGAGTTCGACGTGATGGCGACCGTCAAGGGCGGCGGCCTCTCGGGCCAGGCCGGTGCGGTCAAGCACGGCATCTCGAAGGCGCTGCAGCTTTACGAGCCGTCCCTGCGCCCCGCGCTGAAGGCCGCCGGCTTCCTGACCCGCGACAGCCGCGTGGTGGAACGCAAGAAGTTCGGCCGCCGCAAGGCCCGCCGGAGCTTCCAGTTCTCCAAGCGCTGATCCGCCGGATCGCGACTGCAAGACACCGGACAGGCCGTCCCTCGGGGCGGCCTTTTCGCATGCGATCACGGTGTCGTGAGGGGGGCTTCAACCGCGTTTCCGCCCCCCCAAGTTCACGGCCGCGAACGTCAGCATGAGGAGGCATTCCATGAAAGCCATGGCTCTTTCCGGTGTTTTCGTTCTGGCCGGCGCCGGACTGGCCCTCGCCACCAGCGAGACGCCCCTGAAGCCCGAGGCGGCGCTGCCCGCCCCGGCCGCCGAGGAGGCGGCGATCATCGCCAAGACGACAGACGTGCCCGTGGCCGGCACGGTGTCGATGTCCTGCGACGGGGCCGAGGACGCCGCGCTTTGCGCCGAGATGGCCGGGAAGAACTGAGCCTTCGCACCCCCGGGTCCTGGCGCCCGGGGGTGCGGATTTCGTGCGAAATCCGGCGAAGGGGGCGCGCCGCTGGCGCGGCGCGGGCGCGTGTGGCGACCGGGGGGCTGACCCCTCGGGTCCTGTGCCCCCGGGGCGTGTTGCGATCTGCGTATTTGTGGAAAGATGAAGGCAGGGGGCGGGTGCTTGACGGCATCCCCGGGCGCGTCTAGCTGGCGGGCATGGCGCGCGCACCCCTTCTCCAACTGACGGACATCTCGCTGACCTTCGGGGGCGAGCCGGTCTTCTCCGACCTTTCGCTCGTGGTGCAGGAGGGGGACAGGCTGGCACTGGTGGGGCGCAACGGTTCGGGCAAATCCACGCTGATGAAGGTGATGGCCGGGCTTGTCGTGCCCGATACCGGCGGCGTGGTGACGCCCGAGGGCGTGCGCGTGGGCTACATGGAGCAGGACCCGGATTTCAGCGGATTCTCGACGCTGGGGGATTTCGCCGTGGCGCGGTTGGGCGCGTCGGAGGGATGGCGGGTGGAGGCGGCGGCCGAGGGGCTGAAGCTGGACCTTGCCGCCGATCCTTCGCGCGCCTCGGGGGGGGAGCGGAGGCGGGCGGCGCTGGCGCGGCTTCTGGCGGAGGCGCCGGAGCTGATGCTGCTGGACGAACCGACCAACCATCTCGACATCGAGGCGATCGGCTGGCTCGAGCGGGAGTTGTCGGCGACCAAGGCCGGTTTCATCCTGATCAGCCACGACCGGGCCTTTTTGACCGCCCTGGCGCGGGGGACGCTGTGGCTGGATCGTGGCGTGGTACGGCGGCAGGACCGGGGCTTCGACGCCTTCGAGGCCTGGCGCGACAAGACCTGGGAGGAGGAAGACCAGGCCCGCCACAAGCTTGACCGCAAGATCAAGGCCGAGGCCCGCTGGGCCGTCGAGGGGATCAGCGCGCGGCGCAAGCGCAACCAGGGCCGGGTGCGCGCGCTGCAGGCGCTGCGCGAGGAACGCTCGGCGATGATCCGGCGGCAGGGCGCCGCCGAGATGGCGCTGGAGGCGGGGCAGCAATCGGGCAAGCGGGTGATCGAGGCGAAGGGGATTTCGAAACGGTTCGGCGACCGGGTGATCCTTCAGCCTTTCGACCTGCGCGTGCTGCGCGGCGACCGGGTGGCCTTCGTCGGCCCGAACGGGGCGGGAAAGACCACGCTTCTGAACATCCTGACCGGGCAGCTTGCGCCCGACGAGGGGAGCGTGACCCTTGGCACCGGCATCGAGATGGCGGTCTTCGACCAGGCGCGCGCGCAGCTCGACCCCGAGGCGACGCTCTGGGAGAGCCTGACCGAGGACCCGGCGGCGCGCGTGAGCGGGCGTTCGGACCAGGTTCTTGTGCGTGGCGCGCCGCGGCATGTGGTGGGCTACCTCAAGGAGTTCCTCTTCGACGAGCGTCAGGCGCGCGCGCCGGTGCGTTCGCTCTCGGGGGGGGAGAAGGCGCGGCTTTTGCTGGCGCGGATCATGGCGCGGCAGTCGAACCTGCTGGTGCTGGACGAGCCGACGAACGATCTCGACATCGAGACGCTCGATCTTCTGCAGGATTTGCTGGGGGAATACGCGGGAACGGTGCTTCTGGTCAGCCACGACCGGGATTTCATCGACCGGGTGGCGAGCGTGACCGTGGCGCTGGAGCCGGGCGGGCGGGCCGTCGCCTATGCGGGCGGCTGGTCGGACATGCAGGCGCAGCGGGGCCCGCGCGCCACAGCCGGGGCCGCGTCTGCGCCCGCGAAGACGGCGAGGCCGGCACCCGAGGCCAGGCCGAAGGCTGTTCCGGCCAAATCCGGGCTGAGCTTTACCGAGGCGCACCGGCTGAAGGAACTGCCGGGCGTGATCGCGCGGCTCGAGGCGGAGATCGCGAAGCTGGCCGATCTGCTGTCCGACAGCGCGCTGTTCACGCGGGAGCCCGCGAAATTCGCCAAGGCGACCGAGGCGCTGGCCGAGCGCCAGGCGCGGCTGGAGGCCGCCGAGGAGGAATGGCTGACGCTCGAGGAAAAAGCCGAGGGCGCGGCGTAACCCCCTAGTCCTGAACGGATTCCAGGTAGGCCACGAGGTCGATCACCTCGGGCGAGGTCAGGACGGTCTGACCGCCGGGGCTGCGCAGCAACTCCGTCATGTCGGAGAAGACGAAGCCGAAAAGCGGCATGTCGCCCCCGTGGCTGACGATGGGGTCGCGGCCGTCGATCTTCCAGGCCATGCCCGCGCGGGGAAAGCTGCCGTCGTAGCGTTCCGCGATGCGGGTGAGGTCGGGGGGCGGGGTCACGAGGAGCCCGGCCATCGGGCCGTCGCCCTGGAGGCCCGCGCCGTGGCAGACGGCGCAATTCTGCGCGAAGAGCCGCGCGCCGCGGTCGATGTCCTGGGCCGTGGCGGGCGTCGCGAGCAGGGCAAGCGCGAGAAGGGGGCGGATCACGGCTGGATCTCCTGCAGGTAGGTGACGAGATCGGCGATGGGGCGGCTCATCAGGATCGGCTGGCCGCCGGGGCCGGGCAGGGCCACATCGGCGCCATCCCCTTGAAACCATTGACCGAAGATTGGCATGTCGCCGCCGTGCGCCAGCATCGGGCGGCGGCCGTCGATCTGTTCGGCGACGCGCAGCGTGGGGAAGTCGCCGGCCGAGGACAGCGCCGTGAGATCGGTGGGCGCGATCCTCAGCACTTCGGCCATGACGCCGTCGCCGCGGGCCGTCTCGCCGTGGCAGACGGCGCAGAAATCGATGTAGAGCTGGCCGCCCGCCTCGGCGTCCTGGGCCGCGGCGGGCAGGGCCGCGAGGGCGAATGTGACGAATGGGATCAGCGCACGCATGTCCGAAACCTCCTCTCGGATTGTCCCCCGGGGGCAGGGTGCGTCGGGGCGGGGACGCGCGCCTTGATCGGTGTCAAACCCGTTGCGCCTGTGGCGGGGGCGCGCCTATCGTCGGGACATGCGCGCCCTTGTCCTCCTCCTGGCCCTGTGCCTCGGCCTTGCCGCCTGCGGCCGTCCCCTGACCGAGGCGGAGCGGGCCTATATGGCTGATCTGCAAGGGGAAAGTTTCGATGCCTCCCGCGCGCGGATCGTCGAGAACCCGCTCGTCGGCCTGGTGACGCTGCGCCACCCGGCGCGCCCGCAGGTCACCTGCCGGGAGCGGATCGTGCCGCCGCCCCAGGGGCCCGTCATCGAGGGGCGCGTGGGGGGGATGGTGCTGTTCAACACGCTGCACGTGCGCCCCGACATGATGGTGCCGGATTACACGGCGATGGCGGACG
This sequence comes from Rhodobacterales bacterium HKCCSP123, assembly GCA_015689745.1. Taxonomy (GTDB): domain Bacteria; phylum Pseudomonadota; class Alphaproteobacteria; order Rhodobacterales; family Rhodobacteraceae; genus Roseicyclus. The sequence continues at coordinate 7,986 of WVSO01000074.1, read as the reverse complement.
GGCGGCGGCATCTTTATGCCGCGATGTTCTTCGCTCACGAGATGACGCATGTCTGGCAGTGGCAGAACCGCGAGGTGACGGGTTACCACCCGCTGCGCGCGGCGCGGGAGCATGCGAGGGTGGAGGACCCCTACCTCTTCGACGGGGCGGCGGAGGGGCGGTTCCTGGACTACGGCTACGAGGCGCAGGCCTCGCTCGTGGAGGAATACGTCTGTTGCCGGGCGCTCGACCCGAGGGGCGCGCGGACGGCGCGGCTGGAGGCGCTGATCGGGCAGGCGATGCCGGTGACGCCATGGCGGGACAGGGCGGATGCGGTCGAGCTGTTCCTGCCCTGGGAGGGGATCGAGCCGCGGGGCATCTGTTCATGAAAAAGGAAGGCACGCCAATGGGATACCAGGCGATTGTGATGGTGCTGGCAGGCGTGGGCATTCCCGTTCTGGCGGCGCTGAACGCGCGGCTCGGGGCCAATATCGGCTCGCCCGCGGCGGCGGCGCTGGTGCTCTTCGTGGTGGCCTTCTGCGCCACGGGGGTGGCGGTGCTGGCGACGGGCACGGGGGCCTTCACGCGGATGGCGGGGCAGCCGGGGCACCTGTTCCTGGGCGGGCTCTTCGTGGCCTTCTACGTGCTGTCGGTGACCTATGTGGCGCCGAGTTTTGGCGTTGGAAACGCCGTGTTCTTCGTGCTGATCGGGCAGCTGATCTCGGCGGCGGTGATCGACCATTTCGGGCTCTTCGGGGCGCGGGTGACGGAGGTGTCGCCGATGCGGCTGGCGGGGATCGTGGTGATGGGGCTGGGGGTCGCGCTGACGCAATTCGCAGGGCGCGGGTAGTCACGCCCGGCACACAGCCTGTACACACCGCGTAGATACGCGGTGGATGCCGGGCTGAAGCCCGGCCTACGGAGGGGGGTGGGGTGTGGAACCCCACCCTACGGCGGGGGAAGCGATCCGGCTACTCGACGAGCAGGACGTGGTACATGTCGCGGGTGAGCAGGATCTGGCCGTCCGTCACCTCCCACAGGTGCATGTAGCGCCCGACGATGCGCTGGGGGCCGACCATGACCACGGTCTCGCCGATCTCGACGGCCATGTCGTCATTGGCGCGGATGTCGAAGGTCATGAACTGCAACTCGCGCGCGCCCGCGGCGAAGGCCTGGGCGTAATGGGCGGCGATGGCCTCGCGGCCCCGGACCGAGGCCTGGCCGGGCGGCAGGAGGACGGCATCGGGGCTGTAGATCGCCGCGACCGCGGCGGCGTCCTGCGCGTTGTAGGCCTCGGCCAGTTGGGTCATGCGGGCGATGATGGGGTTGTCCTGCGCCGCGGCGGCCGTGGCGAGGAGGAGGGCCGTCAACGCGGAGAGGGCGGCGCGGAGGGGCAGGCGGGGCATGGGCGATCCTCGGGCGGTGTGGGGTCACGGGACCAGCCTGCGCGGAACGGGGGGGCGGGGCAAGGGGGTGGTGGTGGGGGTAGGGTGGGGTGTCGTTGGTGGGGGGAGACCGTAGCCGGAACAGCAGCGAAGTTGCCCCCCTCTCGCACGCCGCGTGCGCGGCGTGCTGCCGGGCAATGGGCCAGCGCCTGCCCGCCCCGTAACGCCGGAGGCGTGCCGCTTTTTCTTCGGCGCGCCTTTGGCACGACGGGCTCGCGCTTTGGTTGGTCCCGGTGCGTCGTTAGGAATGGGGAGAGCGTTCGATCCGGTCCGCGCCAAGGCACGCCAATCGCTCCGACGGTGCGATTGAGGATAGAACGGGTAGAGCCCCGGGAAAGCTGGCATAAGGCGCACCGAAATGGCGTTGCAGCAGCATTCTAGGGCTGGTGCCTTTCTCGGTTAATGGCCCTTTTCAATTTTAATCAATCTCCGGTGGTTCATCCCATTCACCAGAATAATGACCTTTAGTTTGGTAGTAGGTGAGTATGTTCTTGAAGCAATCTGCCGCGTCTGAATTCTCAGAGGCCAAACGATTGGCTGCGGACCAATCAATTTCTCTTCTCTCGGTCGCCGGGATATATATCGACCCACCAATTTCATCCTCTAGGGATAGTTGAATTACGCCAACACCATGTCTTGCCGAAAGCATCCTTAGTTCGTCCGCTGCCTTAGACTCTATCGTCTCCGCAACTAAGTAGGCGAGGTTGGCCCAGGACGAATTGGCCAAAGCTTGGAAGAAAGACTGTCGCACAGTTGATTGAGATACAGATTTTTTAACCTCAAACGACCATAAACGGACACTGGAGTCTCCTCTCAAAGCGGAGATGTCGACTATGTCGGATTGCCATGAGGCATTCAAGGCCTCGAAGCCTATCAGGTCTGGATGTAGCCACTCGTTTCCCCTCGGTCCTTTAGAGTTTCTTGATTTTGACTCATTTATTCTCTTGGTCTGCACACCATGCTCTTGAAGCATATATTTTGTCAAAAGAGGATATAGGTCCTGTTCGTAGAAACGTTGAGTGCTTGCGATCGGATCCGACTCCGAAGAGACTGCTATGTCTGAGCTTTGGGGTACATAGAAATAGATACGCGGCCGATCTTCTGTTACGGCAATTCGAATATTCTTTTCTATCGCTGCCTTATTGGCTCCTAACTCAGCCCAGACTTGTTCGATGAGGTCGTCTTTGGTTCCGTTCTTGATCTTGGGGTTTTTACTATTGTTCTTCTTGGAATCCGCCCATTTTGGGTCGAGCTCTATTACGCCTTCAGCGATTTGTTTTGCTGTGAATTTTCCTTCGGGATGCTGTGAAAGAAAAGACTCAATCCGTTGTACCAGTGTCTTAGACATCCAAATTCCTCCAAATCCGCCCATTCTTCAGTAAGCGTCGGAACCTATGCCACAGCTTCCCGCCCGTCAGCCGCACCACCATCTCGCCCCCCTCACGAGACCTGCAGGTCAAACACCTCGCCGTCGGTCGTCTGGCACACTCCGATGGCCGTGATGTTCACGCCGGAATAGCGGAATTAGCAGCGCATGGAGCGGCCCTTGGTCGAGGTCAGGATCGCCGTGCCGAAGCCCGCCTCGGTCTCCGACAGGAGTTCCGCCGTGCTGCGCAGGATCGAGCCGCGGGCGTAGGAGTTCAGCAGCTCGAGGCTCTGGTTCGCCCCCTCGCGCACCGCGACCCAGCGGCCGGTGAAGGTCTCGCGCGGGAGCTCCAGCGTCATCTCGCCGGAGTTGCGCAAGGTGGCGCCCGAGATGCCGCCGGTGCCGGTGACGCCGGTCGTCCGGCTCATCACCAGGGCGTCGGGGCCGCAGGCCGAGGCAAGGAACAGGCAGGCCAGAAGACCCGCGCGCACAGGGGCACTAGACATCCACATCCTCGACGAAGCGTGCGTTTTCCTGGATATACTGGAAGCGCAGCTCGGGCTTCTTGCCCATGAGCCGCTCGACAAGGTCGCCGGTCTCGCCCGGGGCCTCCTCGTCCACCGACACGCGGATGAGTTTCCGCGAGGCGGGGTCCATCGTCGTCTCTTTAAGGTCCTTGGCGTCCATCTCGCCCAGGCCCTTGAAGCGGGAGACGTCGATCTTGCCCTTGCCGCCGAGGCCGCGGGCGAGCCAGTCGGCCTTTTCCGCCTCGTCGAGGCAGTAGACGCGGCGCGGCCCTTGGGTCAGGCGGAAGAGGGGCGGGCAGGCGAGATACAGATGCCCTGCGTCGATCATCGGCCGCATCTGGCTGAAGAAGAAGGTCATCAGGAGCGAGGCGATATGCGCGCCGTCGACATCGGCGTCGGTCATGATGATGACCTTGTCGTAGCGCAGGTCCTCGATGTTGAACTTGGTGCCCATGCCGACGCCGAGCGCCTGGCAGAGGTCGTTGATCTCCTGGTTCTGGCCGAGCTTGGAGGAGGCCGCGCCCAGCACGTTCAGGATCTTGCCGCGCAAAGGCAGGAGGGCTTGCGTCTTGCGGTCGCGGGCCATCTTGGCGGAGCCGCCCGCGCTGTCGCCCTCGACGATGAAGAGCTCGGTGCCCTCGCGGGCGGATTGGGAGCAGTCGACCAGCTTGCCGGGCAGGCGCAGGCGCTTGGTGGCGGATTTGCGGGCGGTTTCCTTTTCGGCGCGGCGGCGCAGGCGTTCCTCGGCGCGCAGCACGAGGAAATCGAGGATCGCGCCCGCGGACTTGGTGTTTGCCGCCAGCCAGTTGTCGAAATGGTCGCGCACCGCGCCCTCGACCATGCGGGCGGCCTCGGTCGTCGCCAGGCGGTCCTTGGTCTGGCCGACGAATTCCGGCTCGGCGATGAAGCAGGACACCAGCGCGCCCGCGCCGGAGGTGAGGTCGTCGCGGTTGATGTTCGCGGCCTTGCGGTTGTTGGCAAGCTCGCCATAGGCGCGGATGCCCTTGAGGATGGCGGCCCAGAAGCCCGCCTCATGCGTGCCGCCCTCGGGGGTGGGGACGGTGTTGCAGTAGGACTGGATGAAGCCGTCGCGGGAGGGCGTCCAGTTGATCGCCCATTCGACGGAGCCGGGCTGACCGAAGCGGGGCTGGAATTCCACTTTTCCGGCGAAAGGGGTTTCAGCGTAGGTGGCGGCGCTGCCCATGGTCTCTTTCAGGTAGTCCGAGAGGCCGCCGGGGAAGTGGAACACCGCCTCGGTGGGCGTTTCCCCGTCGTCTATTTCGGATTTCCAGCGGATTTCCACGCCGGAAAACAGGTAGGCCTTGGAGCGAACCATTTTCATGAGCCTTGCCGGTTTGAACCGGTGATGGCCGAAGATCTGTTCGTCGGGGTGGAAGATCACGGTGGTGCCGCGGCGGTTGTTCGTGGCGCCGAGCGACTGGACCGGGCCCTGGGGCAGACCGCGGGAGAACTCCTGCGCGAAGAGCTCGCGGTTGCGGGCGACCTCGACGCGGAGATGGTCGGAGAGGGCGTTGACGACCGAGACGCCGACGCCGTGCAGGCCGCCGCTCGTCTGGTAGGCCTTGCCGGAGAACTTGCCGCCCGCGTGGAGGGTGCAGAGGATGACCTCGAGCGCGCTCTTGTCGGGGAATTTCGGGTGCGGATCGACCGGGATGCCGCGGCCGTTGTCGCGGATGGTGACGGTGTGGTCGGCGGCCAGCTCCACCTCGATGCGGGAGGCATGGCCGGCGACGGCCTCGTCCATGGAGTTGTCGAGCACCTCGGCGACGAGGTGGTGCAGCGCGCGCTCGTCGGTGCCGCCGATATACATGCCGGGGCGCTTGCGGACGGGCTCCAGCCCCTCGAGCACCTCGATGGACGAGGCGTCATAGGCATTCGGGTCGGGCGTGGGGTTCAAGAGGTCATCCGCCATGTCGGGGCCTGTCGCTGCTCTATCTTGTGTGTGTTTGGCGCCATCATGGCAGGTTTGGGGGCGCGGGGAAAGGGTTTGGGGAGGATGGGCACGGAGCCGGATGTGACGGTTTCTTGACATGCCTCAAGGCGGGGCGGGCCCGTCCCTGCTAGGCAGGGGCAACACCGGAGAGACCAGAAGAGAGGGACGCCAAAGTGAAAGACCTGACCGCCGAGACCGGCGCGGCGGAGGCCGTGACCGATGCCGCCACGCAGGCGGCCGCCCCTGCCGGGAAGCCGGCGCGGGTGCGCCGTGCCCGCCCCACGCCGTCGCAGATCCGACAGGCCTTCGAGACGGGCGAATACCCCTACCAGTCGAAGCTCGGCCGCCGCGCCTACGAGGCGCAGAAGGCGAAGCTGCAGGCCGAGCTTCTGAAGGTGCAAAGATGGGTCGGCGAGACCGGCGAGCGCATCGTCATGCTCTTCGAGGGGCGCGACGCGGCCGGCAAGGGCGGCACGATCAAGCGCTTCACCGAGCACCTGAACCCGCGCGAGGCGCGCGTGGTGGCGCTGAACAAGCCCACCGACGAGGAGCGCGGCCAGTGGTATTTCCAGCGCTACATCCAGCACCTGCCGACTTCGGGCGAGATCGTGCTCTATGACCGCTCGTGGTACAACCGCGCGGGCGTGGAGCGGGTGATGGGGTTCTGCGAGCCCAATGATTACCTCGAATTCATGCGCCAGACGCCCGAGCTGGAACGGATGCTGACGCGCTCGGGCATCCGGCTCTACAAGTACTGGTTCTCGGTCACGCAGGCGGAACAGAAGCGCCGCTTCGCCAGCCGCGAGACCGACCCGCTGAAACAGTGGAAGCTGTCGCCGATCGACCGGGCGAGCCTCGACAAGTGGGACGACTACACCGAGGCGAAGGAGGCCATGTTCTTCTACACCGACACGGCCGATGCGCCCTGGACGGTGATCAAGTCGGACGACAAGAAGCGTGCGCGTCTCAACTGCATGCTGCATTTCCTGTCGACGCTGGATTACCCGGGCAAGGATCCGAAGATCGCCCATGCGCCCGACCCGCTGATCGTCGGGCAGGCGGGGCATGTTATCCACAAGGCCGAGCATATCCTTGGCGCATCGCTGCATCCCGACACGCGCCGGGTGAAGGCCGGACCCTCGCGCTGAGCGGCTGTTCCGCGGGCGTCCGCCGGTCCTCGGTGGGCGCCCGGTCAGCCGGTGCCGGGCAGGATCACAACGCGTCCCCGATGCGCGGAGACGGGTTCCCGTCGAAGCCGAAATAGTAATCGAGGACGTGATCGGGCACGATGTTGCGCTGCCATGCGACCGAGGCGATCGCGACGAGGGCCGCGATCTCGTCCGTGGTCAGCTGTCCGGCCTCGAGCGCGGCGATCCCCTCCTCGAGCGCGGAGAGGATCTCGAGGTTCATCAGGCCATTGGCCGTGCTGAACATCGACTCCGCGCGATCGGGGGCGAGCAGGTTGTTTTCGTAGAGCGGCTCGAAATGGGCCGAGGTGAACTGGATGAACCCGTCGTTCATCTGCTGCGCGCGCAGCTCGCCATCGACGCGGGAGACCACCATCTGCAGGGAATCGGTGAGCATGGCCGCGGTGGCCAGCGACATGCCGACGGCAGCGGCGCTCAGCGTGGTCCAGTCGACGGAAACGGCGCCGGCCTGATCGTTAAGAAAACTGGTGATCGCGCGGATCATGGTACTGGGCCTCTTCGACAGGCTTCCGGATAGATCGACAACGGGGCGGAAATGTGGCCGATCCCGCCGGGAGCGTTCAACAATCCACCTGCCAGCGTGAACAATCGTTTCATCCCTCCCGCCGCGCTCCCCGGCGCCCGGCCGTCCCGTGCGATGGTCCGCCGGGGTTCGGCCGTCCGACAGGCGCGGGCCGGCGGATTGGCATTGTACCCGACCCGCCCGAGGGCCTATCTGGGGGCCATGCATGCGTTGCGACCGGTCTTTCTGTCGATCTGTGTCTCTGCCTGGGCGGCCCTGCCGGCCCTGTCCCATCCGCATATCTTCGTGGATGCCGGGCTGCGGCTGATCCGCGATGCGGAGGGCAGGGTGGTCGAGGTCGAGGTCACCTGGCGCTACGACGAGCTCTATTCCCTCCTCCTGGCCGAGGATTACGGGCTCGACCCGGACTACGACCTGCAGCTGACCGAGGCCGAGGTGGCCGAAACGCTGGGCTTCGATCTCAACTGGAACAGCGGGTTCGAGGGCGGGCTGGTGCTGCGGCAGGGGGGCGAGACGCTGGAGATCGGCGCGCCCGAGCCGGTCTCGCTCGAGATGCTGGAGACGGGGCAGCTGCAGACCACCCATCGCCGTCCGGTCTCGGGCGGGGTGCCCGGTGCCGGGATCGAGGCGCAGATCTACGACCCCGAGTTCTACATCGCCTTCGAGATGATCCTCGATGTCGGCGTCGCCGATGCGCCCGGTTGCACGGTGGAGCTGATCCGCGCCGATCTGGATGCCGCCTATGCCGTGCTCGAGGGCGCCCTGGAGGAGATCGGCGGCTCTGTGGCCGCCGAGGACAATTTCCCCGCGGTCGGCGCCTATTTCGCGGACCGGGTGGTGATCGCGTGCCCCGGCTGACCGCCGTGGTCGCGCTGGCCGTTCTGGCGGCGCTCGTGGCGCTCTGGCTGAGCGGGGGCGCGCGGGTGGTCGAGCTGTGGGCCACCATCTTCCAGGCCCATGACGACCTGCTCGACCAGTACCGCC
>WVSO01000073.1 GCA_015689745.1 Rhodobacterales bacterium HKCCSP123 | reverse complement strand
CACGCGGCCGGGCCCAACCGGCGCAGGCCGCAGGCCGAGCCGGGCGGGAGCGCCCCCTCAGCCGCGCTCCTGCTCGTGGGCGTAGCGCATCCGGGCCACGGCCTCGTTCTTCTCGGCCTTCTTCAGGTCGCCCATCTGGCTTTCGACATAGGTCAGGTGTTCCTCCACCGCCGCCCGGGCCGCCGCCGCGTCGCGGGCCTGCAGGGCGTCGTTGATCTTGCGGTGATGGTCGAGCAGCAGGTCGCGCGTGGTGCGCTGCTTGAACATCCTCTGACGGTTGAAGAAGACCCCCTGCTTCAGCAGGTCGAAGATCGAGCGCATCATGTGCAGCAGGATCACGTTGTGCGAGGCCTCGAGGATGGCGATGTGGAACTCGGCGTCAAGCTCCGCCTCGTCGGCGGGGTTCCGTTTCTTGTGGGCCGCTTCCATCTTGCGGAAGATGGCGTCGATCACCTTCAGGTCGGTGTCCGACCCGTGCACCGCGGCCCGTTCCGCCGCGATCGACTCCAGGTCGCGGCGAAAGGCGATGTAGTCGAAGACGGCTTCGTCATGGCTCGCGATTAGCTGGATGAGCGCCGGAGAAAAGGCCGAGCCCAGCACGTCCGCCACGTAGATGCCCGCCCCGGCCCGCGTCGCAAGCAATCCGCGCTCCTGCAGTTCGGCGATCGCCTCTCGCAGGCTGGGACGCGAGACGCCGAACCGTTCGCTCAACTCCCGTTCCGAGGGGAGGCGTTCACCCGGACGCAGGATGCCCCGGAGAATGAGTTGCTCGATCTGTCGCACGACGGACTGCGACAGTTTCTCGGCCTCGATGCGCTGGAATGGCATGGCCCCCTCCCGAATTGGTCAAATCATATGACCACGGGCAGGGGGCTGTCCAGTTCCTTGGGGGGTGTGCCGCGCTCAGCGGATCGGGCGGATGACGACCTCGACCCGGCGGTTCTGCTGGCGCCCCTCGGGCGTCAGGTTGGTCGCCACCGGCTCGGTCTCGCCGCGCCCGAAGGCACGCACCCGCGAGGGCGCGACGCCCGCCTCGAGCAGGACGCCCGCCACCGCCTGCGCGCGGCGCGACGACAGGTCCTGGTTGTACTCGGCCGAGCCCGTGTTGTCGGTGTGGCCGATCACGTCCACGGTGGTGTTCGGATATTGCTGCAGGTTGCGCGCGAGCGCCCGCAGATCGGCCTGGAGGCTCGCGCGGATCGCGGCGCTGTCGATGTCGAAGAGGATGCCCTCGGGCATCGTGACGATCAGCTCTTCGCCGGTGTTCTGGATGCGGATGTCGTCATTGGCGAGGCTCCCGCGCAGGTCCTGCGCCTGCCGGTCGAGCGCCGCCCCGATGGCGCCGCCCGCAAGCGCGCCCGCGGCCGCCCCCACCACCGCGCCGCCGGCGCGGTTGTTGTCATTGGTCGCGGCGCCGAGAAAACCACCGAGGATCCCGCCGATGATCGCCCCGTCGCGCGTGCGCTCGCCCATCGGCTGCGCGCTGTTGGTCACGCAGCCCGAAAGCGCCAGCGCCGAGACCGTGGCGAGAATGGTGAGTTTCGTTCTGTAAATCATGGAGTTGCCCTTCCAGACTGCCCAGGCCCCGGTTCCCCCGGAGCGCATTTCACCTTCCTTTATAACAAGGCTGTCCAACGGCTGCAGGGGGAAAACGCAAAAAGGCGGAAACCCGCGCATCGCGCGGGCGCCTGGCTCAGCCCGCCACGGCGCGGCCGGGCGCCTCCTCCTCGGTGCCGGCGGCCTCCCAGGCCAGCATCGCGCGCTTGACCGGCAGGCCCCAGTGATAGCCGCCCAGACCGCCCGATTTCCTCAGCGCGCGGTGGCAGGGGATGAGCCAGCTGATCGGGTTGCGGCCCACCGCCGTGCCCACCGCCCGTACCGCGCGCGGCGCGCCGATCGCGCCTGCGATCTCGGAATAGGTGGTGACATGGCCCGAGGGGACCGACAGAAGCGCCTCCCAGACCTTGATCTGGAAGGGTGCTCCGATCAGCGACAGGCGCAGCTCGCCCCCGCCACCGAAGGCCGCCCGCGCCAGCGGCGCGACGCCTTCGGCATCCTCGACGAAGGTCGCCGCGAGCCAGCGGCCCTTGAGGTCCGCCATCGTGGCGGTCTCGCCCGTCTCGGCGGCGAAGCCCAGCCCGCAGATGCCACGCCCCGTCGCCATGACGAGCGCCTTGCCGAAGGGGCTGTCCACCCAGGCCCAGCGGATCGTCAGGCCCGCGCCGCCGCTGGCATAGGCCCCGGGCGGCATTGCCTCCCAGCTCAGGAACAGGTCGTGAAGACGTCCCCCGCCGGACAGGCCCACGGCCTCGGCCGTCTCGAGCGTCGTGAACCGCTCGCGCAACAGCCGCCGCGCGTGGTCGAGCGCCAGGTACTGCTGGTAGCGTTTCGGGCTCACGCCCACCCAGCGCGAGAAGACGCGCTGGAAATGGGCGGGGCTCATCTGCATGCGGGCGGCCAGCGCCTCGAGGCTCAGGGGCGTCTCTGCGGCGTCGATCTCGTCGATGGCGCGGCGGATCACCTGGTAATGGTAGGCTTGGTCCTGTGTCATGGGCCGACGATAGCCCGCGGCCCCGGCCCTGCGCGACCCGGAACTTGCGCCAAAACGCCCTTGCCGCTCCGGCCCTCGCGCGCCAAAAGGGCACCATGGCCAAGCAGTTGCCCTATCCCGTGATGCGCGAGATCTTCGCGCGGTTCCAGGCCGCCGAGCCGGAGCCGAAGGGCGAACTCAACCACACCAACGCCTTTACCCTTGTCGTGGCCGTCGCCCTCAGCGCGCAGGCGACGGATGCGGGCGTCAACAAGGCCACCGAGAAGCTGTTCCAGATCGCCGACACGCCCGAGAAGATGCTGGCCTTGGGCGAAGAGGGCGTGATCGAGCATATCAAGACCATCGGGCTCTTCCGCAACAAGGCGAAGAACGTCATCAAGCTCAGCCGCATCCTCGTCGAGGAGTATGGCGGCGAGGTGCCGTCGAGCCGCGCCGCCCTGCAATCGCTGCCCGGCGTGGGGCGCAAGACCGCGAACGTCGTCCTCAACATGTGGTGGCGCTTCCCCGCGCAGGCCGTCGATACCCACATCTTCCGCCTCGGCAACCGCGCCGGCATCGCGCCGGGCAAGGACGTCGATGCCGTCGAGCGCGCGATCGAGGACAATGTTCCGGCGGAATACCAGCTTCACGCCCATCACTGGATGATCCTGCACGGCCGCTACATCTGCGTGGCGCGCAAGCCGAAATGCGGCGCATGCATCATCCGCGACCTGTGCCAGTTCGAGGACAAGACCGAATGACAAAGACCTATGACCTCGTCGGGATCGGCAACGCCATCGTCGACGTCATCAGCCACGGCGACGACAGCTTTCTCGACAACATGGGGATCGAGAAGGGCATCATGCAGCTCATCGACCGCGAGCGGGCCGAGCTGCTTTACGCCGCGATGCGCGACCGGGTGCAGACGCCGGGCGGATCGGTCGCCAACACCATCGCGGGGGCGGGCACGCTGGGGCTGACGACGGCCTTTCTCGGCAAGGTGAGGGACGACGCGCTCGGGCGCTTCTATGCCGAGGGCATGACCGGGCAGGGCATCGACTTTCCCAATCCTCCCGATGCCGCGGCCCTTGCGCCGACCTCGCGCTCGATGATCTTCGTCTCGCCCGACGGCGAGCGGTCGATGAACACCTATCTCGGCGCGGGTGCCGATTTCGACGCGGATGACGTGGATGCGGGCGTCGCGGGCAACGCGCGCTGGCTGTTCCTCGAAGGGTATCTCTACGACAAGCCCGAGGGGAAATCTGCCTTCACCGCCGCCGCCGCCGAGTGCCGCAAGGGCGGCGGCAGGGTCGGCATCACGCTCAGCGATCCGTTCTGCGTCGACCGGCACCGTGCCGATTTCCTGACGTTGATCTCGGGGCAGATGGATTACGTCATCGGCAATCACGAGGAATGGCTGGCGCTCTACCAGACCGGCGATCTCGAGGACGCGCTGGCGCAGGCCGCCACGATCTGCGACATCGTCGTCTGCACCCATTCCGGCGAACCGGTCAAGATCATCCGCGGGGTGGAACGGGTCGATGTGCCCGTGAAGCGGATCACGCCGGTGGACGCCACCGGGGCGGGCGACCAGTTCGCCGCCGGGTTCCTGTCGGGCCTCGCGATGGGCCGGGATCTCGAGACGGCGGGGCGGATGGGCGTCGTCGCCGCCGCCGAGGTGATCCGCCACGTCGGCCCGCGCCCGGCGCGCCCCCTGGCCGATGTGATGGCCGAGGCGGGGCTTGGCTGAGCGGTCTCCGGCCGCCGCGTGCTCTCCGCCACGGCCGTCGCGCTGCCGGTGCTCCGGCCTGCTGTCACGGAACCGTCATCCAAATCTGGTGTAAGCCCGGCACGGCCGCATCCCCGCGACAGGGGATGCAGGACGGGCCCGCGACCCTGCCCGATGGCGCGTCCCGGACCCTGCGACAAACCGGGGCAGGCGTATGGACGATCCGACCGACAGATCCGCACTTCTCGCCTTGGGACCGGCTTTGAAACCGACGGGTTTATCGGTGCGCGACGAACCGCACCTGAGGGGGCTGGTGAGCGCGGGCCCCTTCTGCAACCTGCTCTTCTGCCTGCTGCGCGGCGACCAGGTGCGTCTGTCGGTCGGCGCTGATGCCGCGCTCGTGAGCGTCAACCTGGCGCTGATCGCCCTGATCCTGCTGCAACGGACCACGTGGCGCATGACCAAGGAGGACCGCGCCCGTTTCAGGTCTTTCCCGACCCTGACGCCGGGCCAGTTCCACAAGCTCCTGCGGCTCCGTCGCCTCGATCATGTCCGGCCAGGTTCGCCACCGCTGATGCGGCGGCCCGTCCTGACGCATTGACCGACGACCGAAAACGGCGTTCCCTCCGGCACATGTCGACACGAGTACCCCCCCCGCCCCCCAGTCCAGGGCCCAGTCCAGGGACCGACCGGTCCATCGCCCGCAAGGCCCGCCTCCTGTCGCGGCACGGAGCCTTTGCCGCCGTGCCGAAAGAGGCGCTCGAGCGGCTCGTCGCGGTCTGTCGCACGGCGCGCGTCGCGCCCGGCGAGACCCTGATGCGTCAGGGCGAGGCGGGCGAGGCCGCCTTTCTCATCCTGTCCGGCACGGTCGCGGTCGAGGTCGAGGGCGCGCTCGGGAAAAGCGTCGTCGCACGGCTCGAGACCGGCGAACTGGTCGGAGAGCTTGCGGTCTTCGCCAAGACGCCGCGCACAGCCACCGTCCGGGCCCTGACGGCGACGGAGGTGCTGGTCATCGCCAATGACACCATCCGCGCCGCGGCCCGGCGGGAGCCGGACATCATCATGTCGGTGATCGCGGCGCTCGGCGCGCGGATCGGGCAGGTGAACTCCGCGCTCGTGACGCTGACCCAGGCCAGCCGCGCGCTGTCGGAAGGGCGGTTCTCGCCCGAGATGCTCGACACGCTCAACAGGCAGGCCGACGAGCTTGCGCATTTCGCCGAGGTCTTCCGCGACATGGCCGCGGAGATCGAGGAAAAGCGCCGGCTTCGTCACGAGATGGAGACGGCGGCCGCGATCCAGCGCGCCTTCCTGCCCGAGGACGTGCCGCGCGGCGATGCGGCGGACTGGATCGAGGTCTCGGCCCGCATGGTGCCCGCGCGCAATGTCGGCGGCGACTTCTACGATTTCTTCCGCATCGGGGATCGCACCCTCGCCTTCGCGGTGGGCGACGTGTCGGGCAAGGGCACGCCCGCGGCGCTGTTCATGGGTGTTGCGCGCACGGTGCTGAAGACCGTCACCCGCGAGCTCTGCGGCTCGCCGCCAACGGGCGGGACCGGGGCGGGCCCCATCCTGTCGCGCGTGAACGATGCCCTGGCGGAAGACAACGCATCCTCCATGTTCGTGACGCTTGCCCTGGGGCTTCTCGATCTCGAAAGCGGTGCGCTCGATTTCGCCTCGGCCGGTCACGAGGAGGCGGTGCTGCTGCGCGTCGGAGACAGCGCGCCCGAGCTTCTGCCGGTGAGCGGCCCGGCGCTGGGGCTGTTCGAGGGGATCTCGGTCGGCAGCAGGGCGCTGAGGCTGGCGCCCGGCGACCGGATCGTCCTTGCGACCGACGGCGTGACCGAGGCCTTCGATCAGCAGCGCCGCGTCTTCGGGTGGGACAGGTTCCTTGCCGCGCTGCCGGGCGGTGCTGCAACGGCGGAGACCTCGGTCGGGACACTCTTCGCGGAGGTCGCGGGCTTCGTGGACGGGGCGCCGCCGTCGGATGACGTCACGGCGCTGGTGCTGCGCTACCTGGGGCCGCCCGGCAGGTAAGGGTCAGGACGTTCTCCTCTCCCTCCCGCGCATAGGAAAGGTCCTGGGCGGTCTCTCGCATCAGCTTGATCCCGAAGCCGCCGATCTGCGCCGTCTCCAGCCCGTGCATCGCCTCGGCCATCGGCCCCGCAAGCGGATCGAAGGGCTGCCCGTTGTCGCGGATCTCGGCGGTGATGCCGTCGGCATCGGGCCGGAGCGTGACCCTGAGCCGGGGGTCTGCGATCCCGTCGAAGGCATAGGACACCACATTCGCCACAGCCTCGTTGAGGCAGAGCTTCATGTCGCCCAGCACCCGCTCGGACAGCCCCGAGCCCGCGGTCTGTCCGGCAAACCAGTCGTTCAGCATGGCGACCGCGGAAAGGCGGGGCGGCAGGTCGAGGCGCGCGGGGGGCGTATCGGGGCCGCGGGTCGGCATCAGCCGAAGGCGGCGCGCGCCGCGGCTTCGTCCCCGACCACCGGCACCAGCGTATCGACGCCGGTCGAGGTCAGCACCCGCCGCGCCGCGTCGTTCGGGCCGAGGATGACCATCGTACCGCCGCGCCGCGCGATCGGCTTGGCCGTCGACACGATCAGCCGCACGCCGATCGAGGCCATGAAGCCCACCTCCCGCATATCGAGGATCACCCGGTCCCGCGACCCCGCGATGACACTGAGCGGCATCTCGATGTCGCTCGTGCCGGCGATGTCGAGATCGCCCTTGAGGGTCACCATCATGATGTCGCCATCGATCTGAGTTTGTTCGATCTTCACGTCGGTCTTTCCGTCCAGTGCCGTCGGACCAAGCCGACCTTCGCGCCGTTGCTAACCTCCCGGCGCGCGCCACGCTAGGGCGAAGTTGTGACGGTTCGGTGACAGCTCCCCGGGATGACCGCCGCTCCGGCCGGGTCAGCCGCGGGGCGTCCGCCCGGACCGCCCGGTCGGGGCGGCCGGGGCCTTCCCCGCGTCATGCAGGGCGGCATTCGCGGCGTTCGCCTTCTCGATCTTGCGCTGCGCCTCGATCTGCAGGGCCTGTCCGACCAGAAGGGCGAAATCGTGATTGCCCGCCATTTCCCGGAGCAGCTTGTCGCGCGACAGGATGAAGATGCGCCCGTCCTCGATCATCTCGACGCCGGCGGTAGCGGGCGCGTTGTGGATCACCGTGATCTCGCCGATCAGGTCGCCCGCCTTGAGCGTCGCGACCCGGTGCCCGTGGGCAGTGACGGCCGCGCTGCCCTGCGCGAGGTAGACCACCGCGCCGGCGGGCGCGCCCTGGGTGGTGATGACATGGCCCGCGGGCACGTCGCGCCATTGACCGATCCGCAGCATCTGGCGCGCCGCAAGTGGCGGAAGCGAGGGGAAATGCGCGGCCAGCAATTCGGTTTCCTCGTCTCGGAAATGGCTGCGCACCCGCAAGAGCGCGTGCC
This sequence comes from Rhodobacterales bacterium HKCCSP123, assembly GCA_015689745.1. Classification (GTDB taxonomy): domain Bacteria; phylum Pseudomonadota; class Alphaproteobacteria; order Rhodobacterales; family Rhodobacteraceae; genus Roseicyclus. Next base: position 10,119 of record WVSO01000073.1, on the reverse strand, counting down.
GGGCGAGCCCGATCAGGGAGAGCACGACCCAGAAGCCCTGGATCAGCGCAGAGGAGAGGTTGAACGCCTCGCCGAGACTGACGAGCACGAGCGAGGCGGCGATCAGGTTCAGGACGGTGTAGATCACCGAACTGCCGCGCAGGAAGCCGAGCTGCAGCGCGCCATAGGCGAAGACGTAGACGGCGGCGCCCAGGACGCCGATGCCGGCAAGAAGCGACAAGCCCATCACGAAAAGAACACCTCAACCAATGCGTCCGGGTGTGGTGACATGCCTGCGTTCGGCGGGTCAAACACAAAACCGACGTCCTGCATCCCCAAGGGACATCGCCCTGGACCGCCCGCGCGCCCGGCAAAGCCTGGGTCTCCGTGATCCGCCCCCACGGGCGGCGGCAGCCTCCGCGGTCTCAGTCGCCCAGCTTGGCGTGCACCTCGTCGAGGTCGATCTCGCCCAGCGGCATCTTGTTGCCCGGGTTCTCGAAGTCGTATTTGAACAGCTCGAAATCGCGGTGATAGATCTCGTAAACGAGATGCATTGACAGGTCGTCGAAGTAGTCCTCGACCGGATGCGCGCGTTTCGGGCCGTGCCCTTCGCTCTCGTTGAAGCGGGGAACCTTCTTCAGGTCGACGGGGTGGGGCGTCTCGATCGCGTCCAGAACGCCTTGCATGCCCGCGTTGAACTTTTCCGTCCAGAAGATGCTGTCGTAACGCCCGCCGTTCGCGATCAGCGTCGAGACATGACCCGACATGGCCGACCAGTGGATGTCGGGCTCCATCGGGCGGCGCCAGCGAATCGTGTCGCGGGTGAACAGCAGGAAGCGGCGGAAACTGGCGATCTGGTCGAACTCGCCCTTGCCGTCGTCACCGCCCACCTCGATCCCGTATTTCTGGATCAGGAGCGGCACGAGGTTGCCCCGGTAGCGCTTCCCGTTGCGCTGGATGCCGCAGATCTTGTCGAAGAAGCTGGACAGGATCCGGGTGTAGGGGTTTCGGACACAGGTGAAGGTATAGGACTTGCGCCCCTTCACGTTGGCTTCGATGACCGGCTGGCTGGCCTCCATCGACCACTTGTGCATGCCTGCCGTCGCATCGTGGATGTCGCCGTCGAAATACGCGCCGTTGTCGGAAAAGTAGAGGATCTGGCCGATGGTCGAGCAGGCGCATTTCGGCACCACGCGATAGACCATGCTTTCGCTTTCCGTCATCCAGGTTCCCGGGAAACCCATGGTCTCGGCCTCTTTCGTACTAATGCAATCGTGCTCTAAGGAAACCTGGCCCAGTAAGACCAAACAAAGCGTGTGTCTTCAACCATCGTTAGTTATTAGTATGTGAACAATAAGGAAAGACCGAGGCATGTTGTTTCACTGATGGCGAAGATTGCCTTCATCCTTCTCTGTCACAAGGATCCGGACGCGATCATCCTGCAGGCACGGCGGATCACCGCGACCGGGGATTTCGTCTCGATCCACTTCGACGCCCGCGCCAATCCGGCCCATTACGCCCGCATCAGCGGGGCGTTGGCGGACAACCCCGCCGTTGTGTTCGCCGCGCGGCGGGTGAAATGCGGCTGGGGCGGCTGGAGCCTCGTGCGCGCGTCGCTCAACGCCATCGAGGCGGCCGAGGCGGCCTTTCCCGACGCGACGCATTTCTACATGCTCTCGGGCGACTGCATGTCGGTGAAATCGGCGGCCTACGCGCACCGGTTCCTGGACGCGCATGACCGAGACTACATCGAGAGTTTCGACTTCTTCACCTCGGACTGGATCAAGACCGGCTTCAAGGAAGAACGGTTGATCTACCGGCACTGGTTCAACGAGCGCACCCAGAAGTGGCTCTTCTATCGCAGCTTCGATCTGCAGAAACGGCTGGGGCTCAAGCGACGGATTCCCGCGGACATCGAGGTCCAGATCGGCAGCCAGTGGTGGTGCCTGCGGCGCCAGACGATCGAGAAGATCCTGCGGTTCTGTCGCGAGCGGCGCGATGTGGTGCGCTTCTTCTCGACCACCTGGATCCCCGACGAGACCTTTTTCCAGACCCTCGTGCGCCACCTCGTCCCGGCGCGCGAGATCGACAGCCGGACGCTGACCTTCAAGATGTTCAGCGACTACGGGATGCCGGTCACCTTCTACAACGACCATTTCGACCTCCTGATCGCGCAGGACTACCTCTTCGCGCGCAAGATCAGCCCCGAGGCTTCGCTTCTGAAGGAACGGCTGGCCGCGCTGTGGGAGTCGGACCGCGTCGACTTCGCCACCAGCCAGGAGGGCGAGAAACTCCATGCCTTCCTCACCAGTCGCGGTCGGATCGGGCGGCGATACGGCACCCGCTTCTGGGAACGGGAAAGCACGCTTGGGCCGGATCGCAATCTCTACATGCTGGTCTGCAAGAAGTGGCATGTCGCCAAGCGTCTCCTGCACGCGGCGTCGGACCGGCTGGACATCCGGGGTGTGGAATACCTCTTCGACGAGGCCGCCTGCCCGCTGCCGCATCTTGGCGGCATCGAAAGGACGCTGGAAAAGCGGAATCGCCACCGCCGGGCCCTGATGCGCATGCTGTTCGACTATTACGATACCGATCGGCTGATCGTCTGCATCGACCCGGCGAATATCGCGCTCATGCGCGACTTCATGACCGATCGCGCCAATGCCCGCATTCTCGAGTTGCATTGCATCTTCGACGACCAGTATCTCGTCGGGCACGCACACAGGGTTGGCCTCGCGACCGAGGATACGCCCGGCGAGGTGATCGGGCGCATGCTGCCCACGCTGCGCCACGAGTTCGTCGACGAGTCCGTTCGCATTCGCGACGCCGAGTTCCCCCGCCACTGGCGCGTGCGCCAGGATCGCAGCACGGCCGAGAACGCCCATGTCCTCTCCGATTTCTTCGCCACGGACCCGGACGCGGCGCGCGATCTTGCCGAAACGCCCTTCCTTTTCGCCGACTGACAGGACCCTTCGATGCCCTACGCCTATGACGACCAGAACATCTTCGCGAAGATTCTCCGCGGCGAGATTCCGAACCAGACCGTCGCCGAGACCGAGCACACGCTCGCCTTCAACGACATCTACCCGCAGGCGCCGATCCATGTGCTCGTGATCCCCAAGGGGCCCTACGTCTGCGCCGATCACTTCGCGCTCGAGGCCTCCGAGGTCGAGATCGTCGACTTCTGGCGCACCGTCGGGCGCATCTGTGCGGCGAAGGGCATCCAGCCGGGCGAGGGCGGGCAGGGGTACCGCACCCTCTCGAACGCGGGCGAGGTCGCCGTGCAGGAGGTGCCGCATTACCACGTCCACATCCTGTCCGGCCGGCCGCTGGGGCGGATGCTGCAACCGGCGCGGGACTGAGCCCGCCCGCGCTGCGACCACGCGCAGCGGTCGATGCCCTTGCCCGGTTCGGCCCGACCTGCCATATCCGCACCCGACGCCTGAAGACGGAGCCCATCGCCATGCCCATCGACCCTCCCGAGACCGAGATCGTTTCCGCCTGGCGCGTCGCCTGCGACGGCGGCGAGGGGGCGCTGGGTCACCCCCGCGTCTGGCTGTCGCTCTCGCCCGCGACCGGAGAGGTCGAGTGCGGCTATTGCGACAAGAAGTTCATCCACGAGGATTTCGCGCAGAAGGCCGGTTCCGCCGACTGAGGCCGCGCCGTCCCAAAAAGCCGGATGCAGCCCGCCCGACGCCGCGCTAGAACAGGGCGGACAACAGGGAACGGAGCGCGGGCGGACATGGCATTCGGCAAGGGACATCACCTGCATCTGGTCGACGGCTCGGCCTTCATCTTCCGCGCCTACCACGCGCTGCCGCCCTTGACGCGCAAGTCCGATGGCCTGCCGATCGGCGCGGTCAGCGGGTTCTGCAACATGATCCACCGCATGATCGAGGCAAATACCGGCCCCGATGCGCCGACCCATGCCGCCGTCGTCTTCGACAAGGGCAGCCATACCTTCCGCAACGATCTTTACGATCTCTACAAGGCCAACCGCGAGGCGATGCCCGAGGACCTGCGCCCCCAGATCCCGCTCACGCGCGAGGCGACGCGGGCCTTCAACCTCGCCTGTCTCGAGCTCGAGAATTACGAGGCCGACGACATCATCGCCACCCTGGCGCGACAGGCACGCGAGGCGGGGGGGCGTTGCACGATCATCTCCTCCGACAAGGACCTGATGCAGCTGGTGGGCGGGGGCGTCGAGATGTTCGACGCCATGAAGAACGTGCGCATCGACAGCGAGGGCGTCGAGGCCAAGTTCGGGGTCTCTCCCGACAAGGTCGTCGACGTGCAGGCGCTGGCGGGTGACAGCGTCGACAATATCCCCGGCGCGCCCGGCATCGGGGTGAAGACCGCCGCGCTCCTGATCAACGAATTCGGAGACCTGGAGACGCTTCTCGAGCGAGCGGAGGAGGTTCCCCAACCCAAGCGCCGCCAGACGCTGATCGAGATGGCGGACCAGATCCGCCTGTCCAAGCGCCTGGTCACGCTGGACGATCACACGCCCATCGACGTGACGCTGGACGAGCTCGAGGTGAAGGAGCCGGAGGCCGAGGTGCTGCTGGAGTTCCTGACCCGGATGGAGTTCCGCACGCTCACGAAGCGCATCGCCGACGGGCTCGGCGTCGAGGCCCCGGCGATCCCCGACACCGACCCGCGCGGGGCGGAGCCGGTGGACGAGGACGCGCCGAAGATGCCGCCGATGGACACCTCGGCCTACGAGGTGGTGCGCGATGCGGCGGGTTTGCAGATGTGGATCGACCGCGCCCACGCGCGCGGCGAGATCGCCGTCGATACCGAGACGACGGGGCTGAACGAGATGACCGCCGACCTGGTCGGCATTTCGCTGGCAACCGCGCCCGGCGTCGCCTGCTACATCCCGCTGACCCACAGGGCGGACGGGGGCGAGGGGCTGTTCGGGTCGGACGCGCTGGCCGAGGGGCAGATGGGGCTGGAGGAGGCGCTCGACCTGCTGAAGCCGATGCTGGAGGACGCCAGCGTTCTGAAAATCCTGCAGAACGCCAAGTACGACGTGAAGATCCTGGCCCGCTACGGGATCGAGGTGGGGCCGATCGACGACACGATGCTGATGTCCTACGCGATGAACGCAGGGCTGCACGGGCACGGGATGGATGCGCTCAGCGAACGCTACCTGTCCCACACGCCCATCCCGATCAAGTCCTTGCTCGGAAGCGGGAAATCCCAGATCACCTTCGACCGGGTCAGCATTGCCGATGCCGCGCCCTATGCCGCCGAGGATGCCGATGTCACCTGGCGGCTCTGGCAGACATTCCGCCCGCAGCTGCACCGCGCGCAGGTGACGACCGTCTACGAGACGCTGGAGCGCCCGCTGGTGCCGGTGCTGGCGCGGATGGAGATGGCGGGGATCAAGGTGGACCGCGATGTGCTGTCGCGCATGTCCAACGCCTTCGCGCAGAAGATGGCGGGGCTGGAGGCCGAGATCCACGAGCTTGCGGGGGAAAAGTTCAACGTCGGATCGCCCGCGCAGTTGGGGGAAATCCTGTTTGAAAAGATGGGGTTGGAGGGTGGAAAGACGGGCAAGACCGGCAAGTATTCCACGCCCGCCGACGTGCTGGAAGACCTGGCGACCGAGCATGATCTGCCCGCCCGCGTGCTGGACTGGCGGCAGCTGTCCAAGCTGAAATCCACCTACACCGATGCGCTTCAGGACCATATCAACCCCGAGACGGGGCGCGTTCACACCTCCTACGTCATCGCGGGGGCGAACACCGGGCGGCTCGCCTCGACCGATCCGAACCTGCAGAACATTCCCGTGCGCAGCGAGGAAGGCCGCCGCATCCGGGAGGCCTTTGTCGCCGAAAAAGGCAAAGTTCTGGTGTCGCTCGACTACTCCCAGATCGAGCTGCGCATCCTGGCCCATATCGCCGGGATCGACGCGCTGAAACAGGCCTTCCGCGAGGGGCAGGACATCCATGCCGCGACCGCGTCGGAGATGTTCGGCGTGCCCTTGGACCAGATGACGCCGGATGTGCGGCGGCAGGCCAAGGCGATCAATTTCGGGGTGATCTACGGCATCTCGGGCTTTGGCCTCGCGCGGAACCTGCGCATCCCGAGGGCCGAGGCGCAGGGCTTCATCGACCGGTATTTCGAACGCTTCCCCGGCATCCGGGATTACATGGACGAGACGAAATCCTTCGCGAAATCAAAGGGCTATGTGCAAACGCTCTTCGGGCGCAAGATCCACACGCCCGAGATTAACGCCAAGGGCCCGACCGCCGGTTTCGCGCAGCGTGCGGCGATCAACGCTCCGATCCAGGGCACGGCGGCCGACGTGATCCGGCGGGCGATGATCCGCATGGAGGACGCGATCGAGGGGCTGCCCGCGAGGATGCTGTTGCAGGTCCACGACGAGCTTTTGTTCGAGGTCGAGGAGGGCGCGGCGGACGCGCTCATCGACCGCGCGCGGGAGGTGATGGAGGGGGCGGCGCACCCGGCCGTTCACCTCGACGTGGCGCTTGCGGTGGATGCGGGGCGGGGGGCGAACTGGGCCGAGGCGCATTGAGAAACCCCGTGTCACACCCCGTACACACCCTGTACACAGCGCGTGCATACGCGGGGCAGGCGCCGCGATGAGCCGCCCGCGCCCGCGCAAGCGGCGGCCGTTGGGCGAGACGCGGCTGATCGCCTTCAACAAGCCGATGGATGTGCTCAGCCAGTTCACCGATGACGGACATTGGCCGGGGCTGGCGCGGTGGCTCGACATGCCGGGGATGTATCCCGCCGGGCGGCTCGACCGGGACTCGGAGGGGCTGCTCCTGCTCACGAACGACGGCATCCTCCAGGCGCGGCTGACCGATCCGAAGTCAGTGACGCCGAAGACCTATTATGCGCTGGTCGAGGGGGTGCCGACGCCGGAGGCGCTGGCGGCCTTGCGGGCGGGGGTCACGCTGAAGGACGGACCGACGCGGCCCGCGCAGGTCGAGGAGGTGGCGCAACCCGGATGGCTCTGGCCGCGCGATCCGCCGGTGCGCTTCCGCAAGTCGGTGCCGGAAACCTGGCTGCGCCTGACCATCACCGAGGGGCGCAACCGGCAGGTGCGGCGCATGTGCGCCCATGTCGGCCTGCCGGTGCTGCGGCTGGTGCGCTGGTCGGTGGGGCCGCACACGGTCGAAGGGCTCGGGCCCGGTCAGTGGAAGGCGCTGCAGCCGTGACGGCGGAGATCGTCACCGTCGAAAGCCGCGCGGCGCTGCGGGACTGGCTCGCCGCGAACCATGCGAGCAGCCCCGGCGTCTGGATCGCGAGCCACAAGAAGCACACGGCCCATTACCTGCCCTGGGCAGAGGCGGTGGAAGAGCTCATCTGCTGGGGCTGGGTCGATGGGCAGGTGGCGTCGCTCGATGCCGACCGGATGCGCCACCGCTGTGCGCCCCGGAACCCGAAAAGCGCGTGGTCAGCCGTCAACAAGGAGATCGTGGAGCGGATGCGCGCCGAGGGGCGGATGCAGCCGGCGGGCGAGGCGGTGATCGCGGCGGCGGTGGCACATGGCATGTGGAGCTTCCTCGACGATGTGGAGCGGGGCGAGGTGCCGGACGACCTTGCCGCCGCCCTGGGCACGTTGCGCGCCGTCTGGGACGGCTGGCCGCGCAGCGTGACGCGCGGCACGCTGGAATGGATCAAGACGGCCAGGACCGCGCCGACCCGCGCGAAGCGGATCGCCGACGTGGTCGACAGCGCGGGGAAGGGGCTGCGCCCCTCGCCCTTCCGGCGCTGAGGGCCGCGCAAGGGTGGATAATCCGGGACACCATGCCTAGGTGTCTTCAATGCGAAGACCGCAACGGACATGCCGGAGCGGGGGGACCGCCCGCCCGACCGGGGTACGGGGCCGCTCCTGCCGGACGCGGGCTGGGATCGCGGCGCGCTCCCGTTGCGAGGGCGGAGGTCCGGCATGACGGGCCTCCTCGGGCATTGGGGCGAGGCGGCGCTGACCACGGTCAGTTTCTTCTGGATGGCCTTCTGGGCCTTCGGCCTCGGCTACCTCGTGAGCGCGGCGATCCAGACCTTCGTGAGCCGCGACCGCATGACCGACACGATGGGCGGCGAGGGCCTGCGGCCGGTCGCGCTGGCCACGGTCTTCGGGTTCCTGTCGTCCTCTTGCAGCTTCTCGGCGCTGGCGACGACGCGGGCGATCCTTGCCAAGGGGGCGGGGTTCGTGCCGTCGATGGCCTTCCTGCTGGCCTCGACCAACCTGGTGATCGAGCTTGGGATCGTCATTTCGGTCTTCCTGTCGTGGCATTTCGTGGTGGGCGAATACCTCGGCGGGCTGATGCTGATCCTGGTGATGTGGGGGATCGTGCGGGCCACGCGGCCCCGGCGCATGATCGCGGAGACCCGCGAGGCGCTGGAGGCGGGAGAGGCGGACAGCCCCGCGGACCCCGCCGAGCTGCTGCAGGGCCGCCGGGTCTGGGCGCGGCTTGCGCGCGGCTACCTGATGGAATGGCAGATGGTCTGGAAGGACGTGACCGTGGGCTTCACGCTGGCGGGCATCATCGCGGCCTTCGTGCCGCCGGCCTTTTTCACCTGGCTGTTTCCGGGCACCGGATCGGCCGAGGCGTCCTTTCTCGAGGTGCTGGGGCAGGCGGTGATCGGTCCGGTCGCGGCCTTCGTCACCTTCATCGGGTCGATGGGCAACATCCCGCTGGCGGGGCTGCTCTATGCCAATGGCGTGGGGGTGGCCGGGATCATGGCCTTCATCTTCTCGGACCTGGTGGTGGCGCCGGTGATCCGCGTCAACGCGCGGTTCTACGGCTGGAGGATGGCGCTCTACATCGCGGGCCGTCTTCCTTGCGGCGCTGGTCGCCACGGCGCTGGCGCTGCATTACGGCTTCGCCGCCCTCGGCATCCGCCCCGAGGCGCCCGCCAAAGGGCTGCCGCCGCCCGAGAGCCGCTTCGCGCTCGACTACACGTTCTGGCTGAACCTCGGGTTTCTCGGGCTGAGCGCCTTGTTCGGCTGGATGGCCTGGCGCTGGCCGGGGCGGGCGCATGGGCATGGGCATGGCAAGGGCGGTAGGCTCGACCGGATCCTGACCTGGGCGGCGGTGCTGGCCTATGGCTGGCTGGCGGTGGGGCTGGGGCTGTGGGCGGCCGGCCGGATCGGCTGATCGCGCGGCCCTGCTGCCGAAACGCGACGAGGCCGCGCACGGGGGCGCGGCCTCGTCTTGTCGCGGCGCCACTCCTCCCCCGGACGCCGCTGTTCCTTGCTTACGCAAGCATGAGCATGGGAGCTTCCAGATTGTCAACGATCGCCTGCAGAAGCTGCGCGCCGAGCGCGCCGTCGATGACCCGGTGATCGACGCTGAGGGTGACCGACATGACGGTCGCCACGGTCAGCTCGCCATCCCTGCCCACGACCGGCTTCTTCACGCCCGCGCCGACGGCGAGGATCGCACCGTGGGGAGGGTTGATGACCGCGTCGAAGTTCTCGATGCCGAACATGCCGAGGTTCGAGATGGCGAAGCTGCCGCCGACATATTCATGCGGCTTCAGCTTGCCGTCACGAGCGCGGCCCGCGAGGTCCTTCATCTCGGCCGAGAGGGCCGAGAGCGACTTCTGATGCGCGTCCTGCAGGACGGGGGTGAAGAGCCCGCCATCGACGGCAACGGCGACGGCCACGTCCGAGGGTTTCAGCTTGATGATCCGGTCGCCGGCCCAGACGGCATTGGCATCCGGCACGGCCTGCAGCGCGTTGGCACAGGCCTTGATGATGAAATCATTGACGGAAAGCTTCACCCCGCGCCCCTCGAGCTGCTTGTTGAGCTGGGCGCGGAAGGCCATGAGCGCGTCGAGCCTGATCTCGCGGCGGAGGTAGAAATGCGGGATGGTCTGCTTGGCCTCGGTGAGGCGGGCGGCGACCGTCTTGCGCATGCCGTTGAGGGCGACCTCCTCGATCTCGCGGCCCTCGTACATCTTGAGCACCTGCGCGGCCGAGGGGCCGGTGGGCATCGCGGAGGCGGCGGCGGCGGCGGCGGGGGCCGATGCCGGTGCTGCGCCGGGTGCGGCGGGGGCAGGGGCCGCTGCGGTGGCGGTCGCGCCCTCCACGTCGGCCTTCACGATCACCGAGGGCGCCGTCACGTCGATCTCCAGCGCGCGCCCGACGGC
>WVSO01000072.1 GCA_015689745.1 Rhodobacterales bacterium HKCCSP123 | reverse complement strand
CCCGCCGCGCGAGCGGCCACGGGAGCCGGCCCGGTCGTTGCCCCGGTCCTCGTCCGCGGCATCCGCGCGATCCTGCGACCCGCCGCCCGGTGTCCAGGGCAGGTCGACGCGCGGGATCGTCGTTTCGATCAGGTTTTCGATGGCGGACACATACTTGTCGTCGGCGGGCACCGCGATCGTGATGGCCACGCCCGAGCGGCCCGCGCGGCCCGTGCGTCCGATGCGGTGGACGTAGTCCTCGGCATGGCTGGGCGCGTCGTAGTTGAAGACATGGCTGACGTTCGGGATGTCGAGCCCGCGCGCGGCCACGTCGGAGGCCACGAGGAACCGGATCGAGCCGTCGCGGAAGCCGTCGAGCGTGCGCATCCGGTGCGACTGGTCGAGGTCGCCGTGGATGGGCTCGGCGTTGAAACCGTGCTTCTTCAGCGACTTGGCGACGATATCCACGTCGACCTTGCGGTTGCAGAAGATGATCGCGTTGGTGCAGCGCTCCCCCTCGGCCTCGATGGCCGATCGAAGCATCTGGCGCTTGTCCTTGGCGGTCGTGTCGCGGCGCGTCGGCTTGAACTGCAGCAGGCGTTGCTCGATCGTTTCCGACGCGCTGGCCTGCCGCGCCACCTCGATCCGGGCGGGGTTCGACAGGAAGGTGTTGGTGATCCGCTCGATCTCGGGCGCCATGGTGGCCGAGAAAAAGAGCGTCTGGCGCGTGAAGGGCACAAGGCCGAAGATCCGCTCGATATCGGGGATGAACCCCATGTCGAGCATGCGGTCCGCCTCGTCCACGACCATGACCTTCACGTCGGTCAGGATCAGCTTGCCGCGCTCGAAATGGTCCAGCAACCGGCCGGGCGTGGCGATCAGAACGTCGACGCCCTTGTCGATGAGGGCATCCTGTTCCTTGAAGCTGACGCCGCCGATCAGGAGCGCCTTCGTCAGCTTCACGTATTTCGCGTAGGTGTCGAAATTCTCTGCCACCTGCGCGGCCAGTTCGCGCGTGGGGCAAAGCACAAGGCTCCGCGGCATCCGCGCGCGGGCGCGGCCGCGGGCCAGCGCCGTGATCATCGGCAGGGTGAAGCTCGCCGTCTTGCCGGTGCCGGTCTGGGCGATGCCCAGAACGTCGCGCCCTTCGAGCGCGTGGGGGATGGCGCCGGCCTGGATCGGGGTGGGGGTTTCGTAACCGGCTTCGGTTACGGCCTTGAGAACCTTGGGATTAAGGTTGAGGTCGGAAAAGCTCGTCATATGCGTCCAATCTGGCCGGGACACTCCCGGCGGTGAGATCTGGAGCGCATGGCCGTCGCGCTCCGCGGGTCGTCGGCATCGCGCGGACCGCGACGCTGGCGGGGACATAGGCGAAAAGGCGGGCCGCGTCAAACGAGGGTGGAGTGTGCGTCGGCGTCACATGGCCAAGGCGGCCCGGAAGAGGGCGGCCGGCACCGCGATGTCGATGGCGCCCGAGGGGCCGACAAGGCGCGCGGACAACCCGCGCTCCGCGGCCCGCGCGAAGAGCGCGGCGGAGAGGAAGATCATGCCGATGGGGGCGTCGCGGCAATGGCCGTGGGTGCAGCCAAGGCCGCGGGTCCGGGCATAGGGCAGTTCGGTGCCGCCGCTCCATGCCTCGCTGAACCACAGGCGATGAACCCCGTCGCGGCGCTGCCCGATGACGAGGGCGCGCACCGTCCCGGCCCGGCTGGTGGCGTGGATTACATGCCCCATGAGGACGTGATGGGGATGGTCCGAGATGCGCATCTGCGCGGTGGAGCTGCCCGACAGGCCGGTGTGGGCGTTGGAGATCGTCGCACCCGCCTGCGCCAGCGCCTGCAGCGCGCCCAGCCACAGGAGCACCGCAAGAGAGAGACAAAGGGTGTGCCACCGGACCAACATGGGCGCAGCCTGGCCCATGCCTGGTTAAGACCGGATTAATCCCTTTGACCTTCGGCGCTGGCGTGCAGGGCGGGCAGGTATCCCGCGCGCAACACGGCCACGGTCGGGGCAGGGGTCAGCACCGCAACAGGTGCGGCGGGGTGTGGCACGGGCGGGCCGTAGCCCCCGGGCGAAACCGGGCGCAGGCCGCGTTCCGTGACGAGATGCGCCTGCCCCTCCCACAGCGCGAAAGCGCCGGTCGGCAGGTCGCGGGCCAGGGCGTCGTGCCGGAGCTGTCGCCGGTCGCGTGTCACCCGCGCGGCATGAAGCGCGCGGTCCATCGCGTCATGTCCCGCCGGGCCATGCGCCTTGGCCCATGCGGCCTTCCACGCCGCATAGGCGGCGGGGCGGCAATAGGCGCAGGGCCGGTGGCCCGCGGCCATCCCCACCGCCTCGTCCAGGAAGAAGAGCGGCGTCCAGCCGCGTGCCGGTTGCGGGCCTTGGTAGCGCCCGCGCGGATGGGTCAGGGTGCAGATGATCCAGTGGCGATGTGTCCAGCGCCGCGGGCCGAGGCGACCGCCGGCGTCGAACCCCAGTATCCCGCGATTCCCGGTGAACAGCCCGCGGGCGGGGTCGGAGACGATCTCTCCGGTGGGAAGAACGCGGTTCTGGAGGGGCATGCGCGCCGCCGCCCTTCGGCTCAGGCCGCGGTCCAGACGGCCATGGCGATGCCGCCCGGCGCGAGGAGCTCGAACCGGCGTCCGCCGGGAAACTCGAAGATCCCTCGCGTGATCTCGGCGCCCGCGGCGGTCACCTGCTCCAGCGCGGCCTCGAGATCCTCGGCGCGCAGCACGATCAGGGGCGCCCGCGCCGCGCCCCGTTCCAGCCCGCCGCCGGTGCCCGCGTTCCGGATGTCACGGTAATCGGGACCGTAGTCCACGAACGCCCAGCCGAAGGCGGCGGCGAAGAAGGCTTGCGTCGCCTCGAGCGTGGGCGAGGTGAACTCGACATAGTCGATGGGCAGGGGGATCGGGGGCATGGGGCACCTTGCGTGTTCACGATCCGTTCACGCTGCCCGCACGACGCCCCCCTGTCAACGCCCGCCTGTCAACGCCCGCCTGCCGGTTCCGGCCTCAGGCCATCAGCTCCTTCGTCGCGGAAAGCGTCACCTCCGGGTAATCCCGCGCCACCCGGTCGATGTCCCATTGCAGGCGCGTCAGGTAGACCGGATCGCCGTCATTGTCGGTGGCCATGTGCTGCTTGTTGGCTGCGCCGAATTTCTCGACCGCCTCCTTGGAGCCATGCACCCAGCGGGCCGAGGTGAATTGCGAGCCCTCGAACCGGACGGGCAGGCCGTATTCCAGCTCGATCCGGCTGGCCAGAACCTCGAATTGCAGCGCGCCCACGACGCCGACGATGAAGCCCGAGCCGATGTTGGGCCGGAAGACCTTGGCGGCCCCCTCCTCGGCGAATTGCATCAGCGCCTTGTCGAGATGCTTGGCCTTCATCGGGTCGCCCGCGCGGCAGGCTTGCAGCAGTTCCGGCGCGAAGGAGGGGATGCCGGTGAAGCGCAGGTTTTCGCCCTCGGTCAGGGCGTCGCCGATGCGGAGCTGGCCGTGGTTGGGGATGCCGATGATGTCACCGGCCCAGGCCTCTTCGGCCAGTTCGCGGTCCGAGGCGAGGAACATGACCGGGTTCGAGATCGCCATGGGCTTTTTCGAGCGCACATGGGTCAGCTTCATCCCCCGCTCGAAATGCCCCGAGACAAGGCGCACGAAGGCCACCCGGTCGCGGTGCTTGGGGTCCATGTTGGCCTGCACCTTGAAGACGAAGCCCGCGACCTTGCTTTCCTCCGGCGCCACCTGCCGGGGCTCGGCAGGCTGCACCTGCGGCTCGGGGCCGTATTCGGCGATGCCGTCCATCAGCTCCTTCACCCCGAAGGAGTTGATCGCCGAGCCGAACCAGATCGGCGTCAGTGACCCTTCTAGGAAGGCGGCGTGATCGAAGGGCGGCAAGAGCTCGCGCGCCATCTCGATCTCTTCGCGGAGCTTCGCGAGAAGGATCGCCGGGACATGCTGGGCGAGCTTGGGGTCGTCGAGACCGGCGATCTTGATCGATTCCGCCACCTTGTTGCGGTCGGCGCGGTCCATCAGCTCCAGCCGGTCGTGCAGCAGGTCGTAGCAGCCGACGAACTCGCGACCCATGCCGATCGGCCAGGACGCGGGCGTCACGTCGATGGCGAGGTTTTCCTGGATCTCGTCGATGATCTCGAAGGTGTCGCGGCTTTCGCGGTCCATCTTGTTGCAGAAGGTCAGGATCGGCAGGTCGCGCAACCGGCAGACCTCGAAGAGCTTCCGTGTCTGGCTTTCCACGCCCTTCGCCCCGTCGATCACCATGATCGCGGCATCCACTGCGGTGAGCGTACGATAGGTGTCCTCGGAGAAGTCCGAGTGACCGGGCGTATCGACGAGGTTGAAGCGATAGCTCCGGTCCGGGCGCTGGTAGTCGAAACTCATGGCCGAGGCCGAGACGGAGATGCCCCGATCCTTCTCCATCTGCATGAAGTCCGACCGCGTCCGCCGTGCCTCGCCCTTGGCGCGGACCTGTCCGGCCATCTGGATCGCGCCGCCGTACAGCAGGAACTTCTCGGTCAGCGTCGTCTTGCCCGCATCGGGATGCGAGATGATCGCAAAGGTCCGGCGCCGCGCGATCTCGGGCGGCAGGGCGGGGCGGTTGGTGGGGGCTAGGTCCAGCATGGGCGCGGATATAGGCGAGGCGGGAAGCCGGGGCAATCGCCCCCGCGCGGACGTCAATCGCCGCCGCGGCTGGCACGGGTCAGGCGGTCGGCGGCGTCGCGGGCATCGCCGAGGTCGGCCTCGTCGACCTCGAAGCCCGCCGCGCTGTGCGGATCGCCCGGATCGGGGTCGAGCGCCAGGTCGGCCGGCAGGCGCGCGCGCAGGTCGGCCGTCACCAGAAGGCTTTCCACCGCGATGCCCTCGGCGAAGATGATCTCGTTGCCGTCGAAGACCAGCTGGTAACTGTCGATATGGCCGCCCTCCTCTCGGATGACGGTGGTGCCGTTCACGAGAAGCTCGGCCTTGACCAGCACCTCGGACCGTCCGGTGCCCATCTCGTCGCGCCGCTGCCATATGAAGAGCCTGTGCTGAGGGCTGAGCCGCAGGTCGCGGGCGGTGTTGAGCGTGCCCTCGGAAATGCGGATCGGCGCGGCGGCGCCCACCGCCCGGCGGGTCTGGTGACCGATCCAGCGGATCGGGCGGGGGCCGTGATCGCGGGTCAGGAGCAGGTCGCCGACCTTGAGCGCCTCGACCGGGCGCTGCGCGCCGCCGGCGAGCGTCAGATGCGTTCCGGTGAAGAAGCTCACCGAGGCGATGTCCGCGAACCGGTCCGGCGCCATGGCCCTGGACGAGCCGATCAACTCGTACTCGGTGCCGGGCTTCAGCGGCGAAAGCGGCAGCAGGTGCAGAACCATGCCATCCGCTTCGCTGTCGTGGCGCAGGACGAGGACCTCGATCATCTCGCCGGTCTCACCCATGAGACTGTGGCAGTCGGCGATCGACAGCGCCTCGCCCGCCTCGCCAACCTCTGACCCCAGCGCGACGACCTGCCCGCCATCGGGCCCTTCGCATATCGTCAGGCGGCGTGGCCTTGCATCCCGCGACAGGCGGTAGGTGTCGCCCGGGATCGCGGCGTTTCCCAGCCCTATGGCGTCCCCCTCGTTCGCGCCGGTCAGAGCCTGAACGGCGCTGGCGGGAAAGGTCTTGAAACGGAACAGCGGGGCAAGATGCGACATCGGGTACGACACTGGAAACACGCGGTATCCTTCGGTAGGGGCGGGGACCGCGGCGGTCAAGTCTGGTGGCCGACCCGGGGCGCTGATAGGAAAGGCCCCGATCGCATCAAGAGGGAGAGAACTGGCATGGACCTGGGAATTTCAGGCAAGCGCGCGCTCGTCTGCGCGTCGTCGAAGGGGCTGGGCCGCGGCTGCGCCGAGGCGCTGGCCGAGGCGGGCGTCGACCTGGTGCTGAACGCGCGCGGGGCCGAGGCGCTCGAGGCGACGGCCGAGGAGATCCGATCGCGGTACGGCGTGGCCGTGACGGCCGTTGCCGCCGACATCACCGACGAGGCGGGTCGCGCCCGGGTGCTCGAGGCGGCGGGCGACCTCGACATCCTCGTGACCAATGCCGGCGGCCCGCCCCCCGGCCTGTGGTCCGACTGGGGCCGCGAGGATTTCATCAAGGCGCTCGATGCCAACATGCTGACGCCGATCGCTCTCATGACCGCGATCCTGCCGGGCATGATCGACAAGGGGTGGGGCCGCGTCGTCAACGTCACCTCGCAATCGGTCAAGGCACCGATCCCGCAGCTTGGCCTGTCGAACGCGGCGCGCACCGGGCTGACCGGCTATGTCGCGGGCACGGCGCGGCAGGTCGCGGGCAAGGGCGTGAACATCAACAATCTTTTGCCCGGCTCACATGCCACCGACCGGGTGATCGCGCTGGAAACCGCGGTCTCAAAGGCGCAGAACGTCTCGATGGAGGAGGCGCGCAAGATCCGCTGGTCGGCCATTCCCTCGGGGCGCTATGGCACGATCGAGGAATTCGGCGCGATGTGCGCCTTCCTCTGCTCGCAGCATGCGGGCTTCATCGTGGGGCAGAACATCCTGCTCGACGGCGGCCAGACCAACGCCACGATCTGAGCCGCGCGCGGCCCAGACCCTTGCAAGGGTCCGTTCAAGGCCTTGCAAGGCCTTGATCCCCACGCCCTTGCAAGGGCGTGGGCAGATCCTTGCAAGGATCTTGCCCGCCTGTTACCTGCCTTTCCGATTGAATTGATCGGGTATCCCCTGACCCATGGCCGACGCCCCCCGCCTCGAACTGGAGCATGTCACCTGTCGTTTCGACGGGCGCGACGTGGTGTCCGATGTCAGCTTCTCGGTGCGCGCGGGCGAGATCCTGTGCCTGCTCGGCCCGTCTGGCTGTGGCAAGTCCACCACGCTGCGCGTCATCGCGGGGATCGAGCGGCAGTCCGCGGGCGAGATCCGCGCCGATGGCGCGGTGCTGTCCGATGCCGGGACGCACCTGCCGCCCGAGGCGCGGGGCGTCGGCCTGATCTTCCAGGATTTCGCCCTCTTTCCGCATCTGACGGTCGGGCAGAACGTCGCATTCGGCCTGAAGGGCCCGAAGCCCGAGATCAAGGCGCGGGTGGCCGAGCTGCTGGCCCGCGTCGATCTTGCAGGCTATGCCGATGCCACCCCGCACATGCTGTCCGGCGGCGAACAGCAGCGCGTGGCGCTGGCCCGCGCGCTCGCGCCGCGCCCGCGCATCATGCTGATGGACGAGCCCTTTTCCGGCCTCGACAACCGGCTGCGCGACGGCATCCGCGACGAGACCCTGCAGGTCCTGAAGGAGGAGGGGACCGCCGTCGTCCTGGTGACCCACGAGCCGGAAGAAGCGATGCGCATGGCTGACCAGATCGCGCTGATGCGCGACGGGAAGGTGGTGCAGAAGGGTGCGCCCTACAACATCTACAACGCCCCCGCAGACAAGGCCGCCGCGGCCTTTTTCAGCGATATCAATGTCATTCCGGGCCGCGTGCAGGGCGCGCTTTGCGACACCGCGTTCGGCCAGTTCCTCGCCCCCGGCCATGCCGATGGCACCGAGGTCGAGATCGTCTTCCGCCCGCAGCACGTGAAGATCGACTTCGACCGCGGCGGGCGTGGCCCGAACCCCACGCCGCAGGACGGCACGCCGGCGCGCGGCGTCGTGGAACGCGCGCGCTTCATGGGGCATGAGAGCCTGGTGGAGTTCCGGATGGACTTCGACGGCGGTATCCTCAAGGCGACGGTTCCGGCGGTCTTCCTGCCGAAACCGGGCACCCCGCTCTGGCTCACGGTGCGCCGGGACCGCTGCTTCGTCTTCGCCACGAAGCGCTAGGCACATGGCCGCCTGCGTGCGTTTTGGGGCTTTGATATCCGGCCCGGAGAGCATACCTATGGTGCCCGGAGACTGTAATGCGAGCCGCTTGGCGGCCCTCTCGGGCTGCGCGGCGCAAGGGAGACTGACATGCTCAACAATATCGGACCGGCGGGCCTGCTTCTGATCGCCGTCGTGGTCCTCGTGCTGTTCGGCCGCGGCAAGATCGCGGGCCTGATGGGCGAGGTCGGCAAGGGCATCACCGCCTTCAAGCGGGGCGTGAAGGATTCGACCGAAGAGATCGAGAATGCCTCCACCGCCGCCGAAGACGACACCCCCGCGGCCCGCGACGTGACGCCCCGCGGCGAGCGCGACAACGCCTGATCGCGGCTTTCGCCCCCGCGTGCCTCCGGGGGCGGTCCGCCTGAACCGCAGGGACGGTCATGCCTGATATCGGCTGGATGGAGCTTCTCGTGATCGGCGTCGTGGCGCTGATCGTGGTGGGGCCGAAGGACCTTCCGGTGATGTTCCGGAAGCTCGGCCAGTTCACGGGCCGCATCCGGGCCATGGCCAAGGATTTCCAGCGCGCCATGGACGAGGCCGCGGACGAGTCCGGCATGACCGAACTGAACCGTGACCTGCGCAAGGCGACGAGTTTCGCCAAGAACCCCAGGAAGGCGGGAATGAGCGCGCTGAAGGACACCTTCGGCGACGATTTCGAACTGGACCCCGAGAAATACGAGGAAGGGTCGGAAACGCGGCGCATCGCCGAGGAAAAACTCGCGAACGCACGCAAGCTGCGCGAGGAGGTCGATGCGCGGCGCAAGGCGCGTGAAGACCAGACCATCGCCGACAAGAAAGCGGCCGCCGCCGCTGTCGAGGCTCCGCTGGAAGCGCCCGAGCCCGAGGTCACCCCGGCGCCCGAGCCCGAACCCGCCCCCGCCCGCACCGGAACATCGCAGACATGAGCGCGAACGACCCCATCGAGGACAGCTCGGCCCCGCTGATCGAGCACCTGGCCGAACTGCGGACGCGGCTGATCCGCGCCGTGCTGGCCTTCGTCGTGGGCATGGTGGCGATGTTCACGGTCGCCGAGCCGATCCTCGAGTTCATCTCGCAGCCGCTGGCCGAGGTGCTGCGCGCGCGCGGCGAGGATGCGCGCCTGATCTTCACCGCCCCGCAGGAGAAGTTCTTCGTCCTGATCCGGATCTCGATCATCATGGGCTTCGCCGTCAGCTTCCCGGTGATCGCGCACCAGCTGTGGCGCTTCGTGGCGCCCGGTCTCTACAAGTCCGAGAAGGGCGCGATCCTGCCCTTCCTCATCGCCTCGCCGGTGCTGTTCACCATCGGCGCGGCCTTTGCGCATTACGTCGTCACGCCGCTCGCGATGAATTTCTTCATCGGCTTCTCCGACGCGATCCCGGCGCTCGCCAACCTGATCGCGGGCGACGGGACATTCGCGAACCCCGATCCCGCGCAGGAGAGCGGCATCCAGACGGTCTTCCTCGGCTCGGTCCGCGAAAGCCTCGACCTGGCGCTGAAGTTCATCTTCGCCTTCGGCCTCTGCTTCCAGCTGCCCGTGCTTCTGACGCTTCTGGGCAAGGCGGGGCTCGTCACGGCCGAAGGGCTGGCCAACGTGCGCAAATGGGCGGTGGTCGGCATCCTGACGCTCGCGGCTCTCGTCACGCCACCCGATGTCGTCACCCAGGTGATCCTCTTCACCGTGGTCTACGGTCTCTACGAGATCTCGATCCAGCTCGTGCGCATCGTCGAGCGCCAGCGCATCCGCCGCCTGCGGGCCGAGGGAATCCTGGACGAAGGTGAAGAGCTCTGACGCGATGGACGACGCCGCGCTGACCCGTATCGCCGAGGCGCTGGAGCGTCTGCGACCACCACCCGCCACGGCGCCCGAGTGGCACCGGGCAGGGGCCTTCGTCTGGCACGCCGACCCCGACCGGCTGGTTCCGGTGGCGCGGGTGAACCGCGTCGATCTCGACCTGTTGCAGGGCATCGACCGCTCGCGCGACACGCTCTTGGCCAACACCGCGCAATTCGCGCGCGGCCTGCCCGCGAACAACGCGCTTCTCTGGGGCGCGCGGGGGATGGGGAAATCCTCGCTCGTGAAGGCGGTGCATGCCGCCTGCGTGGCCGATGCGCCCGAGCTGAAACTGGTCGAGGTCCAGCGCGAGGATCTGCCGTCGATCGGGCGGCTTCTGACACTTCTGCGCGCGGCGCCCGTGCGGGTGATCCTGTTCTGCGACGACCTGTCGTTCAGCCATGACGACCAGCACTACAAGTCACTCAAGGCAGTGCTCGACGGCGGCGTCGAGGGGCGCCCCGAGAACGTGATCTTCTACGCCACGTCGAACCGCCGGCACCTGATGCCGCGCGACATGATCGAGAACGAACGTTCGACCGCGATCAATCCCTCCGAGGCGGTCGAGGAAAAGGTTTCGCTCAGCGACCGTTTCGGCCTCTGGCTCGGCTTCCATCCGTGCAGTCAGGACGAATATCTCGCGATGATCCGCGGCTATTGCGCGGCCTATGGCGTGGCGGTCGAGGACAGCCGCCTTGTCGCCGAGGCGATCGAGTGGCAGGCCACCCGCGGCTCGCGATCGGGACGGGTGGCGTGGCAGTTCTTCTGCGATCTGGCGGGGCGCGAGGGTGTCGCGCTCTAGCCCTGCCATCGTGCGGCCTGGCTGATGCGGGCCATCAGCGTATCGGTTTCAGGATCACTGCCCCCGGCCTCGTTGCCCGGGCGCAGCGGGTGGCGCGGGTGCATGCCTCCCCCGTTCATCCGGCGTGCCTGGGCGGCCTCCATCACCATGAGCGCGCGGCGGTCCATGATCCGGTGCCAGACCGGGGGAATCGTCGCCAGCACGGCCATGATCGGCAAGGACCAGGGCAGGGTGGGCACATCGGCTTGGGGATCCAGCCGGTCGTAGGGCCGGTCGGGATGCATGTGATGCTCGGAATGGGCGGGCGCGTTCATCATCAGGTAGGAGGAAAACCCCCGCGGCGCGTTCCAGCTGTGATGCGGGCCGAGCGGTTCGATGCGCCCGTTCGGCATCTCGAGCCGTTGCAGCCCGTAGTGCTGGACGTAATCCGACAAGAGGATCTGGCCGCCGGTCAGTGCGCCGAGGCCGATCAGGGCGAGCCCCCCGCCCGGCCCCGCGATCCAGAGGGCAAGGAGCAGGGACAGGACCGCGCCGCCGACCCAGGCCAGGTAGGGGTTCTGCGCTCCGCGGGTCGGCAGGCCGCGGCGGTCGAGGCGCTCATCCTCGCAGGCGAGGCCCGCCTCGTAGGACCCGCGCCAGGCGCGCGGCAGGTAGGCCCAGAAGCTTTCGCCGGGCAGGGGCGTGTTGGGGTCCCGGTCGGTTCCGACATGGCGCTGGTGAACCAGCCGGTGCGCCGAGACATGATGCCCGAAGCCGACCGAGGTATAGACGGCAGCGCCGACGGCGCGCAGGGGGCGCGATTTCCGGTGGATCAGTTCATGCGCGTTGGGGTGGCTGACCTGGCCGAAGAAACTGGCCGTGGCGATGAACAGCGCGAGCGTCTCGCCGGGGTCGCGGTGCCCGCTGCCGATGGCGATCAGCACCAGGGGCAATAGCGCAAGGTGGATCAGCCCCAGCGCCAGCGACAGCAGGTCGGACCAGGGCGCATGGTCGCGATCATCGCGTTTCGGGGGCTCCAGCAGCCTGTCCATGCCTGCCGCGATGAGGGTCAGCCAGACCAGCGCCCAGACGGACGCGAAGCCCCAGATCGTCGCGCCGGTCGCGATCAGCAGGGCCGGGGTCAGCGTGATGAGCGCGTAGCGGGCGATGACGGACATGGGGCGGATCCCGAACTGGTCACAGAACTCGGCGGAGCCTACATCGCGCGGGATCGCGGCGAAACCATGGCCTTCCTTTCATCCGCCCCGCGTATTAGGTGAAACGGGTCAGGAAACCGTGAAAGGCCCCGCGCCCATGTCCTTCTTCAAGAAGCTCAAGGACCGGATGCTCCGCTCCTCGTCGAAGATCGACGAAGGGCTCGATGCGATCATCGAGGAGGGGGCCGTCGAGGAGGCGTCGGCCGAGCCCGGGGAAGCCCCCGAGGCGCGCAAGGCCGAGACGCGGACAGAACCCGCACCGGCGGCCGAGCCCCGGCCCGAGCCTGAGCCCCAGCCTGAGCCGGAGACCGCTTGGCAGCCACCTGCGAAGCCGGAACCGGAAGACGCGCCCGATCCCGCCCCTGCCGAGCTGCCGCCGATCCGCGTCGAGGACCTTGCCCCCACGCCTGCGGAAGCGCCGGCCCCGGAGGCGAAGCCCGGCCTGTTCGGGCGGCTCATGGGCCGCACGTCCGAACCTCGGCGTGCGCTTGATGACGACATGCTGGAACAGCTCGAGGAACTGCTCATTTCCGCCGACATGGGCGTCGATACGGCGCTCCGCGTGACCGCGAACATGGCCGAGGGTCGCTATGGGCGCCTGATGTCGGCACGCGATATCAAGGGTTTGCTCGCGACCGAGATCGCCCGCGTGATGGAGCCGGTGGCCCGCCCCATGCCGCTTTACCCCAAGACCCCCCAGGTCGTGCTGGTCGTCGGCGTGAACGGCTCGGGCAAGACCACCACGATCGGCAAGCTCGCCAGCCAGTTCAAGGCGGCCGGCAAGAGCGTGGTGATCGCCGCCGGCGACACCTTCCGCGCCGCAGCGGTCGAACAGCTGCAGGTCTGGGGCAAGCGCGCGGGCGTGCCGGTGCTGACCGCGCCCGAAGGCTCGGACCCCGCGGCCCTCGCCTTCGATGCGATGACAAAGGCCGAGGCCGAGGGCGCGGACCTGCTCATGATCGACACGGCGGGTCGCCTTCAGAACCGCGCCGACCTGATGGAGGAACTGGCCAAGATCGTCCGCGTGATCCGCAAGAAGGACCCGGACGCACCGCACAACACGCTCCTGGTGCTGGACGCCACGACCGGGCAGAACGCGCTGAGCCAGGTGAAGACCTTTCAGGCCATGGCCGATGTCTCGGGCCTTGTGATGACGAAGCTCGACGGGACGGCCAAGGGCGGTGTCCTGGTGGCGCTCGCCGACAAGTTCGGGTTGCCGATCCACGCGATCGGGGTCGGAGAACAGATTGATGATCTGCAACCTTTCGACCCGCAGGAATTCGCCGATGCGCTGGTTGGAATTGACAATACCTGACAATGATCCACAGCCCCTGTGAATGGTTTGGCGCAGGGCGCAAGGCCCGCCCGGCATCCGCGGGCCCCGACCGGTGAGCGCCTGGATCACCTCCGTCGAGGGGACCGAGGCCGCGGCCTCGGTGGCCATGGCGCTCGCCCTGCTCGCGGCGCTGCTGCACGCCGTCTTCGGTGCCTTGCAGAAGGGGCGGCATGACCCGCTGCTCGCCCGGGGCGTGATCGACGCTTCCTACGGGCTGATGGCGGCGCCCGTCGCGCTTTTCGTCGTGCCCTGGCCGGAGCCGCACATGTGGCCGATCTTCGCCGGCGCCTTCGTCATCCACGCGCTCTACAAATGGGCCACGCTCGCCAGCTACCGGCGCGGCGCTTACACCGTCGTCTACCCGGTGATGCGCGGTACGGGCCCGCTGTTCGCGATCATCGGCGCCTGGCTTCTGTTCGGCGAGACCTTCAACACGGTGCAATGGCTTGGCGTCGCGGTGCTGCTCGCCGGTCTTTACGGGCTGGCGGCCTACAACATGATCCACGTCACCGTCGCCCGCGACACGCTGATGCCCGCCCTGGGCTTCGCCGTCGTGACCGGCCTTTTCGTCGCCCTCTACACGACCTACGACGCCTACGGCATCCGGGCCACGGCCGACCCGTTCACCTTCCTTGCCTGGTTCTTCTTCATCGATGGCCTTCTCTTCCCGATCCTCGCCGCGCGCTTCTATGCGGGCCTCACCGAGAAGCCTCCGCTTGGGCCGCTGGCGGCCCGCGGCATCTTCGGCGGGCTCGTGGCCTTCGCGAGCTTCGGGTCGATCATGCTGGCCACGCGCCTCGACCAGGTCGGCGAGGCGGCCGTGCTGCGCGAAACCTCGACCGTCTTCGCGGCGCTCATCGGCTGGCTCTTCCTCGGCGAACGGGTGGGCCCGCGCCGCCTTGCGCTCATGGGGTTGATCGCGGCCGGGGCGGTGATAGTTGAGGCGGGTGGCTGAAAGGAGTGCCGATGCGACAGGAACAGACCGTCAACCCCTGGCTGCGCCAGGCGCTTGAACTGGGCCCCCCGATCCTGTTTTTCCTTGCCTACATGCGGTTTCAGGACGTGACCTGGACCATCGGCGGGCGCGACTACGACGGCTTTATCCTGGTGACCGCGGGCTTCGTGCCGCTGTTGCTGGCGTCGATGGGCGTGCTGTGGAAGCTGACGGGCCGGATCAGCCGCATCCAGGTCTTCACCGCCGTCATGGTCATCGTCTTCGGCGGGTTGACCGTCTGGATGAACGACGAACGGTTCTTCAAGATGAAGACGACGCTGGTCTACGGGTTCTTCGCCGTGACGCTGGGGATCGGCCTTCTGCGCGGACAGGGCTGGCTCAAGGTCCTGATGGGAGAGATGCTGCCGATGTCGGACCGCGGCTGGCTGATCCTGTCACGGCGGATCGCGGCGGCCTTCGCCGTCATGGCGGTCGCCAACGAGGCCGTCTGGCGCACGCAATCGACGGAATTCTGGGTGACCTTCGAGACCTTCGCGCTGCCCGCTTTCCTGTTCGTTGCCTTCATGTCCCAGGCGAAACTGATCGAGCGCGAAAGCCTCAGCGACGGGGCGGACGACGCGGGCCGCCAGGGTTAGGCTTCTTCCGAAGCGGCCGCTTCGCTTTCGGCTTGGCCTCGGCATGGCCCGCAACGGCCTCTTCCAGCCCCAGCTGGTCGCGCAGCACGCGGGGTTTCACTTCCTCGACCTCGCCAGGTTTCAACTCGCCCAGCCGGAAGGGCCCGTAGGAGACGCGGATCAGCCGGTTCACCTCCAGCCCGACCTCGGCCATCGCGCGCCGGATCTCGCGGTTCTTGCCCTCGCGCAGGCCGACGGTCAGCCAGGCATTCGCGCCTTGCTGCCGGTCGAGGCGTACCTCCATTCCCTGGAAACGCTCCCCTTCGATCTCGAGGCCCCTGCGGAGCGGCTCGAGGTCCGCGTCCTTCGGGCTGCCCTTCACACGGACGCGGTACTTGCGCAGCCAGCCCGTCGCCGGCAGTTCCAGCTTGCGCTTGACGCCACCATCATTGGTCAGGAGCAGCAGCCCCTCGGAATTGAGGTCGAGCCGCCCGACGCTCATCACCCGCGGCATGCCCTCGGGCAGCTTGTCGAAGACGGTCTCGCGGCCCTTCTCGTCCCTCGCAGTGGTCACCAGCCCGGCGGGCTTGTGATAGAGCCAGAGGCGCGGGCGACCGGCCTCGGGGATCGGCTCGCCATCGACGGTGATCCGGTCGGTTTCGGTCACGTTCAGGGCAGCGCTGTCGATGGTCCTGCCGTTCACGGCGACGCGGCCCGCCTCGATCATGCGCTCCGCCTCGCGGCGGGAGGCGACCCCGGCGCGGCTCAGCCGCTTGGCGATGCGTTCTGCGTCAGACATGGAGACCGCCATAGCGGTTTGACAGGGCGAGCGAAAGACGGGATCAGAAGGTCATGAGCGGGTTTACATCCTTCATGGACGCGGCGCTGGAAGAGGCGCGGGCCGCCGCCGCGGCGGGAGAGGTGCCCGTGGGTGCCGTGGTGGTGAAGGCCGGCGTGATCCTCGCGCGCGGGCGCAACCGGATGCGCGAACTGACGGATCCGACCGCCCATGCCGAGATGCTTGCCATCCGGGCGGCCTGTGCCGCACTGGGATCCGAACGGCTGACAGGCTGCGATCTCTGGGTGACCCTGGAGCCCTGTCCGGCCTGCGCCGGCGCCATTTCCGCGGCCCGGCTCTCGCGGCTTTACTATGGAGCGAGCGATCCGAAATCGGGCGGCGTGGCCCAGGGCCCCCGGGTCTTCGACCATCCCCAGTCGCATTGGGCACCCGAGGTGTATGGCGGGATCGGCGAAGGCGAGGCCTCGGCCCTTCTCAAGGCGTTTTTCGCCACGCGGCGGTGAGGGGGCTGCGGCGTCGCTCGACCTTCGGTCTGCGCCACGACCGCGGTGGCACCGCTGTCGCGGTGCGGTTGCGCCGGGCATGGCGCTTGTCGCGCGGAATGGGGATGTCGCTCCCGAAGGGGGGCTCTGCCCCCGTCGCATGCGCGACTCCCCCGGGATATTTGAGAAACGGAGAAGCGGGGGATCGGTGCCGCGATGATCGTCGGGATGCGCGCGTCGTTTCACACTTCTCCGTTTTGAAAATATCCCCGCCGGAGGCCGCGCGGCCCTGCAACATGCAAGAACGCCCGGGATCGAATGCCGGTGCGAGCCAAGCGCACCCAGCGCGCGACGGAGTGGCCCCAACGGGGCCCGACGCCGCGCGCCGCCGGGTCGGAGCCGAAGGCTTCGAAACACCCGGTCCAGCGGGGCACTCCGCCAGCGACCGGTGCCGAGTCTTGATTTGCGCGGAGGGCCTGTAAGCCGGATTCTGTCCAAGGGGTTGCCCCCTCTGGATGGCCATTCCTCTGGACGCCCCGTCGCCGGGGCGCCTCAAGCTGCCAACCCGGATGCCTGGGGCGAAGCCCACCCCGGGGTCGCCCCCGCGGCATCCCTATTCGGCATTGCTCCCGGTGGGGCTTGCCGTGCCGCTCCGGTTGCCCGTCGCGCGGTGGGCTCTTACCCCACCGTTTCACCCTTGCATCCCGCAGACGGGGTGCGGTTTCATTTCTGTGGCGCTTTCCGTCGGATCGCTCCGCCCGGGTGTTACCCGGCACCGTGGCTTCATTGGAGTCCGGACTTTCCTCGAACGGTTGCCCGCCCGCGGCCATCCGGCCCTCCGCGCCCCTGTCAGCTACGCGCCACGGGCCGCCGGTTCAAGTCCCCGTATCGGCCGGCCATCTCGGCCATGATCGCGCAGTCGCGCCCGTCGAGCGGCCCCGCAGCGCCCTGGCGGAACCGTAGGCGGACCGCACCGAGGAGCAGCTCGCCCCCGACGTCGGGAAAGCCGAAGTCCAGCGCGTCCCGGCGGAAGCGGACGGAATCGACCGGAAGGGCGCCGTGCTCGCGGGGCATCACCGCCAGTCCCCGCCGGGCGAGCCTCGCCCAGTCGAACCGCGGGCCCGGGTCGATCTTGCGCGCCGGGGCCATGCAGGAATGGCCGATCACGCCCTCGGGAGGAACCTTCCAGCGCCCCATGATGCCGGGAAGAAGGCCCTCGAGGGCATCCATCAGCGGCGCCGCGAAGGGCGAGGCGCCGTCGTTGTCCAGCTCGATCCCGATCGAGCGCGAGTTCACGTCGCCCCGCCCCTGCCAGCTGCCCGCGCCGGCGTGCCAGGCGCGCATCGCCTCTTCGACCAGCGCGATCACCTCTCCGTCGCGGCGGATCAGGTAGTGGGCGGACACCTCGCGGTCGGGCGCGCAGAGCACGCGGAGCGCGGCGTCGCAATCGGCCATCGCCGTGTAATGCAGAACGACCAGTTCCGGCTGCAACCCGTCGCGGCGGGGGCCGAAATTGGGTGACAGGCTCAATTCCGGGCGGCCGCCGCGGCGGCGCGGTAGAGGGTCGGATCCCAGGCGCAGGCGTAGCCGTCGCCGTCGGGGTCGAGCCCCTGCCTGTCGCGGGCCGGGCCGCCGTTCTGAAGGAACCATTCCTGCGCGAGGTCCGGCGCGCGGAACGCGAGGCAGTTGCGCTGATGCCGGCTGGCCGAGATCGGGCGGCGCGGGTGCATCCGTTGGCCGATATCGTGGCTGGTCGAGAGGGCGTAGTCGATGATGTTGGCGCCCAGCCCGCTGGGCCGTTCGGGAACGGCGGTCGGCTGAATGACCACGCGGTCCGCCTGCATCCGGGCGCGCCGTTCGGCGTCGCTTTCGATCGTTTCGCGGCCCGCGACGGCATCGAAATCCTGCTCGTCGGAGATCCCGGGATTGGCGGCCGCGGGCTGCGGCAGAGGGGCGCTGGCGGGCGTCACCGGGGCCCCGGGGGCCGGGGCGGGCTCCACCGCCGCGATCGCCGCGGAGGCGATGCTGGCCAGGTCGCGATCGGCG
>WVSO01000071.1 GCA_015689745.1 Rhodobacterales bacterium HKCCSP123 | reverse complement strand
CGACAGCGCGCTCCAGCTGCAGAAACTCGGCTATGATTGCGTGATCGAGGCCGCCGCCGATGTCGCGGGTCATCACCGTCGGGGCGGGGCCGTGAACGGCGCGCCTGCCGGTGGCATGGAGGGGGCCGGCGGGCAGGATGCCCGGCACCGCGGCATGTTCGCCGGAGAGATCGCGGGTCACGCCCGTCGGCAGCCCCGCTTCCTTGCGGCGCGGAGCCGTTCCTGCCGGCCGGGGGGGCGCCATGGGTGATCTTCTGGCGATGCCCGAGGGCCTGAGCCTTGCCGCCTTCTGGGCGCTGATGGCCGTGAGCTATGCGGCCTCCTTCATCACGGCGGCGCTGGGGATCGGGGGGGGCGCGCTGCTGCTCGCCGTGATGGCAAGCCTCGTGCCGCCCGCGGCCCTGATCCCCGTGCATGGCGCGGTGCAGCTGGCCTCGAACGCAGGGCGGATGGGGATGCTGCTGTCCCATGTCCACTGGCCCGCGCTCAAGGGGTTCACGCTGGGCTCGATCCTCGGCGCGGTCCTGGGCGGGCTGGTGGTGGTGGAGCTTCCGCCCGCGATCATCCAGGTCTCCGTGGGCCTGTTCGTGATCTGGTCGGTGTTTTCCAGGCCGCCCAAATGGCTCTCGCGCTTCCCGATCCTGACGGGGGGCATCTCGAGCTTCCTGACGATGTTCTTCGGGGCGACGGGGCTGTTCGTGGCGGGCTACACCAAGGCGCAGAACCTTGCGCGGCACGGGCATGTGGCGACGCACGCCGCGCTGATGACGGTCCAGCACTGCCTGAAGGTGGTGGTCTTCGGCATCCTCGGCTTCGCCTTCGGGCAATGGCTGTGGGTGGTGGTGGCCCTCAGCCTTGCGGGGCTGGCGGGCACCTTCGGCGGGCGGCTGGTGCTGGGCCGGATGAGCGACGCGGGCTTCAAGCGGGCGCTCGACATCCTGCTGGTGCTGATCGCGCTCCGCCTGATCTGGTCCGCCGTGACGGGTTAGGCCGGGGCAAGCCCCAGCATCGCGCGGGCCTGCGCGGGCGTTGCCACGGGCCGCGCGTACCGGTCGCAAAGATCGACAACGCGCGCGACAAGCGCGGCGTTGGAGGGCGCCAGCCGGTCGCGGTCGAGGCGGATGTTGTCCTCGAGCCCGGTGCGGCAATGCCCGCCCGCCGCCACGCACCATTCGTTGACCTCGACCTGGTGGCGGCCGATGCCTGCCGCACACCAGAGCGCGTCGGGGGCAAGGCGCTTCAGCGTCTCGCGGAAGAAATCGAAGCTCGGCCGGTCGACCGGCATGGCGTTCTTCACGCCCATCACGAACTGCACGTAGAGCGGGCCCTTGAGCCGCCCGTCCCCGGCCATTTTCGCGGCCTGGAAGATGTGGCTGAGGTCGAAGGCCTCGATCTCGGGCTTCACGTCGTAGGTGAGCATCTCGGAGGCCAGCCAGTCCACCAGGTCCGGCGGGTTCTCGTAGACGCGGGTGGGGAAGTTGTTCGAGCCCACGGTGAGCGAGGCCATGTCGGGCTTCAGCGGCAGCATGCCGCCGCGTTCGCGCCCCGCGCCGGAGCGTCCGCCGGTCGAGAACTGGATGATCATGCCGGGGCAGTGTTTCTGCAGCCCTTCCTTCAGCCGCGCGAAGCGCTCGGGGTCGGAGGTGGGCGTCTGATCGTCGTTGCGGACATGGGCGTGGACGATGCTCGCCCCGGCCTCGAATGCCTCCTGCGTGCTTTCGACCTGCTCGGCGATCGAGATGGGCACGGCGGGGTTGTCTTCTTTCCGCGGCAGGGAGCCGGTGATGGCGACGCAGATGATGCAGGGATCGGACATGGGGCCTGTCTCAGGTTTCGGGGCTGGGTGCGGGAGCGCCGCGCGCGCCCCACCAGTTGAGCGCGAGAAGCGCCAAGATGAGGGCGACGCCCGCGACCTCGACCATCAGGTCGGGCCAGAAACAGGCGATGACGCCCGGCACGATCAGCACGCGCTGCCAGAGGGGCATGGGGCGGAACAGGAAGCCCTCGAGCGCCGCGGCGAAGGCCGCCATGGCGACGATGGCGATGAACCCGCTCCAGAGCACGATGGGCAGCGGTCCGCCGAGGATGATCTCCTCGTTGAAGATCATGAAGAGCGGGATGAGGTAGAGGCCCTTGGCGTATTTCCAGGCCTGGACGCTGGTTTCCATCGGTTTCGATCCGGCGATGGCCGCGCCCGCGAAGCCCGCGAGCGCCACGGGGGGCGTGACGTTGCTGTCCTGCGAGTACCAGAAGACGAGCAGGTGGGCGATCAGGATCGGCATGCCGAACTCCTGCGTCAGGGCGGGGCCGACGAGGATGATGAGGACGATATAGGCCGCCGTCACCGGCAGGCCCATGCCGAGGATCAGCGAGGCGATGGCCACCAGCAGGATGGCGAGGACAAGGTTGCCGCCCGAGAAGGCGATCATCATGGCCGAGAACTTGAGGCCGAGGCCCGTCAGCCCCACGACACCCACGATGATCCCCGCGACCGCGCAGGCCATGGAGACCGCGACCGCGTTCCTTGCGCCGAGTTCGAGGGCCTCGAGGGTCAGCTCGATCCCGCGGCGGCAGAGGGCGGCGAATTTCGCCGCCGTGGGGCCGTCGGCGAAGAAGTGCCAGAGCGCGCGGGCCGAGGCCGCGGCGACGATCGAGACGATGGCGTAGAAGCCCACCCGCATGGGCGAGTAGCCCGCGACCAGAAGCGCGATCAGGGCCAGAAGCGGCAGGAGGAAATGCCACCCCTCGGCCAGCACGCCGCGCACGCTGGGAAGCTCCTCGGTCGTCATGCCGGTCATGCCCTGTTTCACGGCGGCGATGTGGACCAGCAGGTAGACCGCGCCGAAGTAGAGGACCGCCGGGAAGATCGAGACGAGCACGATGTCGACGTAGGGTACCTGGGTGAACTCGGACATCAGGAAGGCGCCCGCGCCCATCAGGGGGGGCATGATCTGCCCGCCCGTGCTGGCGGCGGCCTCGATCCCGCCGGCCTGCGCGGGGCGGTAGCCGAGTTTCTTCATCAGCGGGATCGTGAAGGCGCCCGTGGTGACCACGTTGGCGATGGCCGAGCCCGAGATGGAGCCCATGCCGGCCGAGGCGATGACCGCGGCCTTGGCGGGCCCGCCGCGCTGGCGGCCGGTGGCGGCATAGGCCAGGTCGATGAAGAACTTGCCCGCACCGGTGACTTCCAGGAAGGCCCCGAAGAGGACGAAGATGAAGACGAAGGTGGCCGCCACCCCGAGCGGGATGCCGAAGATGCCTTCCGCCCCCAGGGTCATCTGGCTTGCCAGCCTGTCGAGCGAGTAGCCGCGGTGGTTCAGGATGCCGGGCATCCAGTCGGCGAGGAAGGGCAACTCTCCGCGCGAGCCTGCGAAGGCATAGGCGATGAAGACCGCGCCGATGATCGTCATGCCGAGGCCCACGGCGCGGCGCGCGCCCTCGAGCACCACGATCATGGTCAGCACGCCGATCCACACGTCGATGTCGCGCGGGAAGATCTGGTTGGCGATGATGTCGATGTTCACCGGAAGCCAGGCACCGACGACGATGGAGGCCAGGATCAGCGGCCCGTCGATGGCCCAGCCGAGCGCGCCGCGCGGGCGATGGCGGCCGAAGGCGGGATAGATCAGGAAACAGAGGACGAGGATGAAGCCGAGGTGAATGGGCCGCTGGTAGAACAGGCCCAAGGGCTGCACGCCCGCCGCCCAGAGCTGGAAGAGCGACAGCGCGATGCCGACGACGGCGATCGCGCGCAGCACGAGCCGGGGTTGGGGGTATTCGGCCTGCGGCACCTCGGTATCCGTCACCATCGCGTCACTCTCCCGTCAGTTCGATACGCACCCTCTGGCGCGCGGCGGCTTCTGACAGGGACACGACCGTGTCACCCACCTGCAGCCGGTGATCGACCGGCCCGGCCCCGGGGCGCAGCACGTAGGCGTCGCCCGGCACGGGTTCGTCGATGTCGAGAATCCAGTAGCCGCCTTCCCCGTCCGAGACCTGCCGCCCGCGGCCGGGAATATGCCCGAGGCCGGCGGCGAAATCGGGCTGGCGCGAGCGCACGAGAACCATGTGGCCCGCGCGGTTCTCGTAGCAATCCGTCACCGGGAAGCCCTGCACCGAATGGTTCCACAAGACGCACCAACCCGCCCCCTCGGGGACGGGAAGACGCGCGATCTCGGTGCCGTCCTCGGCGGTGGCGACAAGATCGCCCGCCATGGCGGCGCTGAAGGCGGAGAGAAGGAGGAGGGCCGCAAGCCCCCCTCCCCGGTATCGTGCGGTCACGGACCCGCGCTCACTCGCGCAGGCGGTCCGGGATCTCGGCGCCGATTTCCTCGTAGTAGCGGATGGCGCCGGGGTGCAGCGGAACCGGCGTGGCAGCCAGCGTGAACTCGACCGTGGTCTGGTTCGCCGCCGGGTGGACGGCGCGCAGGTCGGCGATGTTCTCGAACATGGCGCGGGTGATCGCGTAGGCCACGTCATCGGACATCTCGGAGGAGACGGCGAGAACGTTCGGCACACCCGGGACCGGCGTGTCGCCCACGCCCTCGTAGGTGCCCGCGGCCAGCGTGGTGCGCGCGAAGAGCGGCTCGGCCGTCTGGGCCGCGGTCATCTCGGCGTCGCTGAGCTCGATCATCACGATGGACTGCGTGGTGGCGAGGTTCAGGATCGACGAGGTGGGCGCGCCCACCGACCAGAAGCCGGCGTCGATGTCGCCGTTGGCCAGCGCGTCGGCGGTCTCGTTGAAGTTGAGGCGCTGTTCCTCGATGTCGTCATAGGTGATGCCGTTGGCCGACAGGATCGCCTCGGCGTTCACCTCGGTGCCCGAACCGGGCGCGCCGACGGACACGCGCATGCCGCGCAGGTCCTCGAGCGAGGTGATGCCCGAACCTTCCAGCGTCACGATCTGCACCATGTTGGCGTACATCGAGGCGAGACCGCGGATCATCGGAAGCTGCTGACCCTCGAAGCGGCCGGTGCCGGAATATGCCTGTGCCACGGTGTCGGCCAGCGCCAGCGCCAGGTCCGCGTCGCCGGTGGCGATGAGGCCCATGTTCTCGACGGACGCGCCGGTGACCTCGGCGGTGGCGGCGAAGCCGTCGACATGGGCGTTGATGACCTCGGCGAGGCCGCCGCCCATCGGGTAGTAGACGCCGCCGGTGCCGCCGGTGGCGATCGAAAGCTGCTCCTGCGCGACGACGGGAGTCGCAAGCGCAATGAGGGTGCCGGCCGCAAAGGCCTTGAACATGGTCATGGTGATCCTCCCTGATCAATTGTTGTACGCACCGATGTACTGGCTCCCGAGGGTGACGCCAACCCCATCCCCCCTAGATACACGGCAGGGTTGTGCGTCGGGGCGGGCGCTGCACAGGCAGGCGGCAGCGCGTGGCGGCCTCAGCCGGCGATGCTGCGCATCCGGGCCAGCAGGTCCACACCCTGCGTGCGGTAGAAGTGCAGCATGTCGATGAAGACCCAGTTCTCGGCGAGCTTGTCGCCCGACCGGCGGTAGATGTCGACGACGCGGAACTCGGCGCGGGTGTCGCTGCCCGGAAGGCCCATGAAGCCGCCATTGTGGCGGGCGGTGAAATTGGGCCAGCCGAAGAAGCCGCCGTACTGCGCCTCAGCCAGCCGGGCGAGGTGCCCGGTCGAGGATCGCTCGGCAAAGGCCGCGCGGAACGGGCCGGAATGCTGCGCGGCGTAGCGCGGGATGGTGTAGGTCGCCCCCACCCCCTCGGGGCCCCACCACAGCATGTCCTCGTGCCACGAGCGGCGCAGCTCTTCTTCGAGCGGCAGGCCAAGGCCCCATGTGCCAAGGTCCGAGATCATCGCGTTGATCGCGGCAAGCGTCGCCTCGCCCTCGGCCTGCGGTTGCGGGTCGCGCAACAGCCCGTCATGGGTGCGCGGCCCCGGCTGCACGAGGTGCTGCGCGGTGGCCGGGCCGAAGGGGTTCTGCCCCGCCTGCACCATCAGGTGCGGGATGTCGCAGAACTGCGCGGTTTCGACGATGCGGCCCTGCTCGACCCGGTGAAACTCGGCGTAGCGCAGCATCACCAGCTTGCGCGTGGGCAGGATGCCAAGCCAGGGCGCATCGAACAGGCCCATGAGATGCCCCATCGAGGCGACCCAGACGGATTGGAACCCGTCGATCTGGTTCCGCCCCGCGAAGAAGATGTCCTCGCGCCGCTGCATCGCGGTGACCGCCGTCAGAAGCGGGGCCCAGAACACCTCGGCCACCTCCCCTGCCCCGTGGCGCTCGTCGAAGGGGCACATGCCGCGCCAGTGCCAGCCGGGCGCGGTGTGGCGGGCCAGCGCCTCGGCCACGGTGTCGGGGGTCGCGGCCTCGATCGCCGCGTGATGGGCGCGCACCAGCGCCTTTTCCGCCTGGAAGTCGGTCATGTCGGTGTCCGTATCGGGGTGGGTCAGCCCTTCACCGCCCCGGCGGTCAGGCCGCTGACGATCTGGCGCTGGAAGAAAAGGATCAGCACGAAAAGCGGCGCCGTGGCCGAGACGACGGCGGCGACCGCGAACATCACGTTGCCTTCCTGCTGCACGGAGCCAAGGAAGGAAGCGATGCGCGGGATCATCGTCTGGTTCTCGGACGACAGCAACATCGCCGTCACGGCGAAGTCGTTGTAGGCGAGGAGGAAGCTGAAGAGCCCGGTGGTGATCACGCCGGGCCACATCACCGGGATGATGACCAGCCGGAACGCCTGGAACCGCGTGCAGCCGTCGACCATGGCGCTCTCGTCAAGGTCCTTGGGGATGTTGAGGAAGAAGGAATGCAACATCCACAGCGTGAAGGGCTGGTTGATCGCCACCAGAACG
This sequence comes from Rhodobacterales bacterium HKCCSP123, assembly GCA_015689745.1. Taxonomy (GTDB): domain Bacteria; phylum Pseudomonadota; class Alphaproteobacteria; order Rhodobacterales; family Rhodobacteraceae; genus Roseicyclus. The sequence goes on along the minus strand of WVSO01000071.1, from coordinate 11,421 downwards.
ATGATCGTGGTGGGCAGGTGCCCCCAGAGGTTCCACTGGAAGAAGGGCAGAAGGTAGCCCGAGACCAGCGTGATATGCGGCATCGCGCGGAACACCAACGCGATCATCAACAGCCAGAACGCATAGCGGAACCCCGAGCGCGCCAGCGCGTAGCCGCCCAGCGTGCCCAGCGTCAGCGAGATGACGACGGTGCAAACCACGACGATGCCGGTGTTGACCACGTTGCGCCAGAAGCCGCTTTCGACCCATGCGCCCCAGTAGCCCTGACCGGTGAAGGGCGCGCCGGTCTGCTCGGTCGTCAGCGGCCCGGTGATCGCGTTCATCCAGTCGGCGCGGGAGAAGAAATCGCCCTGCACCTTGAACGATCCCCAGAGCGTCCAGAGGAACGGAAAGGCCGCAAGGATCAGCCACAGCAGGATGAAGCCGGTGGAGAAGACGACAAGGGCGGTCGATCTGCGCTGCGATGCGGCGGGCATGTCCTTACGCCCTCTTGCGGTTGAAATCGCGCCAGGTGCGGATCAGCACCGGCGTGAGCAGAATGGCGACCCCGATGATCGTCAGCACCGATGTGGCGGCGGCCGAGCCGAATTGCTGCACGTCGCCGCGCAGGTCGGAATAGATGATGTAACTGAGCGAGGTCGCGCTCGCCTGCGCCTGGAAGCCGACGATCGGCTCGAAGACGCGGAAGTTGTCCATGAACTGAATGAGCATGATGAAGACGGTCAGCGGCGCGAGATGGGGGATCACGACGTAGCGGATGCGCTCCCACCGGCTTGCGCCGTCGATCATCGCGGCCTCGAGCGTTTCCTCGGGGACGGTCTGCAGCCCCGCGTAATAGACGATGAAGGCGAAGGGGGCCGAGGACCAGACGCCGTAGATGAAAAGCGTGATCCAGGTGAGCGTGGGCGAGGCCTTCAGCGACAGGTCGGGGTCGTCGAACAGGATCTGCAGCGTCGCGCCGATCACGCCCTCGGCGTCGATCATCCAGAACAGCACGAGCGAGCCGATCAGCGGCGTCACGATCATCGGCAGGAGCGAGAAGAAGATCGTCACGCCGCGGAACATCTTGGGCAGCGCGTTCACGCCCAGCGCGATGGCAAGGCCGAGGATCACGACCAGCGGCGTCACGATGAAGGTATAGGCCAGCGTGAAGACCAGCGCGCGGTAGAAGGGCAGGTTCATCACCCGGTCCCAGAACGCGCCGAGGCTGTCGGTGGTCGCCCATGCCTCCGCGATCTCGGCGGTGGCCAGATGGGCGCGGTTGAAATAGGTGCCCAGCCCGTTGAACCGGCCAAGCGGCTGTTCCTCGCGCAGCGCGGCGGTGGCGTCGCGGTCGACGCGGGTTTCCTCGGTGCAGCCGAAGGGGCCGCAGTTTTCCACCGTCACCAGCACCTGCTCGTGCTCGACGTGAAGCGACTGCACCACCACCGAGATGATGGGCAGCGCGATGAAGAGGATCATCGCGGCAAGCGAGGGCAGGATGAACCAGATGAAGGTGCGATGGGGCATCTGTCGGGCCTTGTGACTGGGCGCGGCAGGGAAACGGGGCGGCCCGGCGGACCGGACCACCCCACGGGGAGACGCTTACTGAAGGAAGCCCTGTTCGGTCGCGGCGGCGATATAGGCGGCCTCGACATCGGCGAGCGCCTGCTCGGCGCTTTCCTCGCCCTGCAGGAACTGCGCCAGCTCGTTGCCGAGTGCCGTGTGCATCAGGCCGACATAGGGCACCATCGGGTAGGGCCGCGTGCCCGAGTTGGCCGTGGCGACCACGCCCTCGGCGGGCGCGCCGGGGGTGAAGCCGGGCATCAGCCAGACGGCGGCGTCGTTGTTGGCCGCGATCACTTCGGGGCGCAGCCCGTGCATCAGCGCGCGGAAGGTCGCCGCCGCATCCTCGTCCGAGATGTTGGCCGCGATGGTGAAGCCGTCCCACCAGAGCGTCGAGGCGGGCGTGTCGCCGCCTGCGACGGTCGGCGCGCCGATCAGCGCGGTGTTGCCGGTCACCTCGGGAGTGGAGTTCTCGTCATCGAGGATGCCGCCACCGCGCGAGCCCCACATGTAGGCCACGGCCAGCTCGCCCGATTCCCACAGCGCCTGCGTGGCGTTGCTGTCGAAAGTCAGGAAATCGGGGTTGGCGTAGTCGTTCAGCGCCGCCAGCATCTCGAGCGTGGCGATGCCCGTCTCGTTGTTGATCGAGGGCGCGGCGCTTCCCGGCTCGAACAGCTGGCCGCCATGGCCGAGATACATGTTCACGAATTCCTCGCCCAGGTTCCAGCCCGAGGCGGTGTTCATCGCAAAGGGATGCTCCATGATGCCCGCCTCGCGCACGGCGGCGAGCACCTCGAGCACCTCTTCATAGGTGGTGGGCCGCTCCATGCCGACCTGCGCCAGCACGTCATCGCGCACGAAGAGGTGCTGCGCGTTGGCCATGAAGGCCACGGCCATCACCTGGCCGTCGATGGTGATGCGGTTGGTCACCGGCAGGTCGGGCGCATATTGCGCGATCAGGTCGTCGAGCGGGCGGATCAGCCCCTCGTTCATCAGCGGCACGATGGAAGAGTTGGCGACCACGGCCGAGGTGTATTCGGCAGGGTTCGCCGTCAGGGCGGCGACCTGGATGTCGCGGTGTTCGGTGGTCTGGTTGGCGGTCACCGTCACGCTGTCCGAGGCGCATTCCGCGGCGCCCTCGGCCATCGCGTGCAGCGCGGGGAAGTCGTTGGAAAGGATCGCGACGCGGCCGCTTTCGATGCCGCAATCGGCCATCGCGGCGCCCGCGCCCAAGATCGTGGCGACCGCGGTAAGGGTCGTCATCCGGGAAATCGTCATCTCTGGTCAGCTCCCTGTCATGTGGTGCGGTCCCTCGACCTGCGTCTCCGGGCCGGCCCTTCAAGTGTTTCGGTCATGCCGGAGCGGGCCGACTGCGAATCGCCCCCCATCGTGCATACGTTTTCAATCCTGAGCCATGATCCCGTCACCTGGCAAGGTTTTTTCTGCCAAGGTCCCGCGGGCGAAACATTCGAAAAATAAGGCTTGCGCGGATTTCGGATTCGGCGATAGCGTAATTGAAAACGTATGCAACAAACCTGCCCCGGGAGGGTGCGTTTCCATGGCCGAGATCCAGCTCAGGAACCTCTCGAAACGCTGGGGCAGCTTCGTCGGGGTCGACAATTTCGACCTGACCATCGCCGACCGCGAGTTCCTCGTGCTGCTCGGCCCCTCGGGCTGCGGCAAGACCACGACCATGCGCATGATCGCGGGGCTGGAGGAAATCACCGAGGGCGATATCCTGATCGACGGCAAGCGGGTCAACGACCTCGACCCCAAGGATCGCGACGTGGCGATGGTGTTCCAGTCCTACGCGCTTTACCCCAATCTCGACGTCTACGAGAACATCCGCTTCCCCCTCAAGGTCCGCAAGATCGACCCGGCCACCCACAAGGAGCGCGTGATGCGCGCCGCCGAGATGGTCGAGCTGACCGAGTTCCTGCACCGCCGCCCCGCCGAGTTGTCGGGCGGCCAGCGGCAGCGCGTGGCGCTCGCGCGCGCCATCGTGCGGCAGCCCAACGTCTTCCTGATGGACGAGCCCTTGTCGAACCTCGACGCGAAACTGCGCGTCTCGACGCGGGCGCAGATCAAGAACCTCAGCCACGAGCTGAAGGTCACCACGATCTACGTGACCCATGACCAGATCGAGGCGATGACGCTGGCCGACCGCGTGGTGGTGATGTCCAAGGGCGTGGTCCAGCAGGTCGGCACGCCGACCGAGATCTACGACACCCCCGCCAACACCTTCGTCGCCAGCTTCATCGGCTCGCCCGCGATGAACCTGGTAGAGGGCGAGATCAGGGGCGGCGTGTTCGAGGGGCGCGGTTTGCGGATCGAGGGGCTTGCGGCCCGCGACGGCAAATCGGTGCTGGGCTTCCGCGCCGAGGATGCGACGCTGTCGGGCGGCACCGAACTCAGCGCGCCGATCTACACGCTGGAGCTGTTGGGCGACTCGACCATGGTCACCGTGCGGCTGGGCCATGACCTCGTGTCGGTCAAGGCGCCCAAGGATTTCCGCGCCGAGATCGGCGAGGGGTTCACCGCGCATATCCCCGCCTCGATCTGCCATGTCTTCGACGCGGCCACGGGGGCGCGGCTGTAGCGCCATGGCCATCGCCTACGACCACATCGTGATCGGTGCGGGCTCGGCGGGATGCGCCGTGGCGCATGGGCTGGTGACGGGCGGCGCAGGCAGCGTGCTGGTGATCGAGGCGGGGCCCTCGGACCGCTGGCCGCTGGTGCGGATGCCCTTCGGCCTGGTCTGGATGATGGGCGGCGCGCGCGACTGGCGCTACCGCTCGGCCCCGCAGGCGGGGCTTGGGGGCCGGTCCCTCGCGATTCCGCGCGGGCGGATGGTGGGCGGTTCCGGCTCGATCAACTCGATGGTCTGGTTCCGGGGCCGCGCGTCGGATTTCGACGGCTGGGCCGTGCCGGGCTGGGGCTGGTCCGAGGTCGCCCCCGCCTTCGACGCGGTCGAAGGGCACGTGCGGCCCCGGCGCTTGAGCGGCGCGCATCCGCTGACCGAGGCATTGGGCGCGCTCTTCCCCGCGAACGATCCCAAGGCCCTGCCCCATCCCGACCGCGAGGGCGCAGGTGTGTTCGCGTTCAACCTGCATGACGGGCGGCGCTGGTCGGCGGCGGACGCCTTCCTGCGCCCCGTGGTCGACCGGGGGGCCGCGCTTCTGACCAGGGCGCAGGTCGACCGGCTGACCCTGAAGGGCGACCGCATCGCGGGCGTGCGGCTGGGCGACGGCACCGAGATCGCGGCGCGCAAGGGCGTGGTGCTGTCGGCGGGGGCCATCGGCTCGCCCGAGATCCTTCTGCGCTCCGGCCTCGGCCCGGCCGAAGACCTGCGGGCGGCGGGCGTCGATGTTGTCCGCGACATCCCCGACCTTGGCCGGAACCTCCACGACCACCCCGGCGCGGGGCTGCATTACGAAGGCCTCGGCTCGGGCTACGGGCTTGCGCCCGCGCTCTGGCCCCGCTGGGCCGTGGCCCCGCTGGACTGGGCGCTGAGGGGGCGCGGGCTGCTGGCCTCGCCTACGGTCGAGGGGGGCGGCTTCTTCAACGCCCGCGGCGACGGCGGGGCGCCGGATGTGCAAAGCCATTTCATCCCCTTCCGCCTTGGCCATGACGGGCGCAAATACGCGCTGAAACAGGGGTATTTCGCCGACGTCTGCCTGTGCCGCCCCAAGTCGCGCGGCGCGCTGCGGTTGACGAGGCAGGGGCTCGAGATCGACCTCGGGATCTTCGCCGACGAGGGCGACCTCGACACGCTGACCGCGGGCTGGCTGCGCCTGCGCGCGCGGATGGCCGAGGCCGATCTCGGCCCGCACCAGGCGCCCGAGGTCGCCCCCGGCCCCGCCGTGCGGACCGAGGATCAGGCCCGCGCCCATATCCGCGCGACCGCGGGCACCGCCTATCACCCGGTCGGCACGCTGCGCATGGGCGCGGACCCCGAGGCCCCCGTCACGCCCGGGTTGCGCCTGCGCGGCATCCTCGGCCTGCATGTGGCGGATGCCAGCGTCATGCCCGCCGTCACCTCGGCCAACACCAACGCGCCGTCGATGATGATCGGCTACCGCGCGGGCCGCCTGATCGCGGAGGCCGCATGACCCCCGCCGCGCTGAAATCCACACTCGCCCCGTGGCGCAGCACCATGGAAACCGCGACGCCCGAGGCCGCCCGCGCCGCCACAGCTGCGCTTTTCGCGCCCGAGGCGCGCATCCATCTCTGCCACCCGTTCGGCGACCTGACCGGCCCCGACGCGCTGATCGACAGCGCGCTTGCCCCCCTGATGAAGGCCCTGCCCGACCTCGAACGCCGCGACATGATCGTGGTCGCGGGCACCACGCCCGAGGGCGCGGACTGGATCGGCTGCATGGGCAATTACATGGGCCGCTTCGCCGCCCCCTTCCTCGGCATCCCGTCCACCGGGCGGCTTGCGCATATGCGCTATCACGAGTTCTTCCGGCTGGAGGGCGGGCGCGTCACCGAGATGCAGGCGATCTGGGACATCCCCGAGCTGATGATGCAGGCGGGCGCCTGGCCGCTCGCGCCGCAACTGGGCGCCTTCCTCGCCACGCCCGGCCCGATGTCGGGCGACGGGCTGGCCGTCTCGGGCAATGGCGATGCGGCGATGACCCGCGTCATCGACATGTTGACGGACCTTTGCAAACACCCCGCCGACCCCGACCCCGCCGTGATGCGGCTGTCCGATCACTGGCACCCGCGCGTCAACTGGTATGGCCCCGCGGGCATCGGCACCGCGCGCGGCATCGACGGCTTCCGCGCGCATCACCAGATCCCCTTCCTGCGCGCCTTCCCGGACCGCAAGCTCGACGCCATGGGCGACCTGATGTCCCACTGGATCGCCGAAGGCGATTACGTGGCCGAAACCGGCTGGCCGAACATGCGCCTTACGCACAAGGGCGGCGGGTTCCTCGGCCTTGCCCCCTCGGGGCGGGAAGTGACCCTGCGCAGCCTCGATTTCTGGCGCGTCGAACAGGGGCTGATCCGCGAGAACTGGGTTCTCGTGGACCTTCTGGACTTCTGCCGCCAGATTGGCCTCGACGTTCTGGCGCGGATGGAGGAGGGGGCATGAGCGACGCGAAGGTCACATCGCTCGACGTGGCGCGGATGGCGGGGGTCAGCCAGTCGGCGGTCAGCCGGGTCTTTTCCGGGGCCTCCGCCTCCAAGACCACCATCGCCAAGGTCCGCGCCGCCGCCGACCGGCTGGGCTACCGGCCCAACCGGCTTGCGCGCGCGATGATCACCGGCAAGAGCCGGATCATCGGGCTGGTCGTGGCCTACCTGGACAACCAGTTCTACCCGCTCGCCATCGAGCGCCTGTCGCAGGCGCTGCAGGAGCGCGGCTATCACATCCTGCTGATCATGGCCGGCAACTCGCCCGAGGGGATCGAGAGCGTCATGGCCGACCTCATGACCTACCAGGTCGACGGGATCATCACCGCCTCGGTCGCCATGTCCTCGGACCTGACCGAGCGCTGCGCGGCGATGGGCATTCCGGTCGTGATGTTCAACCGCGGGCAGGACGGATCGGGCCTGTCCTCGATCACCTCGGCCAATGTCGAGGGCGGGCGCAAGGTGGCCGAGTTCCTGCTGGCCGGCGGGCATGGCCGCATCGCCCATGTCGCGGGCTGGCAGGGCTCCTCGACGGGGCGCGACCGGACGCAGGGCTTCTGCGCCGCGCTGGCCGAGGCGGGCGCGCCCCCGCCCGAGACGATCGACGGCATGTATGATCGCGACACGGCGGCCGCCGCCGCGCGCAAGCTGATGGAGCGGCCAGAGCCGCCCGACGCGATCTTCGTCGGCAACGACCACATGGCCTTCGCCGTGATGGACACGCTGCGCCACGAGATCGGCCTGCGCATTCCCGCCGATGTCTCGATCGTGGGCTATGACGACGTGCCGATGGCCGCCTGGGCCGCCTATGACCTGACCACGCTGCGCCAGCCGGTGAACCGGATGGTCGAGGCGACGGTCGACACGCTTCTGGCCGAGATCGAGGACCCCGCCCGCGGGCATGAAAGGGTCGAGATCACCGGCCCGCTGATCATTCGCGGCTCGGCCCGCGTTCCCGAAGGATGGACATGATGGACGGCTTCGACCCCAGGTTCCGCGATTTCCCCGACTACATCATCGGTATCACCCGCGAGATCTGGGAAGACCGCGGCATCCACACGCTGCACGACTATTACGCGCCCGACATCGTCGTGCGCTCGCCCGGCTCGGTCGTCACCGGCAACCGCGGCGTGATCGGGGCCACGATGGCCACCCTGCACGAGTTCCCCGACCGCGTGCTTCTGGGCGAGGACGTGATCTGGTCGGGCAGCCCCGAGGCCGGGATGCTGTCCTCGCACCGCATCCTGTCGCAGGCGACCCATGCGGGCGACGGGGTTTACGGGGCGGCGACGGGCAAGCGGCTGACCTACCGGATCATCGCCGACTGCCACGCCAGGGGAAACATGATCGACGACGAATGGCTGATCCGCGACCAGGGCGCGATCGTGCGCCAGCTGGGCCGGGAGCCGCGCGCCTACGCCGCCGAACTCATTGCCCGCGAGGGCGGCCCCGGCGCGTGCGTCAAACCGCTGACGCCCGAGACCGACCGGCCCGGCCCCTACAGGGGCACCGGCAACGACAGCCCATGGGGCGAGCGGCTTTCGGAAATCCTCGAGCGGATCATGGGTGCGGATCTGTCGGCCATCCCCACCGAGTACGACCGCGCCGCGGCGCTGCACTACCCCGGCGGCGTCACCGCCCATGGCCACGCCGCCGCCGACGCCTTCTGGATGGGGCTGCGCGCGGCCTTTCCCAATGCGGAATTCACGCTGCACCACGTCATCGGCCGCGAGGACGACCAGATGCCCCCCCGCGCCGCCGTGCGCTGGTCGCTCTGGGGCCGGCACGAGGGCTGGGGCGCCTTCGGCGCGCCCACCGGCGCGATGGTCTACGTGCTCGGCATCACCCATGCCGAGTTCGGACGGCTGGGCAAGGGCCCCGTCGCGCTCAGGCGCGAGTACACGCTCTACGATGAAACCGCGGTCTGGAAACAGATCCTGCTGGCAGAGGCCTGAGGCCGATGCGCCCCGCCCGACACCCCGCGCCACAAGGGCCTTCGAAGGCCCTTGCCCACGCGATTTCGAAATCGCGTGAAAAAGCCCTTTCGAAAGGGCTTTCCCGCCCCGAGACCAACCGAGGATCCCAGCGATGACCCCGCCCGAGATGGAAGCCCGTATCGTCCGATACGGTGACCTGATGCCCTGCCGCACCGCCTTCATCGACGCCCACACCCCCGGCAGCGACCGCAAGGAGAACTTCACCATCATCGGCGGCGGCGTCTCGGAAGCCGCCGACCAGCATGTCCACATCACCCTGCCGCACGGCTTCAACATCGGGGCCGCGGGCCAGCCGCCCAAGTGCCGGAATTCGCTGCATTCCCACCGCACCGCCGAGGTGTTCTTCGTCCTCTCCGGGCGCTGGCGCTTCTTCTGGGGTCGCCGGGGCGACGCGGGCGAGGTGGTGCTGGAGAAGGGCGACATCTTCAACATCCCCACCGGCATCTTCCGCGGCTTCGAGAACATCGGCGAGGATTACGGGATGATCATGGCGATCCTCGGCGGCGACGACGCGGGCGGCGGCGTGATCTGGGCCCCGCAGGTCATCGAGGAGGCGCAGGCCCATGGCCTGATCCTGTCCGAGCAGGGCAAGCTTTACGACAGCAAGAAGGGCCAGTCGCTCCCCGAAGGCGTCGGCCCCATGCCGCTCCTGACCGAGGAGGAGCTTGCAGGCTTCCCCGAACCCGGCACCCGCGACGTGATCCCGAACCATGTCGCCCGGTACTGGGACATGCACGCCATGGCCGACTGCGACCCGGTCCTCGTCATCGGCGAGACGGGCCTGTTGCGCGACCGCCCCGGTTTCGAGGTCGGCCTCGTCACCCGCGGATCGGCGCGGCGCGAGATGCACCGCCACGACCGCCCCTCGGTCCTGATGCCCGTCACCGGGCATTGGCGCGTCGAGTGGGAGGGCAACGCCGACTACCCCGCGGGCGCGGCCACGCTCGCCCCCGGCGACACGATAAGCGTGCCCGAACAGCTCGACCATGCCGCCTGGCCCTCGATGACCGGCGATGCCGCGCTTTACCATGTCGTTGCGACCGACGATCCCGCCGGGCCCACCTGGCGCGGCTGAGGCCCCACGCGACACGACGAAGGACAAGACCCATGCCCATCCTCACCACCCATGTCGGCAGCCTGCCCCGCACGCAAGAGGTCGTGGATTTCATCTTCGCCCGCGAGAAGGACCAGCCCTACGACGCCGCCGCTTTCGACGCGGCGATGACGGCCGCCGTGGACGAGACGGTGAGGAAACAGAAAGAAGCAGGCATCGACATCGTTTCCGATGGGGAAACGTCCAAGATCAGCTACGCGACTTACGTCAAGGACCGCTACACCGGCTTCGAGGGCGACAGCCCGCGGAACGCGCCCGCGGACCTCAAGATGTTCCCCTCCTTCCTCGAACGGCTGAAGACCGAGGGCGGCACGCCCACCTATGCCCGGCCCATGTGCGTGGGCGAGGTGCGCTCGAAGGGCCAGGGCGAGCTGGAAAAGGACATCGCCAATCTCAAGGCCGCGATGGCGGCGCATGGGGCCATGCGCGGCTTCATGAACGCGGCCTCGCCCGGCGTGATCTCGCTCTTCCTGCAGAACGCGCATTACCCCACGCGCGAGGCCTATCTGGCGGCCTTGGCCGACGCGATGCGCGACGAATACCGCACCATCGTCGATGCGGGCCTCGACCTGCAGCTCGATTGCCCCGACCTCGCGCTGTCGCGGCACATGCTTTTCACCGACCTGTCCGACGCGGAATTCGTCAAGGTCGCCCAATCCCATGTCGAGGCGCTGAACCACGCGCTTCAGGGCATCGACCCCGCCCGCGTGCGCATCCACATCTGCTGGGGCAATTACGAGGGGCCGCATGTCTGCGACATTCCCATGGCCACCATGTTCGACACGCTGATGTCGGCGCAGGCGCGCTACGTCCTTTTCGAGACGTCGAACCCCCGCCACGGCCATGAATGGACCGTCTTCCGCGACCGCAAGGCCGATATCCCCGAGGACAAGGTGCTGGTCCCCGGCGTGATCGATTCCACGACGAATTTCGTCGAACACCCCGACCTCGTGGCCGAGCGCATCCGCCGCTTCACCGAGATCGTCGGCCCCGACCGCGTGATCGCGGGCAGCGATTGCGGCTTCGGCACCTTCGCGGGCTTCGGCGCGGTGGACCCCGCCATCGCCTATGCGAAACTCGCAGCCTTGGCGGAGGGCGCGGCCCGCGCCTGAGCGCCGCCCCTGCGGCATCCACGCCCGCGCGCCCCTTTCACTTGACCGCGGGGGCGGTGGCGCGGCACGCTCTCCCCGATGGTGACCGGGCGGCGACGCCTCCCCGGTCTGAAAAGGGAACGCGGTGCAATCCCGCGGCTGCCCCCGCAACTGTGAGCGGCGAGCGACCCCGAGAGCATCCACTGGGCCACCCGGCCCGGGAAGGATCGGGCGAGCCCTGACCCGCAAGCCAGGAGACCTGCCATCGTGACCGAACCAACCGGGCGGGGTGCCCCGGGTCGTGGCGGTGCGGGACAGATGCGCCCCCTCCCCCCGTCCCATCGCCCTGCCCCATGCGCGGAGGGCGCCATGCTGACAGACCTGACCATCCGACAACTGCAACACTACGGCGGCCCCGCGGCGGGCGCGGCCGAGATCGCCCGGCTGGGCTACCTGCAATGGCTGGGCGGCCTGCGCGGCGGCGAAAGCTACCCCGCCGCCGCCGCCCGCGCCTGTGCGCTTGCGCGCCCGT
>WVSO01000070.1 GCA_015689745.1 Rhodobacterales bacterium HKCCSP123 | reverse complement strand
CCGTCGTTCCGCGCCAGCCGCGTGCCGAGGTCGAAGGCCGCGGCCGCCTCGTCGGCCGAGATGATGATGCCCGCAAGCCGGCCGAAGGGCGGCATCCCCGCGGCCTCGCGCTCGGCGGCCTCGGCCCGCCAGAATCCCTCCTCGTCGCCCGACAGGATCGCGCGGATCACCGGATGCTCCGGCTGGAAGGTCTGGAGAAGCGCCACCCCCGGCACATCCGCCCGCCCCGCCCGCCCCGAGACCTGCCGCATCAGCTGGAACGTGCGTTCCGCCGCGCGCAGGTCGCTGCCCTGAAGCCCGAGGTCCGCGTCGATCACCCCCACCAGGCTCAGCCGGGGGAAGTTATGCCCCTTCGCCACGAGCTGCGTGCCGATGATGATGTCGGTCTCGCCGCTGGCGATGTCCTCGATCTGGGCCTTCAGGGCCCGCGCGGAGCCGAACAGGTCGGAACTGAGAATGGCCAGCTTCGCATCCGGAAACACCCGCGCCGCCTCTTCCGCGATGCGCTCCACGCCGGGTCCCACGGCGGCCATCTTTCCCTCGACGCCGCAGCTCGGACAGACCTCCGGCAAGGGCTTCGTCTCGCCGCACTGGTGGCAGACGAGCCGCTTCTGGAACCGGTGTTCCACCATCCGCGCGTCGCAATGATCGCAGCCGACCTGGGCCCCGCAGGCCCGGCAGAGCGTCACCGGCGCATAGCCCCGGCGGTTGAGAAAGAGGAGCGACTGCTCGCCCTTGCGCAACCGCGCGGCCACCTGCGCCTGCAGGGTCGGCGAAATCCACGCCTGCCCCGGCAGGTCCTCGGCCCGCATGTCGATCGCGCGCATCCGCGGCAGCACCGCCTCGCCGAAGCGGGCCGTCAGGTCGAGCCGCGCGTATTTCCCGGCCTCGGCGTTCGCCCATGTCTCCAGCGACGGCGTGGCCGAGGCCAGCACCACCTGCGCCTCGTTCAGCGAGGCGCGCAGCACCGCCATGTCGCGCGCGTTGTAGAGCGCGCCTTCCTCCTGCTTGTAGGAACTGTCGTGTTCCTCGTCGACGACGATCAGGCCCAGATCGCGGAACGGAAGGAACAGCGCCGAGCGCGCCCCGACCACCAGCTGCGCCTCGCCCTGCCCGATCATCTTCCAGGCCCGGCGCCGCTCGGTCATCGTCACGCCAGAATGCCATTCCGCCGGCCTCGCGCCGAAACGCGCCTCGACGCGCGTCAGGAATTCGCTCGTCAAGGCGATCTCGGGCAGGAGCACCAGCGCCTGCCGCCCGGCCCGCAGACACTCGGCCACCGCCTCGAGATAGACCTCGGTCTTGCCCGAGCCCGTGACGCCCTTGAGGAGGGTCGTCCCGTAGCGCCCGCTTCGGATGCCCGTCCGCAAGGCCCCGGCCGCGGCTTCCTGGTCCTCGGTCAGCGCCTTTCCGGGCCGGTCGGGATCGAGCGGCAGGTAGGGCGCGTCGCGCGGCGTGTCGGCCTCCTCCACCACACCCTGCGCCGCCAGCCCCTTGACCACCGACGAGGTGACACCGGCCAGGTCGCTCAACTCCGTCAGCGTGAAGCCGAGGCCACCGTAGTCCACCAGCGTCTCGATCACCCGGCGGCGCGCATCGGTCATCCGGTCAGGCTCTCCCTGCCCCAGCCGGTAGATCTTGCGCATCGAGGGTGGATCGCTCAGCCCCGGCACACGCGTGGCCAGCCGCAGCATCTGCGAGATGGGTGTCAGGGTGTAGGCCCCGGCCCGTTCCAGGAAGAGGCGCAATTCCTCGCGCATCGCGGCGGCATCGAGCACCCGGCTCACGGCCCGGATCTTCGCCGCGTCGAAATCGCCGCGTCCCGGCCCCCAGACCACGCCCAGCACCTTGCGCGGGCCCAGCGGCACCTCGACGAAGGCACCCAGCCAGCAGCCGCCCTCGGGCGCACGGTAGTCGAGCACCCGGTCGATCGGCTCCGGCGTCAGCACGCCCACCAGCCGGCCTTCCTCGAAATAGCTGTCGCTCATCCCTTCACGCCCGGGGGTGGCTGCGTTAGAAGACCCGCAAATGACCACGACCTGCCCGCGAAAGGAAGGGAACGCGATGAAATTCTTTGTGGATACCGCCGATGTGGATGCCATCCGGGAACTGAACGACCTCGGCATGGTGGACGGGGTCACGACGAACCCCTCGCTGATCGCCAAGTCGGGCCGCGACATCAAGGAAGTCACGAAAGAGATCTGCGAGATGGTCTCGGGTCCCGTCTCGGCCGAAACGGTGGCGCTCGATGCCGATGGCATGATCGCCGAGGGCCGGGAACTGGCCAGGATCGCCGAGAACATCACCATCAAGGTCCCGCTGACCTGGGACGGACTCAAGGCCTGCAAGGTGCTGTCGGGCGAAGGCCGCATGGTCAACGTGACGCTCTGCTTCTCGGCCAACCAGGCGCTTCTGGCCGCCAAGGCCGGCGCGACCTTCATCTCGCCCTTCATCGGGCGCCTCGACGATCTCAACATCGACGGCATGGACCTGATCGCCGAGATCCGCGAGATCTACGACAATTACGACTTCTCGACCGAGATCCTTGCAGCCTCGATCCGGTCCGCCAACCACATGAAGCAGGCCGCCCTGATCGGCGCGGACGTGGCCACGGCACCGCCGGCGGTCATCAAGTCGATGGCCAGCCATGTTCTGACCGACAAGGGGCTCGAGGGCTTCCTGAAGGATTGGGAAAAAACGGGGCAGAAAATCCTCTGAACTTCGTGTAGGGTCCCCGAAACACCAAGACGTCCGCCAAAGGGGCACGCACCGTGAGCAGTAGTGAAGCCGACCGGCTGGCGACCTTCGCCGGCAGCAATGACGACTGGCGGGACCGGATCCTCGCCGATCCCGACCTTGTCCTCGACGACCGCGACCTGATGCGCGCGCTCATCGCCGCGAACGACAGGCAGATGGGCGGCAACATCGTCGACATGCGCGGCATCGCGATGGAGCGCCTGGAAAACCGCCTCGACCGGCTGGAGGACACCCACCGCTCGGTCATCGCCGCGGCCTACGAGAACCTCGCGGGCACGAACCAGATCCACCGCGCGATCCTGTCGCTGCTCGACCAGTCCGAGTTCACGGGCTTCCTGAAGACCCTGGCCACCGACGTCGCCGCGACCCTTCGGGTCGACAGGGTGCGCCTCGTGCTGGAAAGCGCGGACGCCACCAACACCAGCGCCCCCCATGTGCAGAAGCTCGAGGATGTGCTGACCATCGTCGCACCGGGCTTTGTCTCGGATTATGTCACCGGCGGGCGGGCCGTGCCGCATCGCCAGGTAACGCTCCGCCAGGTCGGTGACGGCAACCGGGCGATCTTCGGCGCCGATGCCGCCTGGATCAAGTCCGAGGCGCTGATGCAGCTCGACCTCGGGCCGGGCCGTCTTCCCGCGATGCTGGTCATGGGAGCCGAGGACCCGCACCAGTTCCGCCCGAGCCAGGGCACCGATCTGCTCACCTTCTTCGCGGGCGTCTTCGAACGGCAGATGAAGCGCTGGCTGGACTAGGCCGATGAGCCTCGCGCTCAGCTCCGCGTCACGCGACCTGATGCAGCGCTGGCTGACCGACCTCGGCAGCCTGCGCGACGCCTCGGACGCGACGCTCGACGCCTACGCCCGCGACCTGACCGATTTCCTGGGCTTCCAGGCCGGGCACATCGGCGAGGTTCCGGGCCCCGATGCATTGAAATCCCTCGGCGCAGCCGAGATGCGCAGCTGGATGGCCGCCCAGCGGGGTCGCGGTGTCGGCCCTAGGTCGCTCGCCCGCAGGCTCTCGGCGGTCAAGGCCTTCTACCGCTGGTGGGCCGAGCGCGAGGGGTTCGACGCCACCCCGATCCTCTCCATGCGCGCACCGAAACATACCCGCCGCCTGCCCCGACCCCTCAGCGTCGAGGGGGCCGCCGACATGCTCGAGACCGTCGGCCAGCAGGATGCGCGCGACTGGGTCTCGGCCCGCGACGTGGCGGTCGTGACGCTGCTCTACGGCTGCGGGCTGAGGCGGTCCGAGGCGCTCTCGCTCGACGCGGGCGCCCTGCCGCTCACCGACACGCTGCGCATCCGCGGCAAGGGCGGCAAGGAGCGCGAGGTGCCCGTCCTGCCCGCCGCCCGCGACGCGGTGGCGCGCTACGCGGCGCTTTGCCCGCATGACCTTTCCCCCGGCACGCCGCTGTTCCGCGGCATCCGTGGCGGACCGCTCAACGGGCGGATCATCGCCAAGGTGATGGAACAGGCCCGGATGCAACTGGGCCTTCCCGCCACGGCCACGCCCCACGCGCTCCGCCACAGCTTCGCCACCCATCTCCTGAACGCGGGCGGCGACCTGCGCGCCATCCAGGAGCTCCTCGGCCACGCCTCGCTCTCGACGACACAGGCTTACACAGCTGTCGACACCGCGCGCCTGCTCGAAGTCTATGCAAACGCGCATCCCAAGGCCTGAGGTCGCAAAACCGTCACGTCCCTGTTGCCTTCGGCCCCTGAACCCGGCAATTGGGGCGAATGCGCATCAGGGCCTATTCCGTCCACCTCTTCACCGCGATCGGCGCATCGCTCGCCATGCTGGCGCTTCTCGAGGCGGCCGAGCATGACTGGGCGATGATGACGATCTGGCTGACCGTGGCCTTCGTGGTCGACGGCATCGACGGGCCGCTCGCCCGCAAGTACGCCGTGACCGAAAACGCACCGATCATCGACGGCGTGCTGCTCGACCTGATCATCGACTTCCTGACCTACGTGATGATCCCGGCCTACGCGCTTTACGGCTCGGGGCTCCTGCCGGGCTGGTCGGGCTGGATCGTGGTGCTTCTGATCCCCTTCGCCTCGGCGCTCTACTTCGCCGATACCAGGATGAAAACCGCCGACAAGTCCTTTCGCGGCTTTCCCGGCTGCTGGAACATGGTGGCCCTCGCACTTCTCGTGATCGTCCCCCCGTGGGAGGTGATCCTGGGCCTCGTCGTGGCGCTCTGCATCGCGCAGTTCCTGAACCTGAAGTTCGTGCACCCCGTGCGCACCGCGCGCTGGCGCTGGATCACCCTTCCGGTGGCGCTGATCTGGACGGCGTCCATCGCCTGGGCGGCCTGGATCGACTTCGCCCCCTTCCCGCCGCTGACGGCGGTGGTGACCGTCACCTCGCTCTACCTGCTGCTCGCGGGCGTCGTGCAGCAGCTGGTCCCGGCCCGCGCGTGATCGCCCGGCCCCGGTCCGGCCACCAACCCGTTGGGAGCAGCTTCATCGGGGTTTGCCCCGGATGACGACGCGGTCTCCCATGCCGTGACGCGCGCCCGGAGACTCCGGTCCGCCGGCGTATTTTCGGAAAGATGAAGGCGGGGCCGTTAACCTTAACGCGCGCCTGCCCCTTCACCTTTCCCGAAATACGCAAGCCCGGCCCCGGCCCGCGCCCGGTCGGACGGGGGCACGCAGGGATCAGTCGCGCTCGCGGATCACCTTGGCGAACTGGTCGAAGATCGGCTCGGCCGCGGCCACGACATTCCCGTCGTGAAGGAGATCCTGCCCCTCGCGGATCGGCTGCACCAGCCCGCCCGCCTCGCGCACCAGCAGGATGCCGGCCGCGATGTCCCAGGCGTTCAGCCCGCGCTCCCAATACCCCTCGTAGCGCCCCGCCGCCACATAGGCGAGGTCGAGCGCCGCCGACCCCCAGCGCCGCACCCCCGCACAGGCGGGCATCAGCCGCGCCAGGTCCTGCAGCGTCGCGGGCAGGTACTTGCGCCCGCCGAAGGGGACGCCTGTGGCAAAGACGCTCTCGATCATCTTCGTGCGCCCCGAGACGCGCAGCCGCTTGCTGTCGTTCAGCCAGCAGCCGGCGCCCTTCTCGGCATAGAACATCTCGTCCTTGGCGGGGTCATAGACCACGCCCGCCACGATCTCGCCCTTGTGCTCGAGCGCGATCGATACCGCCCAATGGGGCATCCCGTGCAGGAAGTTCGTGGTCCCGTCGAGCGGGTCGACGATCCAGCGGCGCGTCGGGTCCTTGCCCTCGATCACGGTGCCTTCCTCGCCGAGGAACCCGTAGTTCGGCCGCGCCTCCATCAGGGCGTCGCGGAGAATGTCCTCGGCCGCGCGGTCGGCTTTGCTGACGAAATCGCCCGGGCCCTTGGAGGAGACCTGAAGGTTCTCGACCTCGCGGAAATCCTTCACGAGGCTCCGGCCCGCCTTGCGCGCGGCCTTGAGCATGATGTTGAGGTTCGCGGAGCCTTGCATGGATCTGTCCTTACCGGAGTGCCCGCGCGCCTTACCGGAGGATCCCACGATTGCCAAGGGCGTGCAGGTGGCGGCATGATGGCCGGTGTTCCCCCACGGGCCACCGGATCGGAGGTTGGCATGGAGCTCTGGGTCTCGATCGGCAGCACCTACAGCTACCTGACCGTCATGCGCATCGACGCGGCGGCCCGCGCGGCGGGCGTGCCGGTGACGGTACGGCCCTTCAACGTCCGCGCCATCATGGTCGAGCAGAACAACATCCCCTTCAAGGACAAGCCGGTGAAGACCGCCTACATGTGGCGCGACATCGAACGCCGCGCCGCGCGGCACGGTCTGCCGGTGCGGGTTCCCGCGCCTTACCCGTTGCCGGACCTGCCGCTTGCCAATGCCGTGGCACTTCTCGGGCAGCGCGAGGGCTGGGGCTGGGAGTACATCCGCGACACCTACCGCCGCTGGTTTCTCGACGGCCAGCCACCCGGAGAAGCGCCCAACCTGACAGGGTGCCTTCGCGCCCTCGGCCGCGACCCCGAGGCGACGGTGGCCCGCGCCCGCTCCCCCGAGATCGAGGCGGCCCTTGCCGCCGAGACCGAGGCCGCCAAGACCGCCGGCGTCTTCGGCTCTCCCAGTTTCATCGTCGGGGGAGAGGTGTTCTGGGGCGATGACCGTCTCGAGGACGCGCTCGACTGGGCCGGCCGCCCCGCCTGACCGCGACAGCGCCGCACCGGGCTCAGGCGCCCCCGTGCCACTGCCCGCGCCCCTCCAGCACCCGCCTGAGGAGCGTGGGCCGGTCCGTCATGATCGCGCTCACGCCCATGTCGAGAAGGCGCTCCATCTCGGCCGCGTCGTCCACCGTCCAGACCTGCACGTCGATCCCCCGCCGCGCCGCCGCCCGGATGAAGCGCGGCGTGACGACCCGGATGCCCCTGTGCACCGGCGGCACCTGAACGACCGCGAAGCCGGGCCGCCGGATCGGCAGGCCATGCCCCGCGAGCCACAGCGCCGCGACCCCCGATTGCGCGGGCGACCAGCACAGGCCCGGGCCGAGCAGCGCCCGGATCGCCACCGTCCGTGCCGCCACGAAGGACCCGGCGCAGACCCGGTCCAGCGCATCCGCGCGGGTGATGACACCGGCCAGCGGTTCCGCCACCCGGTCGCATTTCAGCTCGAAGGTGATGTTGAGCGCCGGAAAGGCCGCCAGCAGCTCCTCCGCCCGCGGGATCGCCGCGCCTCCGAAAGTCCGGATGCGCGCAAGCTCCGCCCAGTCCAGATCGGCGATCCGCGCCGTCTCGCCCGTCATCCGCTCGAGCGAGGCGTCGTGATGAACAACGACGACCCCGTCGCGCGTCGCATGCACATCGGTTTCGACATGCGTGTACCCAAGGCCCGCCGCCCGCGCGAAAGCCTCCATCGTGTTCTCCTCGGCCTCCAGAGACCCGCCGCGATGGGCGACCGCCGTGGGCAGGGGATGGTCGAGGAACGGATGCCGCGCCATCGTCAGCCGCGCTGCAGCTTGGGCGGCTCGGTCCGGCAGAGCCGCAGCATCTGCGCCATGAAGGGCTTGGCCGTGTCCTCGGCCCGCGTCGCCCCGTAGAGCCGCCGCGTGATCCCTCCTTCGGTCAGCCGCCGCGTGACGAGCGACGGATGCTTGCCGGTATCGCGCACCACCCAGTCGGGCAGCACCGACACCCCGCGCCCCGAGGCGACGAGGAGCAGGATCACCGCAGACAGTTCCACCTGCCGGATCGACTTCGGCTCCACCCCCGCCGCCAAGAGCAGCTGGCTGAACACGTCGAGCCGCGACCGCTCCACCGGGTAGGTGATCAGCGCCTGGTCGGCGAAATCCTCGGCCTCGATGTAGGGTTTCTCCGCCAGCGGGTGATCGGCGGCGCAGACGAAGACCGGCTCGTAATCGAAGAGCGGCGTGAAATCGACGCCCGACAGGGTCTCGGGGTCGGAGGACACCACGAAATCCACCTCCTCGCGCAGAAGCGCGGGCAGCGCCTCGAACTGCAGACCCGGGCGGATGTCCACGTCGATATCGGGCCATGAGATGCGGAAGGCTTCCAGCACCGGCAGAAGCCAGTCGAAACAGGCATGGCACTCGATGGCGATATGAAGGCGCCCCGTTCGCCCCTTCCGGAGCGAGTCGAACTCGTCCTCCAGCGCCGCGATGCGCGGCAGCACGTCCTCCGCCAGCCTGAGCAGCTTCATTCCCGCAGGTGACAGGCGCATCGGCTTCGAGCGCCGCACGAACAGTTCCAGCCCCGCCTGGTCCTCCAACCCCTTGATCTGGTGGGAGAGTGCCGATTGCGTGATGTGCAGCCGCTCGGCCGCACGGGCGAGGCCCCCCTCCTCGTGGATGGCCTTGATCGTGCGCAGGTGGCGAAACTCGAGATGCATATGAACCTCATATTGATCTTGAGGATTATGAATTTGCCGCAATGACCACTCTATGCGACACCCACATGCGACAGATCAAGGATCAGAATCGCCATGACCGCGCCGCGCATTTCTTTCGAGTTCTTCCCGCCCAAGTCGCTCGAGGCCTCCTTCAAGCTCTGGGAAACGCTTGGCGTCCTCGCGCCCCTCGCGCCCGAATTCGTCTCCGTGACCTATGGCGCGGGCGGCACCACCCGCGCGCTGACCCATGACGCGGTCAAGACGATCCATGCCAATTACGGGGTCGAGGTCGCGGCCCACCTCACCTGCGTCGATGCCACGCGCACCGAGACGCTCGAGATCGCCGAAAGCTACGCGCAGGCCGGCGTCACCCAGATCGTCGCGCTGCGCGGCGACCCGCCGAAGGGCCAGGGCCGCTTCATCGCCCACCCCGAGGGTTTCGCCAATTCCATCGAGCTGATCGAGGCGCTGGCGCAAACCGGCAAGTTCCACCTCCGCGTCGGCGCCTACCCCGACCCGCACCCCGAAGCGGGCTCGATGCAGGACTGTGTCGACTTCCTGAAGCGCAAGATCGACGCCGGCGCACACTCCGCCATCACCCAGTTCTTCTTCGAGGCCGAGACCTTCTTCCGCTTCCGCGACGCCTGCGCGGCCGCGGGGATCACCGCGCCCATCATCCCCGGAATCCTTCCGATCAACTCGTGGAAAGGCGTGCGCAAGTTCGCCGAGGCCTGCGGCACCGTGATCCCCGCCTGGCTGGACGAGGCCTTCGACAAGGCCGCCCGCGACGGGCGCGAGCGTCTGCTGGCCACGGCGCTGGCCACCGAGCTGTGCACCGACCTGATCGAGGGCGGCGTCGAGGACCTGCATTTCTACACGCTAAACTCCCCCGACCTCACCCGCGACGTCTGCGCCGCGCTCGGCGTGACGCCCAAGGTCGAGCTCAGCGAGGTCGCCTGATCACATCAGGCACTTGACCCCATCAGCGTCTCTGAATTGACTTGGGACAGGCCTTGCGCCAATGCAGGGCCTTCCTTTCATTCACGGGAGACCGAGATGATCTCGCCTGTCCTGCCTAGCTACAACCGGTCGAAACTCTCCTTCGTCAAGGGCGAAGGGTCGTGGATGATCGAGGCCGACGGGCGACGCTTCCTCGATTTCGCCTCCGGCATCGCGGTGATGTCGCTGGGCCACGGCCACCCCGCGCTGGTCAAGGCCCTGACCGACCAGGCGAATGCGCTCTGGCACACCTCGAACCTCTACACCGTCCCCCAGCAGGAGGCGCTGGCCGAGCGGCTGGTCGAGCATACCTTCGCCGACACCGTCTTCTTCTGCAATTCGGGGACCGAGGCGACGGAACTGGCCGTCAAGATGGCCCGCAAATACTGGGCCGAGAGCGACACGCCCGAGCGCACCACGATCCTCACCTTCGAGGGGGCCTTTCACGGCCGCTCCATCGCGGCGATATCGGCGGCGGGCTCCGAGAAGCTGACCAAGGGCTTCGGCCCGCTCCTTCCGGGGTTCCGGCAATTGCCCTTCGGCGATCACGACGCGTTGCGCGCGGCGGCCGCCGAGCCCGATGTCGGCGCGATCATGGTCGAGCCCATCCAGGGTGAAAGCGGCATCCGCCCGCTGCCCGACCAGTGCCTCAAGGGCCTGCGCGACCTCTGCGACGAGCACGGGCTACTCCTGATCCTCGACGAGATCCAGTGCGGCGTCGGCCGCACCGGGCGGCTCTTCGCGCATGAATGGGCCGGGATCACCCCCGACATCATGATGGTCGCCAAGGGGATCGGGGGCGGCTACCCGATCGGGGCGCTGCTGGCCACGGAAAACGCCGCGCGCGGCATGACGGCCGGAACGCACGGCTCCACCTATGGCGGCAACCCGCTCGGCTGCGCCGTGGGGGCTGCGGTGATGGACGAGATCACGAAGCCCGGCTTCCTCGAGGGGGTGAATGCCAGGGCCGGGTTCCTCCGCCAGCGGCTCGAGGGGCTCGTCGCCGCCCATCCCGACGTCTTCGAGGGTGTCCGCGGCTCGGGCCTCATGCTGGGGCTGAAGTGCAAGCCCACCAACACCGACGTGGTCGCGGCGGGCTATGACGCCCATATCCTCACCGTCCCCGCGGGCGACAACGTCGTGCGCGTCCTGCCCGCCCTCACCATCACCGAGGAGGAGATCGCCGAAGGCGTGTCGCGCCTCGATGCCGCCGCCTCCGCCGTCAGCCGAAAGATCGCGGCCGCCTGATCCTTCATCTTTCCAGAAGTACGCCCGGGGGGTGTGGGGGGCAGGCAGCCCCCCACCGGCCCCACGCCAGCCAAAGGCGAAACGCGATGACCCATTTCCTCGACATCAACAAGACCGACCCGGCCGCCCTCAGGGCCATGATCGACCAGGCCGCCGCGATGAAGGCCGCGCGCGCGGACCGCCCCAAGGGTGCGCCCGACGACGAGCAACCGCTCGCGGGTCGCATGGTGGCGCTGATCTTCGAGAAGCCCTCCACCCGCACCCGCGTCAGCTTCGACGTGGGCGTGCGCCAGATGGGCGGGCAGACGATGGTGCTCTCGGGCAGCGAGATGCAGCTCGGCCACGGCGAAACCATCGCCGATACCGCCCGCGTGCTCTCGCGCTACGTCGACCTCATCATGCTCCGCACCTTCGAGGAGGACGTGCTGCTCGAGATGGCAGAGCATGCCTCGGTTCCCGTCATCAACGGGCTGACGAACCGCACACACCCCTGTCAGATCATGGCCGATATCCTGACCTTCGAGGAACACCGCGGCCCGATCGCGGGGAAAAAGGTGACATGGTGCGGCGACGGCAACAACGTCTTCGCCAGCTTCGCCCATGCCGCCGGCCAGTTCGGCTTCGATCTCACCTTCTCCGGCCCCGAGACGCTCGACCCCGAGCGCGTCTTCCTCGACGAGGCCCGCGCAAAGGGCTCGAAGGTCGAGATCGTCCGCGACCCGGCCAAGGCCGTGGCCGGCGCCGACCTCGTCGTCACCGACACCTGGGTCTCGATGCATGACAGCCAGTCCACCCGCGAGCGGCGCCACAACCAGCTGCGCCCCTACCAGGTGAACGAGGCGCTGATGAAACACGCCAGGCCCGACGCGCTCTTCATGCACTGCCTGCCCGCGCACCGGAACGAGGAAGCCACCGATGCCGTCATGGACGGCCCCAACTCGGTCATCTTCGACGAGGCGGAAAACCGGCTGCATGCGCAAAAGGCGATCCTGCGCCACTGCCTCGGGGTCTGACCGGGCCGCCATGACCGCCCCCCTGACACCGCAGGGCGCGGTGCCGCCTGCCGCCCTGCCGCAGCCGCCGCAAGCCGCCGCACCCGGCGCGGCGATCGCCTTCATGGTCGCCGCGACCGCCTTCATCGCGGGAACCACGCTGCTGGCCAAGGCGCTCGGCACCGAGACGCTGGGGCCGCCGCTGCACCCGCTCCAGGTGAGCTTCGGGCGCTTCCTCTTCGCGTGGCTCGTGATCGCCGCGACCGCCGCGGCCCTCCGCCCCCGCCTGACGCGCCCCGACCTCAAGACCCACACCGCCCGCACGCTCTGCGGCTGGTCGGGTGTCACGCTCATGTTCGCCGCCGCCGCCACGATCCCCTTGGCGGATGCGACCGCGATCTCCTTCCTCAACCCGATCTTCGGCATGATCCTCGCCATCCCGCTCCTGGGCGAGCGCGTCGGCCCATGGCGCTGGCTGGCCGCCGCCATCGCCTTCGCCGGTGCGCTCATCCTGATCCGCCCCGGCCAGGGCGGCATCGAGCCCGGCGCGCTTCTCGCCCTCGGCGCGGCGCTGGCGCTGGGTCTGGAACTCATCTTCATCAAGCGCCTCTCGGGCTGGGAGCGCACGCTCCAGATCCTGCTCGTCAACAACTCCATCGGTCTTGGCATCGCCGCGGCCGCCGTCATCTGGGTCTGGCAACCGCCAACGCCACAGCAATGGATCGGAATGGCGGCCATCGGCACCGTCATGGCCGCCGCGCAATTCTTCTTCGTCTCGGCCATGGCACGGGCCGACGCGAGTTTCGTGACCCCCTTCTCCTATCTCACGCTGGTCTTCGCCGCCCTCTACGACGCGGCGCTCTTCGGCACGCTGCCCACACCCCTCAGCCTTCTCGGCGCGGCCACCATCATCGCCGGCGCCGCGCTGCTCGCATGGCGCGAACGCGTCAACCGTCGCCGCGCCGCCTGAGCGCATGGGCTTGCGCAGGGCCGTTCCGCGCCTAGAATGGGGCTTCAATCTTCGGCCCCGATCCGCCATATGAGTGGGCCTTGGGACGGGTCGCGCGCCACGCGGCCCCAAATTCAGGAGACGGGCATGTCCTGGACCGACGAACGCGTCGAGCTTTTGAAGAAGATGTGGGGCGAAGGCCAGTCGGCCAGCCAGATCGCCAAGGAGCTTGGCGGCGTCACCCGCAATGCCGTGATCGGCAAGGTACACCGCCTCGGCCTGTCGAACCGCGCGGGCAGCGGCACGAGCAGCGCGGCCAAGCCCGCCCCCGCGAAGGAGACCGAGGCCAAGCCCGCCGAGAAGCCCCGCAAGGAAGAGGCCAAGGCCGCCCCCGCCGAGCCTGCACAGCCCGCCGCCGTGTCCGAGCCGGACCCTGCGCCGCGGCCGGCCAACGTCACGCCGCTTCGCAAGCCCATCGTGCCCGCGGGTCAGCCCCTGCCCCCGCAGCCCTCCGCCAACGAGATCAGCCCCGAGGCGCTCGCCAAGGTGCAGGAGGTCGAGAAGACCGCCAAGCGCATCAACCTGATGGAGCTGACCGAGCGGACCTGCAAATGGCCCATCGGCGATCCCGCCACGGATGATTTCTACTTCTGCGGCCTGCCCGTCCAGCAAGGCAAACCCTATTGCGAGGCGCATGTCGGCGTCGCCTTCCAGCCCATGAGCAGCCGCCGCGACCGCCGCCGCTGAAAGCTGCGGTCAACAAGACTGGAAAGCCCCGGCCACCCGGACCGGGGCTTGTTCGTTTCAGGAGGGGGCGCTCACCCAAGGGGGATCAGCGGGATCCCCATCAGCGCCTGGCCGAACAGTGCCAGCGTCAGCACGGCATAGGCCGCCGCCCCGATCCGCACCCCCCTGACCGCGGTGGCCCCTCCGCGCCGGTCCAGCCACAGTCCCAGAAGCGGCAGCGCCTGCATCGCGTGGATCGAGGCGAAATGGGCAGGGCGCAGGTCCCCCGTGACACCCGACCAGCCCATCAGCGGCACGGTCGGCGCGCCCTCGGGGTGCAGGCCCACGAAATGCCCGCCGGAGTTGCTCAGGTAGCCCGCCACGATGAAGGTCAGACCGAAGGTGATGAGAAAGCCCAGCCAGACCCCTTCGCGCAGGCCCGGCCCCAGTGCCGCTTCGCCGTCGCGCCGCGCGACCCGGCCCATGACGGCCACGCCCGCGATCAGCGACACGGCGCCGACACCCATGACCGTGTACATCGCCTCGTGAAACGGGGTCGACAGGTTGAAATGCGACGCCTCGGCCCGCGCGGCCTGGTAGATCATGTAGGCCATTTCCGAAAGGAAGGCCGCCGCCATCACCCATCCGGTGATCCTGAGCGTCCACCCCTCGCGCCACCCCTGCGAGAGCCGCGTCTCGACCAGCGCCATCGTCCAGAACAGGACCACGAAGCTCAGCGAGAATTTCAGCGGCTTCAGCCAGACCGGCACCCCGTCGATCAGCCGGGCATCGACGAAGCCCCAGGCGACCGAGACGGCAAGAAGGATCGCCGACACCACGGTCAGAACCTGGAATTGCGAAGGCGTCTCGGCGCGGACCGCCGGAAGGTTTGCATCAAGCAGCGACATGGGACGTTTCCTTCAAGGCAAGGGTTTGGGTGGGGATCATGCGGGCGCGCAGGCCCAGCTCGGTCAGCCCGGCGATCAGGAAGCCGAACGGCCCCAGCATGAAGATCGAGACGAGGATCGGCGCCTGCACCACGCGGCCCACGCCCACGCGGTCCATCCGCGCGGCCATCACCGCGCCGATGAAGAGGTCGAAGGCCAGGTAATGCACCCAGCCCGCCAGCAGTGCCCAGTCATCCGACATGAGTTGCGCGACCGAGGCAAGGCTGTCGAAACCGCCGCCCATGCCGGAAAACCGGCTCAGGACCAGCAGCGCATAGACCAGCGACAATCCTGCCGGGATCATCCAGAGGGGGACCGCGTTGAGCAGGCCGTAGCGGCGCGGGCCAAGGATGAGCAGCGCCCACCCCGCCATCGCCGCCGTCCCGGCCAGCGAGAAGATGTCTTCGGGTGCCATCGGAATATCTCCGCTGTAAATTTCCACTGGACATTTAATTGCGCGCCTCCCTTGCAAAGTCCAGCAGAAAAATTTACATTGGAAACATGAAGGGCTTAACCAATTGACCGAAAATCGGAAAAGTTACCATCACGGCGATCTGAAACCGGCGCTCATCACCGCCGGGCTCGAGTTGCTCGAGGAAACCGGGCTCGAGAACCTGTCGCTGCGCGCCATCGCCGCGCGCGTCGGCGTCAGCCATACCGCGCCGAAGAATCACTTCGACGGGCTGCGCGGTCTCCTGACCGCCATCGCGACCGAAGGGTTCCGCCGCCACGCCGCCGAGATGCGCCGCGGGGTCGAGGGCGAACCGCCCGGCAAGCCGCGCCTCCACGCCGCCTGCGACGGCTACCTGCGCTTCGCGCTCGCAAACCCCGAGCTGTTCCGCCTGATGTTCTCGAAGACGCTCTGCAACCACCAGGATCCCGACCTCATGGCCGCGTCCCGGGCCAGCTACGAGGTTCTGCGCGGCATCGCCCAAGGCCTCGACTGGGACAAGGCCGACGCTCCCGGCGCGCCATGGCGGACCGAGTGGATGCTCTGGAGCATCGTCCACGGCTACGCCCTGCTGCTCATCGAAGGCCAGATCGCCCGCGCCGGGGATGGCGCCGCGCCCTTCAAGGCCTCCGAGATCCTGCCGGATTTCGGCTACCGTGACGGCACGACGGAGCCGGACCCGCTCAGATCATCATCCGCCTAGGGTCCGCGATCAGCCCCGCGTAGGCCGTCATGAACCGCGCCGCGTCGGCGCCGTTGATGACCCGGTGGTCGTAGGACAGGTCGAGCGGCACCATCGGCACAGGCCGGGGCGTATCGCCCTCCCAGACCGTGACCGTCTCGGTCCGCGTGATGCCGAGGATCGCCACCTCGGGCGGGTTCACGATGGGGGTGAAGGCCGTGCCGCCGATCCCGCCGAGATTGGTGATCGTCATCGAGGCACCCCCCATCTCGTCCGGCCCGATCTTGCGCGCCTGCGCACGGGCGGCAAGCTCCGCGATCTCCGCCGCGATGGCCCATAGCCCCTTGCGGTCCGCGTTGCGGATCACCGGCACCATCAGCCCATGCGCGGTGTCCACCGCGATGCCGACATGCACATACTCCTTCAGGATCAGCCGCTCGCCATCTGCCGAAAGCGAGGCGTTGAACCGCGGAAAGGCGCGCAAACACCGCGCCAGCGCGGCGACATGAAAGGCCAGCGCCGTCAGCTTGACGCCGCGCGCGCGCGCCTCGTCCTTCCACGCCTTGCGCAACGCCTCGATCCCCGAGACATCGGCGCGGTCGTGATGGGTCACCGCCGGGATCAGCGCCTGCGCCGCGGCAAGGTTGCGCGCGGCCACCTGCGCGAAACGGCTCATCGGTTCCTCGGTGACCGGGCCATGGGCGGCGTGATCCACCGCCCAATACGACGTGTCGCCCGTTGCCGGAGCCGCCGCCCCGCCGCTCTCCAGGTCCTCCGGCCCGATCGTCCGGCGGCCCAGTTTCTTCGCCTGCGCCTCCAGGTCCACGCCCTTTTCCAGCGCCAGCTTCCGGGTCGAGGGGCTTGCCGTGATCTCGCTCATCGCCCTGCCCTCACCAATCCGCCGAGATGTATTGCGTTTCCATGAACTCCAGCATCCCCTCGTGCCCGCCTTCGCGGCCAAGGCCCGATTGCTTGGTCCCGCCGAAGGGCGCGGCGGGGTCGCTGACAAGCCCGCGGTTCAGACCCACCATCCCGTAATCCAGCCGCTCGCAGACCTGCATCGCGCGCTTGAAATCGGCGCTGAAGACATAGGCCACCAGCCCATATTCCGTGTCGTTGGCCCGCCGGATCGCGTCTTCCTCGTCGGCGAAGGTCTGGATCGCGGCCACGGGGCCAAAGATCTCGTCATGTACGCAGTCCGCCGTCTCGGGCACGTTCGAGATGACGGTGGGCGGGTAGAAGAACCCCTTGCCGTTCGGCACCACGCCGCCACACCCCAGCTTCGCCCCCTTGGCCAGCGCGTCCGAGACGAACTCCGCCACCTTGTCGCGCGTCTGTGCGTTCACCAGCGGGCCGACATCGACCGAAGGGTCGGTCCCGTCGCCCACCTTCAGCGCGCTCATCCGCTCCGACAGCCGCGCCGTAAATTTCTCCGCGATGCTCTCATGCACGTAGATCCGGTTCGCCGCCGTGCAGGCCTCGCCCAGGTTGCGCATCTTGGCCAGCATGGTGCCGTCGATGGCCGTGTCCATGTCGGCATCCTTCAGCACCAGCACGGGCGCGTTCCCGCCCAGCTCCATCGCCGGTTTCAGCACCTGGTCGGCGGCCGATTTCAGCAGCTTCCGCCCCACCCCGGTGGAGCCCGTGAAGCTCACCACCCGCACCCGCGGGTCGTGCAGCATGTGATCGACCAGCGCGCCCGTCCGCTTCGACGGCAGCACGTTCACCAACCCTTTCGGCACCCCCGCCTCTTCCAGCAGCGGCATCAGCGCCAGCATGGTCAAGGGCGTCTCCGACGCCGGCTTGATGATGACGCCGCAGCCCGCCGCCAGCGCCGGCGCGATCTTCCGCGTGCCCATGGCCGCGGGGTAGTTCCACGGCGTGACCAGCACGGCCAGCCCCGCGGGCTTGTGCTGCACGACGATCCGCGCGCCGCTTGCGGGCGCCCGCGTGATCAGACCGTCGGCGCGCACGGCCTCTTCCGCGAACCAGCGGAAGAACTCGGCGGCATAGCCTGCCTCGCCCTTGGCATCCGTGCCCGCCTTGCCGTTCTCCAGCGTGATCAGGTTCGCGAAATGATCGAGCCGCGCGGTCATCAGCTCCCACGCCTTCCGCAGCACCTCGGACCGCTCCCGCGGCGTGCGCGCGGCCCAATCGGCCATCGCCCGCTCGGCGGCATCCAGCGCCGCATCCGCATGCGCGATCTCCGCCGAGGCGACCGAGGCCAAAACCTCCTCCGTCGCCGGGTTGATGACGTCGAACCGCTCCTCGGTCTTCACCCAGTCGCCGTCGATATAAAGATCGGTGTAGTCCATCCCTCGGACCCCCTTGTCAGAGCAGGTGGCGGAGCGGCTGCTCCACCCGTCCCGCGAATTCGGAAAGAAGCCGGATCGCGGCGGGGCCATCCAACTGGCCCGCGGCGCATTCCAGCGTGATCGACAGGCCGTCCCCCTCGGCGGTGACGGTCAGCACCGGCAGGTCCTCGGGCCCCATCTCGACACTGGCCAGCCGCGTGCCGCGCAGGTCGCGGACCAGCAGATCGGGCGCGTCTTCGCTGGGTGTCACACCCGACAGCGCGCGCGCCCCCGGCACGGAATGAACGACCCGGCCCCCGAACCGTTCCACGGCAACCACGACCGCGCCGTCCCGCCCGAGGCTTGCCCCCGCAAGCCCGGCCAGCACCGCGTCGCCGGTCAGCCCCTGCGCCTCGGCCCAGTCGGCGAAGC